>NZ_JBEYYC010000035.1:0-94368 GCF_040645355.1 Streptomyces sp. NPDC046805 | reverse complement strand
CGGGGGGGGCGCGGGGGGGGGGGGGGGGGGGGGGCGGCGCCGCCCCCCCCCCCCCCACCCCCCGGTTCACGTGCCGCCGCGCGGGCCGGACAGGCTCGCCCGGCTGGTGACGTAGCCCTCCCGGCCGTGCTCCGCCGACAGGCTCATCGCGGCGGCCGTCCGCCGCGTCTGCATCGGCACCGCGCTCTCCGGGTGCAGCACGGGAGGCGTCGGCCCGGCCGGTCCCGCGAGCCCGGGGGCCGCGGCGCCGGTGCCGGGCGCGGGCAGGCCCGTCGGGGCACCGTCGACCGGCTTGTCGCCCGACGGCCTGCGGGCGCGGTACGCCGCCCGGTATGCGGCCGGGGACGAGCCGAGCTGACGGCGGAAGTGTCCGCGCAGGGCCACCGGCGAGCGGAAGCCGCAGCGGCCCGCCACCTCGTCCACCGAGTAGTCCGACGTCTCCAGCAGCCGCTGTGCCTGCAGCACCCGCTGCGTGATCAGCCACTGCAGCGGGGCGCTCCCGGTGAGCGAGCGGAATCGGCGGTCGAACGTGCGCCGGCTCATGTACGCACGCGCGGCCAGCGTCTCCACGTCGAACTGCTCGTGCAGATGCTCCAGCGCCCAGGCGACGACCTCGGCGAGAGGGTCGGCGCCGATCTCCTCGGGTAAAGAACGGTCCAGGTAGCGCTCCTGGCCTCCGCTCCGGCGCGGTGGGACGACGAGACGCCGGGCCAGCGCGCCGGCCGCCTCGTTGCCGTGGTCCGTCCGCACGATGTGCAGACACAGGTCGATCCCGGCGGCTGTACCGGCCGAGGTGAGCACGTCGCCGTCGTCGACGAACAGCTCGCGCGGATCGACGTGCACCGACGGGTAGCGCTTGGCCAGCGTCGGCGCGTACATCCAGTGGGTGGTGGCCGGGCGGCCGTCCAGCAGGCCGGCGGCGGCCAGGACGAACGCGCCGGTGCACAGCCCGACGATGCGGGCGCCCTCTTCGTGCGCCCGGCGCAGCGCGTCGAGCGCGTCCTCCGGTGGCGGAGAGGTGATCGAGCGCCAGGCCGGCACGACGACGGTGCCCGCCCGCGAGATCGCCTCCAGGCCGTGCGGCGCGGTGAGTTCGAGGCCCCCTGTGGTCCGCAGCGGGCCTTCCTCGCCGGCGGCCACCAGCAGTCGATAGCGCGGCACTCCGGCGTCCTGGCGGTCGATGCCGAACACCGACAGCGGTATGGAACTCTCGAAGATGGGGCCGCCGCTGAACAGCAGCACCGCGACGATCTCCTTGCGGCGTCGCCCGGACAGCTTCCGGACGGTGGCTTCCGGCGCGGCGGTGGAGTCGTGGCTCATACTGCTAAGCCCCCCTCGGTGGTCGCGGCTCCTCGGTTGTGTCGCTCCTGCACGTTTCCCCTCGGTCCTGCACGAGTCCCCCGCCGTAAGACAGTCAAGATCGAATCTACTTGGTCCCGCGGCGTCGCGGTGACCAGTTCCGCACCCCACACATTGTCGATATGGCAACTTGGCGTGAAGCATTCGATCACGAAGCGTTGCACTCGTGGAGCGTGCAGGGAAGTGCGCCTTGTCGCCGTGGCCAAAGCGCGTAGGGTGCGCAGGGCCTCGATGGCCCTTTCCGTGCAGGTGGAACGGTGGTTGGGGAGTGGTTCCGGCAAGTCCGGCCAGCCATCCAGAAGTTGGCTGAAAACCAACGGGCGCGTGCGCGGAAACCGGTCAGTCGACCGGTGTACTCCCCTCGTTGTGACGTCCGCCTCTTTGTGTGCCGCTTCTTTGTGCGGCGTCCGTCGGTGCGGTGTCGCTCTGTGCGGCCCCGCGTTCGGACCGGCGCAGCAGGACGAGACAGGCGCCGGTGACGGCGACGAGGCCGAGGGCGGTGCCCGCGGCGCCGGCGAGCGAGGTGCCGTACCAGAGGAGGACCACGGGGACGAGGACGCAGCTGAACACGGCCCAGCGGACCACGTCGCTCACGGTGTCCGGGGCGGGCTGCGGTTCGGGGGTGGGGCGCGGTCCGGACATGTCGTACTCCCTGTGGCGCCGCCCTGGCGGCGGCTCGTGGAGTTCAACGCGTGTTCGATCGGCCGGTCACTGTACGCAGCCGTAGCCGTCACCGTCTGTTGAATCCCGTGCAAACCGCCTGCACGAGGCACCAACCATTGCGTTACGGGCGCCGCTCGTGCATGCTCCGGTGAACCCCCACGGGTCTGCGCCGGATCTGGGCCGAGGGGGGCGTGCCGCCGTACCCTTGGGGGTATGGGGTTGGGAAGATGTTTCCCGGACACAGCTCCCGCACACTGTCGTCCCACCCGATCAAGGATCAATACGCCGAGACAGCCATGGCCGGTCACGAATTCCCCGAACCCGCGGACCGCAAGCGGCCGGTCGCCGACCCTACGGCGGCCGATCCCCTGGCGGCGGAAGAGGCACGTCCGTCGTGTGATCCCGCCTTCAAGCACGGGGTGGTCGTCGGCTTCGACGGCTCCACCTCCAGTGAGCGCGCCCTCGCCTACGCCATCGGCATGGCCCACCGCTCCGGCTCCGGCCTGATCATCGTGCACGTCGCCAACCGGCTGCCCACCACGGTGTGGGCGGGCTGCGAGCCCCCCGTCTTCGTCGACGTCCCGGACCACCGCACCGAGGTCCTCGGGCTCGAACTCGCCTGCGCGGACTATCTCGCCGAGGTGCCGTGGATCCTCGTCGAGCGCGGCGGCGACATCTGCCACGAACTCGAGGAAGTGGGGCGGGAGTACGAGGCCGACGCGATCGTCGTCGGCTCCACGCACGGGATCGTCGGGCGCATGTTCGGCTCCGTCGCCGGACGCCTCGCCAAGCGGGCGCAGCGCCCCGTCATCGTCATCCCCTGACCCGTCCTGCGCTGCGTCAACTCCCTTCGTGCAGCGGGAAACTACTTGCGCGTAGAAGTGTTTGCGCCTTTGTGAAGGGCATATACCGGTCACTGCGTGACAGCGCCCTACGGCGACTTCGCGACGTGCTGCCGGCCGGGGAGTGACGGCCACCGGTTGATGACAGCAGCACCGAAAAGGACCCCCACGTGCTGGTGGCACACGTGGGGGTCCCCTTTTTTTGCGCCTAAGCCGGCGCCGCTCTCGCGGAGGTGGTTGCTCGCCGTGGGGGTTGCGCAATGATCGCTCCCGCCGTGGCGGGAGTTTCTACTCCACCGTTACGGACTTCGCGAGGTTCCTCGGCTTGTCGATGTCGCGGCCCAGGGCCTTCGCCGTGTGGTAGGCGAGGAGCTGGAGCGGGATGCCCATCAGGATCGGGTCGAGCTCGTCCTCGTTCTTCGGGACGATCACCGTCTGGTCGGCCTTCTCCTGCTCCTGGTGGGCCACCGCGAGGATCTTGCCGCTGCGGGCCTTGATCTCCTCCAGGGCGGCGCGGTTCTTCTCCAGCAGGTCGTCGTCCGGGACGATCGCGACCGTCGGCAGGGCGGGCTCGATCAGGGCCAGCGGGCCGTGCTTGAGCTCGGAGGCGGGGTAGGCCTCGGCGTGGATGTACGAGACCTCCTTGAGCTTCAGGGAGGCCTCACGCGCCACCGGGTAGCCCCGGACGCGGCCGATGAAGAGCATCGAGCGGGCGTCGGCGTAGTTCTCGGCCAGCGCCTTGATCTCCTCCTCCTGCTTCAGGATCTCGGTGATCTGCTCGGGCAGCTTGCGCAGGCCCTCGATGATCCGCTTGCCGTCGCGCACGGACAGGTCGCGGGTGCGGCCCAGGTGCAGGGCGAGCAGCGCGAAGGCGACCGTGGTGTTGGTGAAGCACTTGGTCGAGACGACGCAGACCTCGGGGCCGGCGTGCACGTAGATGCCGCCGTCCGCCTCGCGGGCGATCGCCGAGCCGACCACGTTGACGACGCCGAGGACCCGCGCGCCCTTGCGCTTCAGCTCCTGGACGGCGGCCAGCACGTCGTAGGTCTCACCGGACTGGGAGACGGCGATGTACAGCGTGTCGGGGTCGACGACCGCGTTGCGGTAGCGGAACTCCGAGGCGGGCTCGGCGTCCGCGGGGATGCGGGCCAGCTCCTCGATCATCTGGGCGCCGATCATGCCCGCGTGGTACGAGGTTCCGCAGCCGAGGATCTTCACGCGGCGGATCTGGCGCGCCTCGCGGGCGCCCAGGTTCAGGCCGCCGAGGTGCACGGTGGAGAAGCGGTCGTCGATGCGGCCGCGCAGCACGCGGTCCACGGCGTCGGCCTGCTCGAAGATCTCCTTGTGCATGTAGGTGTCGTGGCCGCCCATGTCGTACGACTCGGCCTCCCACTCGACGGTGGTCGGCTCGGCGGTCGTGCGGGTGCCCTCGGTGGTGTACGTGCGGAAGTCGTCCGCCTTGAGGGTGGCCATCTCGCCGTCGTCCAGCGTCACTATCTGGCGCGTGTGGGCGACCAGCGCGGCGACGTCGGAGGCGACGAACATCTCCTTCTCGCCGATGCCGAGGACGACCGGGGAGCCGTTGCGCGCGACGACGATGCGGTCGGGGAAGTCGGCGTGCATGACCGCGATGCCGTACGTGCCCTCGACCACGCGCAGCGTCTCGCGGACCTTGTCCTCCAGCTTCTCGGCCGAGGAGCGGGCGATCAGGTGGACGAGGACCTCGGTGTCGGTCTCGGAGAGGAACTCGACGCCGTCCGCCTCCAGCTTGCGGCGCAGGTCCCCGGCGTTGTCGATGATGCCGTTGTGGACGACGGCGACCTTGCCGTCGGCCGACATGTGCGGGTGGGCGTTCACATCGGACGGGGCGCCGTGGGTGGCCCAGCGGGTGTGGGCGATGCCGGTGGTGCCCTTGAAGCGCGCCGGGACCTTGGCCTCCAGGTCGCGCACCCGGCCCTTGGCCTTGACCATCTTCAGGCCGGCCGCCTTGGGGGAGGTGACGACGATGCCCGCCGAGTCGTAGCCGCGGTACTCCAGCCGCTGCAGGCCCTCCAGGAGGAGAGGGGCGACGTCACGCTTGCCGATGTATCCGACAATTCCGCACATATACAGGCATTCCTCGGTCGTGGACTCTATTGACTGCGAGCTCCGTTGGGTGTGAGCTCGCCGGACTAGCCGTAGACCATACGGCGCAGCTGCCTGAGCGTGAGCTCCGGCGGTGCCACCGCCCGGTACTTCAGGTCCGCCCCGATCTGTTCGAAGATCGTCGCGTTCCCCAGGCCCTGTGCCTGGAGCTCGCGGTGGCGGCGACGGACGTAGTCCTGGGTCGTCTCGTCGAAGTAGGCGAGCACGTCCTGGATCACGCGCAGCGCCTCGCCCCGGCTCAGGGGCGTGGACCGCGTCAGATGATCAACAAGTTCGTCGTGCACCCGGTAGATCCTGGGGTACCGGCGACGGATTCGCAAGATTCCTGCCCGATATCGGGCACTGCGCTGGTTGAATCCCCGTCAGAGGCCGCCCTTTGTGTGGCTGACGTCACGACAAAAGGGGTGACATGGCTCACATCCGCCGGAGGATCGCCTGCTTCGCCATACCGAACTCCTCGTCCGTCAGGACGCCCGTGCGATGTAGCTCACCCAGTTCCCGCAGCCGTCGCAGCAGCGCGTCGTGGTCGTCCTCGAGGGCGAGAGCGGGCCGCTGCTCCGGGATTCCGGGCAGCCATGACCGTACGTCCGCGGCCGTCGCCGTGGACGGATGCGGCAGCCGTGCCTGTACGGCGGCCCCGATCAGCGCCATCAGCGGATCCTTCCTGAAGCCCCACAGCTCCACGGCGTGCGGGTCGTACTTCGGCGGCATCCTGGTGGCCGCGCCCCGCACGCCGAAGCGCAGGTGGCCGTTCTCCAGCCCGGCGGCCGGCTGCCACTCCACGACGGTGATGTCGCCGACGGCCAGGGTGCGGGACCCGGCGGCGGACTTGGCGTCCTCCGTCTTCCAGTTCCACTCCAGGCGCACCTGGTCGCCGTCGAAACTCGCGGTGCCGTCCCCGGCAGAGGCGCAGAGGGGGACGGCCGGACCCGGTAGCAGATACTCGGTCACCGGGCCCGACGGCACCTCGCCCAGCAGCAGGGCGGTGCGCACCTCGTCCACGAAGTACTCGGCGACCCCGGACCGGTCCGGCTCCACGGTCAGCAGATACGGATCGTCGGACTCGGCGAGGCGGCCGCCGGTCGCGTGCAGCAGCGGGTCGGCGCCGTCGCGCAGCCGCAGCCTGAGCCGCCCCGACCTCCTGCCCTGCTCGAACGAGATCCCGGCCAACGCACCCAGCGGGACGACCAGTTCGCCCAGTGTCCTGCGGAGCAGACCGACGCCCTTGTCCCGTCCCGGGGTCAGCCGCAGAGCATCACTGTCGAAGTTCCACGTGCCGCCCTTCTGGATGATTTCCGCCATGAGGGGGATTGTTTCATCGGTACTGCGAGAGAGCGGTCTCAACCGATACCGAAGGGAGCACATGTGAGACGGCACCACAGAACGACTCCCCGGATAACCCGCGTCCTCGGATCCCTGCTGCTCGTCGCCGCGGCGAGCGCCTTCACCGTGGGGGCGGCGCCGGCGCCCGAAGGGGCGGCGGTCCCGCTCGACCGGGTCGTACCGGCGCCCGCGTCGGTCGCCCCGGGCGGATCCCCGTACCGCATCACCCGTGACGCGCGGATCCGCGTCACCGACTCCCACGAGGTCCGCCGTGTCGGCGAGTACCTGGCGGGCATCCTGCGCCCGTCCACCGGCTACCCGCTGCCGGTGACGACGGACGGCGGCGGAGGCATCCAACTGCGCCTGAAGCCCGGCATGTTCGGTGCGGAGGGCTACCGGCTCGACAGCGGCCGCGGCGGCGTCACCATCACGGCGAGCGCGCCGGCCGGCCTCTTCCACGGCGTGCAGACCCTGCGTCAGCTGCTGCCCGCCGCCGTGGAGAAGAAGGACGTACAGCCCGGCCCCTGGACGGTCGCGGGCGGCACCATCAAGGACAGCCCCCGCTACGCCTACCGCGGCGCCATGCTCGACGTGTCCCGTCACTTCTTCACCGTCGGCCAGGTCAAGCGCTACATCGACCAGCTGGCCCTCTACAAGGTCAACAAACTCCACCTGCACCTCAGCGACGACCAGGGCTGGCGGATCGCCATCGACTCCTGGCCGCGCCTGGCCGCATACGGCGGCTCGACCGAGGTCGGCGGAGGCCAGGGCGGCTTCTACACCAAGGCCGACTACCAGGAGATCGTCCGCTACGCGGCCTCCCGCTACCTGGAGGTCGTGCCGGAGATCGACATGCCCGGCCACACCAACGCGGCCCTCGCCTCGTACGCCGAACTGAACTGCGACGGTACGGCGCCCCCGCTCTACACCGGCACCAACGTCGGCTTCAGCTCGCTGTGCGTGCCGAAGCAGATCACGTACGATTTCGTGGACGACGTGATCCGCGAGCTGGCGGCGCTCACCCCGGGCCGCTACCTCCACATCGGCGGCGACGAGGCGCACTCCACCAGCCATGACGACTACGTGGCGTTCATGGACCGGGTGCAGCCCCTCGTCGCCAAGTACGGCAAGACGGTCATCGGCTGGCACCAGCTGACCGGCGCCCACCCGGTCCCGGGCGCGCTGGCCCAGTACTGGGGTCTGGACGGCACCAGCGCCGCGGAGAAGGCCCAGGTCGCCCAGGCCGCGCAGGCCGGCACCGGGCTGATCCTGTCCCCGGCCGACCGGATCTACCTCGACATGAAGTACGACGAGAACACCCCGCTGGGGCTGCACTGGGCGGGGTATGTCGAGGTGCAGCGGTCGTACGACTGGGATCCGGGCACCTACCTCCCGGGTGCGCCGAGTTCGGCGATCCGCGGTGTCGAGGCCCCGCTGTGGTCGGAGACCGTCACCAAGTCGACCGACATCGAGTACATGGCCTTCCCCCGGATCGCGGGCGCGGCCGAGCTGGGCTGGTCGCCGGCGGCCACGCACGACTGGGACCGCTACAAGGTGCGGCTCGCGGCGCAGGGGCCGCGGTGGGACGCGCTGGGCATCACGTACTACAAGTCGCCTCAGGTTCCCTGGCCGGCGAGTTGATCCACGGCTGACGGGCACCCCGGAGGACCGTACTCCGGGGTGCCCGCCCGCCCCCCGTCCCCGGGTCAGAACCCGGCGATGGGGTTCCTCAGGGTGCCGACGAGCCGGAGCGCACCGGCCGGGTCCGCGAGGTCCACCATCTGCCGGTTGTCGCGCAGTTGGAGCCGGTTGAGGCAGGACAGCGCGAACTCCGGGGCGAATATGTCGTACTGCCGGAATCTGTCGGCGAGTTCGGGCACCGAGGCCTGATAGGCGCGGGTGACCTCCGCGACCGTGCGCCAGAAGTCGTCCTCGCTGAGGACCCCCTCGGCGGCGAGGTGCGCGGCGAGGAAGCGGAAGAAGCAGTCGAAGACGTCGGTGAAGACCGACAGGAGCTTCTTGTCCTCCGGGACCTCGACGCGGATGCGCCGGACCTCGGGCGGCACCGCGGCGTCCGGGTCCATGACGGCTATCTCCTCGGCGATGTCCTTGTAGATCGCCCGCTGGACCACGCCGTCCTTCAGGACCAGGATCACGTTCTCGCCGTGCGGCATGAACACCAAGTCGTAGGCATAGAAGCTGTGCAGGAGCGGGGTGAAGTAGGCCCGCAGGTAGCGGCGCAGCCACTCGACCGGCTCCAGCCCCGACCGCGCGATCAGCGCACCGGCGAAGGACGCGCCCTCGTGGTCCACATGGAGGAGGGACGCCATGGTGGCCAGGCCCTCGCCGTCCTCGAGGGACGGCACCGGGCTCTCGCGCCACAGCGCGGCCAGCATCTTGCGGTACGGCGAGTGGCGGTCGGTGGCCGCCTCGTACTCCAGGTGCCGGTAGCCCACCGCCGCCCGCTCGCGGATGATCGACAGGCCCGTCGCCTTCAGCACGGGGTCGTCGTCGATGAGCCGGGCCAGCCAGTCGTTGATGGCCGGGGTCGCCTCCATGTAGGCGGCCGAAAGCCCGCGCATGAAGCCCATGTTGAGCACGGAGAGGGCGGTCTTGACGTAGTGCTTGTGCGGGGCGGAGGTGTTGAAGAAGGTCCGGATGGACTGCTGGGCCAGGTACGCGTCGTCGCCCTCGCCCAGGCAGACCAGGTGCCTGCGGGCGACCTCGGCGGCGAACGTGACCGTGAGCTTGTTCCGCCACTGCCAGGGGTGGACGGGTATGAGGAGGTAGTCGTCCGCATCGAGGCCCCGGTCGGTGAGCTGCCGGGCGAAGCGCTCGACGGTCTCGTCCCCCAACTCCCCACGGATGAAGGGCTCGTACTCGATCCCGGCACCCGCCGTGAACGCCGCCCGCGAGCGGTGCGCGGCCAGCCACACCAGCCGGACCGGGCTCGCGGTCTCGGGGGCGTACGCCAGGTACTCGTGGATGCCGAAGCCGAGCCGGCCGTTGTTGGCGACGAAGCAGGGGTGGCCCTCGGTCATGCCGGTCTCGATCGCCTGGAAGCCGCTCGCCGCGAGGCCGGCGGAGGTGACCTGCGGCTTGGTGAGCTTGTAGCAGGTGCCGGAGAGGGTGGCGGAGATCTCCTCCAGGTAGACCGGGAGGACCTCGTCGCTCAGGCCCAGCGTCTGCTTCAGCTCGATGAGGAAGTCCAGGGCGGCGAGCGGGAGTTCGTCGCCGCCGCGGGTGCGGGTGATCGAGGCGGCGTCCACCTGCCAGTGGTCGAGGGCGTGGCGGACGGCGGTGAAGCGGTAGCCGGTGAGGCCGTCGTCGCTGCGGACGATGTACGCGTCCCCGTCCCGCTCCGGGGTGATCAGGCGCTCGTGCGCGAACTCGGCGAGCGCCTTGCGGACGAGCAGCCGGTTGGCCCGCTCCCAGCGCTCGGGGGAGAGGTGGGCCACGGAGTCGGCGAGGCTCATGCGGACACCGCCTTCTCGAACTGCTCGCGGGTGCAGAAACTCAGCAACGCCTTCTTCTCCGGCTTCCGGATCTCCCGTTCGGGCACGAACCCGACGGCCTCGTTCAGGGCGTGTACGGCCGTGTTGCGGACGTCCGGCTCGACGACGACCCGGGCGGTGGCCGGGTCGGCGAAGAGGTGTGCCATCACGGCGGTGATGACGGCGCGCGTGAACCCGTGCACGGGCGTGACCGCGGGCGCGACGAGGAAGTGCATGCCGACGTCGCCGGGTTCGGCCTCGTACAGCCCGACCAGCTCGCGACGGGCCGGGTCGTACCTCTCCAGGAGGAGGACGGGGGCCTCGTCCAGCAGCCCGAGCAGGGCGTGGTGGTGTTCGTCGGCCGCGATCTCGCCGTAGGCCCGCTCGACGTCCGCCACCGAGGCGTCCCGCATCATCCAGAAGGCGGCCTTGGGGTGGGTGACCCAGGCGTGCAGCAGCTCTGCGTCCTGGGCGGGGTTCAGCGGGCGGAACGTGAAGGTCATGCTGCGAACTCCTGGAACGCGATCGTCTTCTCGACCGGGTAGTACGCGCTGCCGAGCAGCTCACGGATGATGTAGCTGTTGCGGTAGGCGCCCATGCCCAGGTCGGGGCTGGTGATGCTGTGGGTGTGCACCCCGGCGTTCTGGAGGAAGACGCCTCGGCCGGTGGTGTCGATGGCGTAGTTGCGGGCGACGTCGAAGTTGCCGTGCGCGTCGTAGCGCAGCCGGTCGCGGACGGGCTTCAGGAACTCCGGCTCGCTGTACCGGTAACCGGTGGCCAGGATCAGGCCCTCGGAGCGCAGCTCGTAGTCCTTCTCCTGCTCCTCCTGGCGCAGACCCAGGGTGTACGTGCCGTTGTCGTGACGCGCGCTGGTGAGGGAGGAGTTGGTGAGCAGGCGAGTGGGGAGCGGGCCGGCGAGGCTTTTCTGGTACAGCAGGTCGAAGATGTCGTTGATCAGGTCGCCGTCGATGCCCTTGAACAGGCCCTTCTGCCGGTCCGTGAGGCGGTAGCGGGTCGCTTCCGGCAGGGCGTGGAAGTAGTCGACGTACTCCGGGCTCGTCATCTCCAGCGTGAGCTTCGTGTACTCCAGTGGGAAGAAGCGCGGGGAGCGGGTGACCCAGTTCAGCCGGTAGCCGTGGACGTCGATCTCGCCGAGCAGGTCGTGATAGATCTCTGCGGCGGACTGCCCGCCGCCGACCAGCGTGATCGACTCCTTCGCCTGGAGCTCTGCCTTGTGCCGCAGATAGCGGGAATTGTGGAGGAAGTCGCCGCCCAGACCGCGGCAGGCCTCCGGGATGTGCGGGGGCGTGCCGGTGCCGAGGATCAGGTGGCGGGCGCGGAACTCCTCACCGGCCGTGGTGCGTACGACGTAGACCTCGTCCTCGTCCTCGTACGTCACCTCGGTGACCGTCGTGTCGAAGCGGACGCTGCTCAGCCTGCCGGCCGCCCAGCGGCAGTAGGCGTCGTACTCGACGCGGAGCGGATAGAAGTTCTCGCGGATGTAGAACGGGTACAGACGGCCCTGCTCCTTCAGGTAGTTGAGGAAGGAGTACGGCGACGTCGGGTCGGCCAGGGTGACCAGGTCCGACAGGAACGGGGTCTGGAGGTGGGCGCCTTCGAGGAACATCCCGGAGTGCCACTCGAAGTCGGGCTTGGACTCCAGGAAGACCCCGTCGAGTTCGGCGATCGGCTCGGTGAGGCAGGCGAGACCCAGGTTGAAGGGGCCGAGCCCGATGCCGACGAAGTCGTGACTCCGGTGCGGGGATTCAGGACGCGCGGTCAAGGGACTCTCCCAGGTACTGCTCGGCGTGGCCGGCGATGAGGTCGAGGACGGCGGCGATGTCGGCCGGTGTGGTCTCCGGGTTGAGCAGGGTGAACTTCAGGTAGTGGCGGCCGTCGACCTTGGTGCCCGCGACCACGGCCGCACCGGAGGCGAAGAGCGCCCCGCGCGCGTACAGGTTGGCGCGGTCGATCTCGGCCGGGTCGGCGATCTCCGCGGGGACGCAGCGGAAGACGAGGGTGGACAGGGACGGCCGGACCACGACGTCGAAGCGCGGGTCGGCGGCCAGCAGCTCCCAGCCCGCCGCCGCCAGGTCGCAGACCTCGTCGAAGAGTGCGCCGATGCCGTCGGCGCCCATGGTGCGCAGCGTCATCCACAGCTTGAGCGCGTCGAAGCGGCGGGTGGTCTGCAGGGACTTGTCGACCTGGTTGGGGATGCGTTCCTCAGTCATGCGGCGGGGGTTGAGGTACTCCGCGTGGTAGGTGGCGTGCCGCAGGGTGTGCGCGTCCCGGACCAGCACGGCGGACGAACTCACCGGCTGGAAGAAGGACTTGTGGTAGTCGACGGTGACCGAGTCGGCGCGCTCGATGCCGTCGATGCGGCCGCGGTGTCTGCGGGAGACGAGCAGCCCGCAGCCGTAGGCCGCGTCGACGTGCAGCCACACCCCGAACCGGTCGCACAGCTCGGCGATCTCGGGCAGCGGGTCGATGGAGCCGAAGTCGGTGGTGCCGGCGGTGGCGACGACGGCCATGACGGTCAGCCCGTCGCGCGCGCAGCGCTCCAGCTCGCGGGCGAGGGCGACGGTCTGCAGCCGCTTGTCGTGGTCCACCGGGAGGGAGACGACCGCATCCGGGGCCAGGCCGAGCAGCCTGGCCGACTTCGTGACGCTGAAGTGGCTGACCTCGGAGGTGAGGACGCGGAGTTCCGCGAGGTCGTCGGTCTTGGCCTCCTCGCGCGCCAGCAGCAGCGCCTGGAGGTTGGACTGGGTGCCGCCGGAGGTGAACACGCCGTCGGCGGACGGCCCGAGACCGATCCGGGCCGCCGTCCAGTCGATGAGCTTGCGCTCGATGAGGGTGCCGCCGGCCGACTGGTCCCAGGTGTCGAGGGAGGAGTTGACCGCGGAGAGCACCGCCTCGCCGAGCACCGCCGGGATGACCACCGGGCAGTTGAGGTGGGCGAGGTAGCGGGGGTGGTGGAAGAAGACCGCGTCACGGAGGTAGACGTCCTCGAGTTCGTCCAGCACCGCGGCGGTGTCGCCCAGCGGGCGGTCGAGGTCGATCCGCTCGATGGCGGGAGCGAGGCGGTCGACCGTGACGCCGGTGAACGGACGGTCGGTGGTGGCGAGTTTCGCCGCCACCCGCTCGACCCCTTCGGTCACGGAGCGGCGGTAGTGCTCCGCGGTGAGGCCGTTGAGCAGGTGCGAGCGCATGTGAGGGTCCTCCGGGAAGGCAGTCCGTACGGGACGGGAGAAGAACGGAGTCGCGCGACTTAACCTTAGGTTAGCCTAACCTAAGTTGTTTAGGGGGTGCCGCGCCGCCCGTGACTGCCGTTACTGGTCCCGTAGTTACTCCGTCTGCCGGAGCTGCTCCTCGCTCACGCCCTGCCGCCAGTAGCCGACGAAGGTGACGCGCCGGCGGTCGAAGCCGCGCTCGCCGACGAAGTGCCGCCGCAGCGCCTTCACCTGCCCGGCCTCGCCCGCGATCCAGGCGTACGGTCGTGTGGCGTGCGGAAGTTGAGCGGCACGCAGGGTGCCGGCGGCCGGGGGAGTCCGGTCGTCCCGGACCATCCAGGTGATCTCCGCGTCCGACTCGGTCGCCACGTCCTGGATGTCACCGGCGTGCGGCACCTCCAGCCAGGCGCGGGCGCGCGTGCCGGGCGGCAGGGACTCCAGGATTGCGCAGGCGGCGGGTGCGGCGGTCTCGTCGCCCCATAGGACGACGAGGTCGGTGTCCTCGGGTGGGCGGAAGCGGATCGCGCGGTTGTCGGCGACCGCCGGTCCGAGGAGGAGGACGCGGTCACCGGCGCGTGCGTCGGCCGCCCAGCGGGATGCCGGACCGGCGGGGGTGGGGGCGCCGGGCTCGACGCCGTGCAGGGCGAAGTCGATGTCGATCTCGTCGGGAGCGCGGCGCAGGGCGCGCAGGGTGTACGAGCGCATCACCGCCCGTACGTCGTCCGGGAGTTCGCGCCAGCCCTGCCACCACCCGTCACCCCGCTCGACGGGCACGACGGGCTCGCTCTGCCCCGGGTGCGGCAGGAACAGCGACAGGGACTGGTCGCGCCCGTCGGAGTGGAAGGCGCGCAGGTCAGGTCCGGTGAAGGTGATCCGGACCAGAGACGAGCCGAGCCGCCTCGTCCATGCGACCTGGAGGGAGAAGAAGCGGAACGGGGCGGCTGCGGCCGTTGTCATGAGGGCTCCTGAGATGCGGTTCAGGAAGGACTGGGGGTCAGCTGACCTTCTTGGCCGTCTCGATGGCCTTCGCGAGGTCCTCGAGGAGCGGGGCGCACTTGTCGTACGACAGGATCGGCTCGGGGGTGCGGGGGATGACCTGGCCGGCCTTGACCGCGGGGAGCTTCCTCCAGGTGGCCTCGGTGATGTCGGCGGGCTGGATGGCCGAGGTGCGGTTGTCCATCATGATGATGTCCGCGTCGTACTTGTCGACGTTCTCCCAGCTCAGCGACTCGAACCAGCCGCCGCCCTGGGCCTTGGCCTTCTCCGGGGGCTCCACGAAGCGCACGCCGAGGGCCTTGAAGTACTCCAGGTCGACGGAGAGGTGGGAGCCGGAGACGTAGAACAGGTCCTGGCTCGCGGAGGCGGCCATGACCTTGATGTGGGGCTTGGCCTTGGCGGCGGCGCGCAGCCGGGCGGCGGTGTCCTCGAAGCGCTTCCGGGCCTGCGTGACCTTGCCGGAGGTGGTGTCGGCGCCGAGGGACTCGGCGAGCGCCAGCATGCGTGCGAGCGGCTCGGTCAACTGGCGGTCGTAGACGGAGATGCCGACGCTCGGGGCGCCGACGGCCTCGATCTTCTTCTTCGACTCCTCCGGGACGTACCAGAGGGTGCCCGCCTTGTCGAACATCGTGGAGACGAGCAGATCGGGCGCGAGGGAGGCGTACTTCTCGATGTTGAACTGGCCCCACTCGTTGCCGAGGACGGTCACCTTGCTGACGTCCATGTCGCCGGCCTGGACGTCGGCCTTGCCGCCCTTGGTCTTCGTCGGGCCGAAGACGCCCTTGACGTGGATGCCGTAGTCGTACAGCGCGGCGGCGACACCCGTGAACGCGACGATGTTCGCCGGGACCCGGTCGGCCTTGGCGGTCCGCCCTCGGTCGTCCTTGAACGTCCAGGGGCCGGACTTGGCCGCGGCCGCCCCGCCGCCCGAGCCACCGTTTTTCGCGTCGCCGCCACCGCATGCGGCGAGCGCGGCGCCGAGGCCGATGACACCGCCTGCCGCGAGGATGCCGCGACGGGTGGGGTGGGTGGCACGGGCGTTGGGCATGGCTGTCACTGCTTTCGGCACGGGGCTGAACGCCCGCCGGACAAGGTTCAAGATAGGTTAGCCTAACCTCACTAGTTGTGTCTGTTCGTGACGAGCCCGTCCCTCTACGTTGAGAGTTCAACACCGTTGAACGGCCGGCGGAGGTGGCGTGACGAGCGCGGCGGACGTGGCAGACGTGGCGGACGTGGAAGCGGTGGTGCGCGGGGAAGCGGCACTGCTGGAGGACGATCTGGCGCGGTTCATCGGCTCGTTGGCGGCCGCGCTGGCACAGGCGAGTCCTGGGGCGGCGGTGTCCGCGTACGACGCGGCGCTGCGGCGCGCCCTGTACGACCCGGTCGCCGATGTCGTCGGATCCAAGGTGGGACAGGCGGCGCTCCCGCTCGCCGCCGGGGCCCCCGGCGGCCGGGCCCCGCTGCGTCCGTCGAACTACCGGGGCTTCCCCGACGAGGCCGGTCACGAGGACTCCCCGGCGGACCTGGGCGCGGTGCGCCGTACGGCGGTGGCGGTGCGGATCCTGCTGAAGGCCGCCGTCGTGCTCGACGACATCCAGGACGGCAGCGGCGTCCGCTACGGAGAGCCCGCGCTCCATGTCACCCATGGCGTGCCGCTCGCCCTCAACACCGGGTCCTGGCTGATCATGGCCGCGCTGCGGCACGCGTCCGCTCCGGTCGTCGTCGACAGCCTGGTGCGGTCGGTCGGCAGGGGCCTGCGGGGGCAGGCCGTCGACATCGCCACGCGCTCGGCCCGCACCCGGGCCGACCTGGCGGCCGCGCCCCACGATGCGCGGGTGGAGTTCTGGGAGTCGACGGCCGCGCTCAAGACCGGGACGCTGTTCCGGATGCCGCTCGACGCGGCGGTGGCGGCCCTGGACGTCGTGGAGGACGAGCGGCACGTCCTGGACGACGCCATGCGCCGACTCGGGCTCGCGAGCCAGCTGTTCAACGACCTGACCGACTTCGTGCCCGAACTCGGCGGGGCCAACACCCACGAGGACTTCGACGGACTGGGCAACCGGGTCTTCCTCGAACTGCTCGACTCCGGACCGCCCGCCGAGTGCGAGACGGGTCGACTGAGCGGCGAGCGGCTTAAGTCGTTCGTACTCGGCCATCCGGAACTGCGGGCGACACTGCTCCGGCTCGCCGCGGAAGCGGTCGAGTGGAAGCGCGCGGCCAAGGAGGCCGTCCACGGCGTGTGCCGCAGCGAGCGCAGTGCGGCGTACTTCGACCTGACGATCGAACGCAAGGGGCACCTCATGGAGCGTCTTCTTCAGGTGCTCCGGCAGCGGGGCCACCGCCCGTGACGGTCGGGCGCACGCGTCCGCGGTGAACGCCGGCCGGGCGGTCCGGGTGGGGGTGACCCGGTCGGCGCCCGGCCGGCCTCCGGGCTCAGCCCGCCAACCCCAGCTCCCGGGCGATGAGCATCCGCTGCACCTCGCTCGTGCCCTCGCCGATCTCCAGGATCTTGGAGTCGCGCCACATGCGGGCCACCGGGTACTCGTTCATGAAGCCGTAGCCGCCGTGGATCTGGGTGGCATCGCGGGCGTTGTCCACGGCGATCGTGGAGGAGTAGAGCTTGGCGAGCGCCGCCTCCTTCTTGAAGGGCTCGCCGGTCACCAGGCGGGAGGCCGCGTCGCGCCATGCCAGGCGGGACGTATGGGCCTTCATCTCCATGTCGGCGATCTTGAACTGGATGGCCTGGTTGGCGCCGATCGGACGGCCGAACGCGTGCCGCTCCTTCGCGTACTTCACCGACTCGTCCACGCAGCCCTGCGCCAGGCCGGTCGCGAGGGCCGCGATGGCGATGCGGCCCTCGTCGAGGATGCGCAGGAACTGCGCGTAGCCGCGGCCCTCCTCGCCGAGCAGGTTCGCCGCCGGGACCCGGACGTCCGCGAAGGACAGCTCACGGGTGTCCGAGGCGTTCCAGCCGACCTTCGAGTACGGGGCGGCGACGGTGAAGCCCGGGGTGCCGGACGGCACGATGATCGAGGAGATCTGCGGCTTGCCGTCGGGCTTGCGGCCCGTCACCGCGGTGACCGTCACCAACCCCGTGATGTCCGTGCCCGAGTTGGTGATGAAGCACTTGCTGCCGTTGATCACCCACTCGTCGGTCTCCGGGTCGAGCCGCGCCGTCGTCCGGGTCGCCCCCGCGTCCGAACCGCCGTCGGGTTCCGTGAGGCCGAACGCGCCCAGCATCTCGCCCGAGCACAGCCCCGGCAGCCACCTACGCTTCTGCTCCTCGGTCCCGAAGAGGTGGATCGGCATCGCGCCCAGGGAGACGCCGGCCTCGAGCGTGATCGCCACCGACGAGTCGACCCGGGCCAGTTCCTCCAGCGCGATGCCCAGCGCCAGATAGTCGCCGCCCATGCCGCCGTACTCCTCGGGGAACGGCAGGCCGAACAGGCCCATGCGGCCCATCTCGCGCACGATCTCGTACGGGAACTCGTGCCGCTCGTAGAAGTCGCCGATCTTCGGCGCCACGACGTCGTGCGCGAACTCCTCCACCGTACGGCGGAGTTCCTCCAGCTCGGGGGAGAGACGGTGGTCCATGCTGATCACTGGTCCTTGTGGGAGAGAGCGCGGACGGTGCGGGACGGACTGGGTCGGTCCAGGTGCGCGGCCATCCACACGCTGGTGGCGGTGAGACGGTCGAGGTCGACCCCGGTGTCGATGCCGAGGCCCTGGAGCATCCACACGAGGTCTTCGGTGGCGAGGTTTCCGGTGGCGGACTTGGCGTACGGGCAGCCGCCGAGTCCTCCGGCGGAGGAGTCGATCGTCGTGACGCCGTGTTCCAGGGCCGTGTAGGTGTTGGCGAGTGCCTGGCCGTACGTGTCGTGGAAGTGCACGCCGATCACGTCGGTCGGTACGCCCTCCTCGTTGAGGAGGGCGAGGAGGGTGCGCACATGGCCCGGGGTGGCGACGCCGATCGTGTCGCCGAGGCTCAGCTCGTCGCAGCCCATGTCCCGCAGGGCCTTGCAGACGCGGACCACCTGGTGCGGGGGGACGGCGCCCTCCCAGGGGTCGCCGAAGCACATGGAGACGTAGCCGCGCACCTGCGCGCCCGCCTCCTTCGCGCGCCGCACGACCGGCTCGAACACCGCCAGCGACTCGTCCAGCGAGCGGTTGAGGTTCGCCCGCGCGAAGGACTCGGTGGCACTGGCGAAGACGGCGATGTCACGCGCGCCGAGGGCGAGGGCGCGGTCGAGCCCCCGGTCGTTCGGCACGAGGACCGGCAGACGTACCCCCGGCAGGTCACTCACCAGCGGGAACAGCTGCTCGGCGTCGGCGAGTTGGGGCACCCACTTGGGGTGGACGAAGCTCGTCGCCTCGATCGTCGTCAGGCCCGCGTCGGCCAGCTTGCGGATGAAGTCCGCCTTGACCTCCGTCGGAACGGCCAGCCTCTCGTTCTGCAGCCCGTCGCGCGCGCCGACCTCGTAGATCCGCACCCGTGCGGGCAGACCCTCGGTCGGTACGGTCATGGGAAGCCCGAGCTCGGTCATCCCTCAGCCACCCCTTCCTCGTCGTGTGGCGCGATGACGGCCAGCACCTGGTCCATCGCGACCGTCGTGCCGGGCCGCACGTCCAGCTCGGCGACCGTGCCGGCGTGCGGGGCGGAGATGACGTGCTCCATCTTCATCGCCTCCACCACCAGCAGGCTCTGCCCGGCGGTCACCTCGTCGCCGACCGCCACCTTCACGACGGTGACCGTGCCGGGCATCGGCGCGGTGAGCGAGTCGGCGCCCGCGTGCCCGGCCCGGGTGAGGGCCGCGGCCACCGGGTCGTGGTCGCGCACGTGCCAGGCGTCGCCGTCGCGGCCGAGCCAGTCGGCGGCGCGGCGGAAGGTGTGGCGGACTTCGTCGAGGGCGACGGCCACCGTGTCGTCGGTGACGGTGTGGGTGCCGCGCGGGACGTACTCGACGGGTTCGGTCACCCGCAGCGGGAAGCCCACCGGCTTCGGCGTGCCGCCCAGCCGCCAGCCGCTCGGCACGGAGAACGGGTCGGTCCAGCCCGCGCCGCCCGGCTTCAGCGCTTCGAGGCGTACGGCCGCCGCCGCCTCGTACACCTCCTCCGGTACGTCCGTGGAGACCAGTTCGTCCACCACCCGCTCGACCAACCCGGTGTCCAACTCGCCCGACACCACCGCCGGATGGGCCAGCAGCCGGCGCAGGAACCCGGCATTGGTCTGCACGCCCAGCGTGACCGTCTCCGCGAGGGCCGCCCGGAGCTTGCGCAGCGCGGTCTCCCGGTCGGGGCCGTACGCGATCACCTTGGACAGCATCGGGTCGTACAGGCTGCCCACTTCGGTGCCCTCGCTGAGCCCGGAGTCGGTGCGGATGCCGTCGCCCTGGGGTTCGTTCAGCAGCAGGACCGTGCCGCCCGACGGAAGGAACCCGCGCGCGGGGTCCTCGGCGCAGATGCGGGCCTCGACGGCGTGGCCGGTGAGCTCGATGTCCCCTTGGGCGAACGGCAGTCGCTCGCCCGCCGCCACCCGCAGCTGCCACTCCACCAGGTCCAGGCCGGTGATGAACTCGGTGACCGGGTGCTCCACCTGGAGGCGGGTGTTCATCTCCATGAAGTAGTACGACGACGGGTCGCGGCCCGGCACGATGAACTCCACCGTGCCCGCGCCCCGGTACCCGCACGAGCGTGCCGCCTGCACGGCCGCCTCGCCCATCGACGCGCGCGTGGCCTCGTCGAGGAGCACGCTCGGCGCCTCCTCGATGATCTTCTGGTGGCGTCGCTGGAGCGAGCACTCGCGCTCGCCGAGGTGGACGACATTGCCGTGGCCGTCGGCCAGCACCTGGATCTCGATGTGCCGGGGCCGGTCGACCCACCGCTCCACGAGGAGCGTGTCGTCGCCGAAGGAGGCGCGGGCCTCGCGGCGGGCGGCCGCGATCTCGTCCTCCAGGGCCGTCAGCTCCCGCACCAGCCGCATGCCCTTGCCGCCACCGCCCGCGGACGGCTTGAGCAGCACCGGCACGCCGATCTCCCGTGCGGCGTCGGCGAGTTCGGCGTCGGACAGCCCGCTGCCGCTCGAACCCGGCACGACCGGAACCCCGGCCGCCTTCACCGTCTCCTTGGCGCGGATCTTGTCGCCCATGAGGGAGATCGCGTCCGCGGAAGGGCCGATGAAGACCAGCCCGGCCTCCTCGCAGGCGCGCGCGAAGTCGGCGTTCTCCGCGAGGAAGCCGTACCCGGGATGCACCGCCTGGGCGCCGGTCCGGGCCGCCGCCTCCAGGAGCCGCGGCACGGACAGATAGCTCTCGGCCGCGGGCGCCGGGCCGATGCGTACCGCCGTGTCGGCCTCCCGTACGTGTCGTGCGTCGGCGTCGGCATCCGAGAAGACGGCCACCGAGCGCACGCCCAGCAAGCGCAGCGTCCGGATGACGCGTACGGCGATCTCGCCCCGGTTGGCCACCAGCACTGTGTCGAACATGGGTCCCCTCCTCACATCCGGAAGACGCCGAACTGGGGGTCACCCAGGGGCGCGTTGCCGCAGGCCGTCAGCGCCAGGCCGAGCACCTGGCGGGTCTCCAGCGGGTCGATCACGCCGTCGTCCCAGAGGCGGGCGGTGGCGTAGTAGGCGTTGCCCTGGCGCTCGTACTGGGCGCGGATCGGCGCCTTGAAGGCGTCCTCGTCGTCGGCGGGCCAGTCCTCGCCGCGCGCTTCCATCTGGTCGCGCTTGACGGTCGCGAGGACCGAGGAGGCCTGCTCGCCGCCCATCACGGAGATCTTGGCGTTGGGCCACATCCACAGGAAGCGGGGGGAGTAGGCCCGGCCGCACATCGAGTAGTTCCCTGCGCCGTACGACCCGCCGACCACGACCGTCAGCTTGGGGACCCGGGTGCATGCCACGGCCGTGACCATCTTGGCGCCGTGCTTGGCGATGCCGCCGGCCTCGTAGTCCTTGCCCACCATGAAGCCGGAGATGTTCTGCAGGAACACCAGCGGGATGCCGCGCTGGTCGCACAGCTCGATGAAGTGGGCGCCCTTCTGGGCGGACTCGGAGAACAGGATGCCGTTGTTGGCGACGATCCCGACCGGGTGCCCGTGGATGCGGGCGAAGCCGGTGACGAGGGTCTGCCCGAACTCGGCCTTGAACTCGGCGAAGCGGGAGCCGTCCACCACGCGCGCGATGATCTCGCGTACGTCGTAGGGGGTGCGGGAGTCGACCGGGACGGCGCCGTACAGGCCGTACGGGTCGGCCTTCGGCTCGACGGTGGGCACGACCTCCCAGGGCAGCGACCCGCGCGCGGGGAGCGTGGCGACGATGTTCCGCACGATCCGCAGGGCGTGGGCGTCGTCCTCCGCGAGGTGGTCGGTGACGCCGGAGACACGGGAGTGGACCTCGCCGCCGCCGAGCTCCTCGGCGGTCACGACCTCGCCCGTGGCGGCCTTCACCAGCGGGGGGCCGCCGAGGAAGATCGTCCCCTGGTTGCGGACGATCACGGCCTCGTCGCTCATGGCCGGGACGTAGGCGCCGCCGGCCGTGCAGGAGCCGAGGACGGCCGCGATCTGGGGGATGCCGGCGCCGGACATCCGGGCCTGGTTGTAGAAGATCCGCCCGAAGTGCTCGCGGTCGGGGAAGACCTCGTCCTGCATGGGCAGGAAGGCGCCGCCGGAGTCCACGAGGTAGACGCAGGGCAGCCGGTTCTCGAGGGCGACCTCCTGCGCGCGCAGGTGCTTCTTCACGGTCATCGGGTAGTACGTGCCGCCCTTGACCGTGGCGTCGTTGGCGACGATCACGCACTCGCGTCCGCTGACCCGGCCGATCCCGGCGATCACCCCGGCGGCCGGTGCCTGCCCGTCGTACATCCCGTCGGCCGCGAGGGGAGCCAGCTCCAGGAACGGCGACCCGGGGTCCAGCAGGGTGTCCACCCTCTCGCGCGGCAGCAGCTTGCCGCGGGCGGTGTGCCGGGCGCGCGCCTTCTCGCCGCCGCCGAGCGCCGCGGCGGTCAGCTTGCCGCGCAGTTCCTCGGCGAGCGCGAGATGGGCCTGTTCATTGGCTCGCCAGGCCTCCGACGCGGGATCTGCCGCGCTGTGAAGCTCCGGTGCCTCGTGCATCCTGCGGTCCCCTCACCCAGTGGTCCGACTGTTAATGAGCGTTAACCATTTTCCTCAGGTTAACGACCGCTAACCTCATTGTCTAGAATCGATTGCATGGCCACCAGAACCGACGCCCCCACCCGCCGTGAGCAGATCCTCAAGGAAGCCGCCCGCCTGTTCGCCGAGCGCGGCTTCCACGGGGTGGGGGTCGACGAGATAGGCGCGGCGGTCGGCATCAGCGGGCCCGGCCTCTACCGCCACTTCGCGGGCAAGGACGCGATGCTCGCCGAGCTGCTGGTCGGCATCAGCGGTCAGCTGCTGACCGGGGCGAAGCGGCGCCTCGCGGAGGCCGACGGTGCGGCCGCCCCGACGGTGGTCCTCGACTCCCTCATCGAGGGGCACATCGACTTCGCGCTTGACGACCGTCCGCTGATCACCCTGCACGACCGCGAGCTGGACCGCCTCAGGGACAGCGACCGCAAGCTCGTACGGCAGCTCCAGCGGCAGTACGTCGAGCTGTGGGTGGAGACGGTGCGCGCGGTGTACCCCGGCCTGCCCGAGCCCGCGGCGCGCTCCGCCGTGCACTCGGTCTTCGGCCTGCTGAACTCGACCCCTCACCTGGCCCGCCCCGGCTCGCTGCCGGGCCGCACGGCCACGGCGGCGCTGCTGCACCGGATGGCCCGGGGGGCGTTCGAGGCGGCCGGGCGGGAGGCGGGCTCCCGGGGGGAGTGACGAGCGTTACTCCGGAGGCTCTCTGGACGCCGCTTCGTACTCGCCGGTACGGTGATCTGAGCAAGCGCTTAGATACGCCGAGGTACGTGGAGGTAGCAAGGTGCGCCGTACGGTGTTCAACGAGGATCACGAGGCGTTCCGGGAGACGCTGCGCGCCTTCATCGAGGCCGAGGTCGTGCCGGTGTACGACGAGTGGTTCGCGGCCGGCCAGGCGCCGCGCGAGTTCTACCACAAGCTCGCCGAGCTGGGCGTCTTCGGCATCCGCGTCGACGAGGAGTACGGCGGCGCCGGCATCGACTCGTACAAGTTCGAGGCCGTGATGTACGAGGAGACCGCGCGCGCGGGCGTGCAGTTCGGCGGCTCCGGCGTGCACGTGCTGCTCGGCCTGCCGTACATCAAGCTGCTCGCCACCGACGAGCAGAAGAAGCGCTACCTGCCCAAGTTCGTCTCCGGCGAGGAGATGTGGGCCATCGCGATGACCGAGCCGGGCACCGGCTCCGACCTCGCGGGCATGAAGACCACCGCCAAGCTCTCCGAGGACGGCACGCACTACGTCCTCAACGGCGCCAAGACCTTCATCACCGGCGGCGTGCACGCCGACCGCATGATCGTCTGCGCCCGCACCGCCGCGCCCACCGCCGAGGACCGCCGCCACGGCATCTCCCTCTTCGTCGTGGACACCAAGGCCGAGGGCTACTCGGTCGGCCGCAAGCTCGACAAGCTGGGCCTGAAGACCTCCGACACGGCCGAGCTCGCGTTCGTCGACGTCAAGGTGCCCGTCGAGGACCTCCTCGGCGAGGAGAACAAGGGCTTCTACTACCTCGGCCACAACCTGGCCTCCGAGCGCTGGGGCATCGCCTTCGGCGCCTACGCGCAGGCCAAGGCTGCCGTCCGGTTCGCCAAGCAGTACGTCCAGGAGCGCACCGTCTTCGGCAAGACGGTCGCCCACTTCCAGAACACCAAGTTCGAGCTGGCCGCCTGCCAGGCCGAGGTGGACGCCGCCGAGGCCGTCGCCGACCGCGCCACGGAGGCCCTGGACAAGGGCGAGCTGACCCCCGCCGAGGCCGCCTCCGCGAAGCTGTTCTGCACCGAGGTCGCGCACCGCGTCATCGACCGCTGCCTCCAGCTGCACGGCGGCTACGGCTACATGAACGAGTACCCGATCGCCCGCCTGTACGCGGACAACCGCGTGAACCGCATCTACGGCGGAACCAGCGAGATCATGAAGACGATCATCGCCAAGGACATGGGTCTGTAAAGTCCCCGACATCCTTGCGCGATACAACTGACTCATGAGTAAGTCACTGCAATCCCTGTTGGAGCTGCTCGATCTGGAGCAGCTCGAGCAGGACATGTTCCGCGGCCAGTCCCGGTCCTCCGTCGTCCCGCGCGTCTTCGGCGGACAGGTGGCCGCGCAGGCGCTGGTCGCGGCCGGGCGCACGGTCCCCGCGGACCGGCACGCCCACTCCCTCCACGCGTACTTCCTGCGTCCCGGCGACCCGGGCGCGCCCATCATCTACACCGTCGACCGCATCCGCGACGGCCGCTCCTTCACCACCCGCCGGGTGGTCGCGGTCCAGCACGGGCACCCGATCTTCCATCTCTCGGCGTCCTTCCAGACGTACGAGGAGGGTCTGGACCACCAGGCTCCGATGCCGGCCGCGCCGGACCCGGAAAGCCTGCCCCACGGTGAGGAGCGGCTGCGCGGCTACGACCACCTCGCCCCCGGCGTCGTCGAGAAGTTCCTCGAGGCGCGCGAGGCGGTCGACCTGCGCTACGCCGACGAGCCGCCGTACGGGAGGTTCGGCGAGCCGCGCGAGCCGCACTCCCAGGTGTGGTTCCGCACCAACGGCAAGCTCGACGACGACCCGCTGCTGCACGTCGTCCTCGCGACCTACGTCTCCGACATGACGCTGCTCGACTCCGTGCTGCTCGCCCACGGCCGCGGCGGCTGGGCGATCGGCGACGTCGTCGGGGCCTCGCTGGACCACGCCATGTGGTTCCACCGGCCCTTCCGCGCCGACGAGTGGCTGCTGTACGACCAGGAGTCGCCGTCCGCGTACGGCGGCCGGGGTTTGGGCCAGGCCCGCATATACACGCAGGACGGGCGGCTCGCCATCTCCGTGATCCAGGAGGGCGTGGTCCGCGTCCCGCGGTGAGGGCGGGGCACGCTCACGGTCCCGTGGGGCGGCCCGTTCCGCGGGCCGCCGCTCGAAATGCCGAGTGACGCGTGGGGTATTAGGCTCTACGAGTGAAAGCCGCAACGCACGGTATGCGGTGCCGACGAGGCTCCGGAACCTCGGACCTCAGCCGCAGCACCTGACGGCACAAGCGCGAACAGGTGGTCTGCAGGCGTCGGTGTACTGCGACGTGCCCCTGCCAGACTGCGGTGACACCTGAAGACCGCGCCGCATCTTCCTCCTTTGGTGGCGGCGTTGGCCATCCACCTTGCGGACTCCTTCGCGAGCCGCGGGAGACGATGGAGATGGAGGGTAATTTCCCATGCGATCACAGCGCACGAGGCGCCTTCTCGTGATGTCCGCTGCCGGCATCCTGCTGGCGGGCGGCGCCGCGATCGGCGCGGCGGGCACTGCCACGGCGGCCCCGTCCCACTTCAGCTCTTACAGCAGCTACGGCGGTGGCGGTGGCGGCGGTGGCGGCGGCCACGGCGGCGGCGGTCACGGCGGCGGCGGCCATGGTGGCGGCGGCCATGGTGGCGGCTACGGCGGTCACGGTGGCGGCTACGGCGGCCATGGTGGCGGCTACGGCGGTCACGGTGGCGGCTACGGCGGCCATGGCGGCGGCTACGGCGGCTACGGTGGTGGCTACGGCGGCTACGGCGGCTACGGCGGTCATGGCGGTCACGGCGGTCACGGTGGCGGCTACGGCGGTCACGGTGGTGGCTACGGCGGCCATGGTGGTGGCTACGGCGGTCACGGTGGTGGCTACGGCGGCCATGGTGGTGGCTACGGCGGTCACGGTGGTGGCGGCTACGGCGGTGGCGGTCACGGCGGTGGCGGTCACGGCGGCGGTGGCGGCGGCCACGGCGGTGGCGGCGGCGGCCACGGTGGCGGCGGCGGTGGCGGCGGCCACTGATCCAACAGCGAGTAAACGATGTGCGGCTCTGTCAGCAGGGCCGCACACCGCCGTGTTTCACCGCCTTCGGCCGTGAACTCCCTTACGCCAGGCCCGCTTCTGCCAGCAGATACGCCGTCATCGCGTCGTAGTAGCGCGGGCTGAGCACATGGTCGTCGAGCGGCACCGCCACCTGCAGGGTGCCCTCCGACTCGGCGAGGAACAGGGCCGGGTCGTTGCTGTCGGCGTAGCCGACCGCGTCGATGCCGTGCTGCCCGGCGTACCCGGCCCAGCCGTGGTCGGCCACCACCAGGTCCGGCAGCGGACGCCCCGCGCGCTCGAGTCCGGCCAGAATGGCCCGCATCGGCTCACCGGAGTGCGTGTGCCACAGCGTCGCCCCGTGCTCCAGCACGGCCACGTCCGCGAACTGCATGACGTACCCCTCGTCCGTCTGGAGTCCGTCCGGGATCACGACGATCTCGCAGCCGGCGGCGCGCAGCGCGGCGGCCGTGGCCCGGTGCACGTCGAGCAGGCCGCCCGGGTGCCCCGTCGCGAACAGCACCCGCTGCCGCCCGTCGGCCGCCTTGCGCAGCCGCCGTGCCATCCGCTCCAGGGCGTCGACCGTCAACTCCGGGTCGATGGTGTCCTGTCCGTACCGGAAATCGGGATCGTCGCTCACGCCGACCCGCTCCGCCATCACCGCGAGCACGTCCTGCTCGTCGCCCCAGCGGTCCCCCAGCTCCAGGCCGAACCAGTACTTGCGGTCGCCGCCTGCCAGCCTGCGGTAATGGGCGAGGTTGTTCTCGCGGGGCGTGGCGACCTCGCCCGCGATACGGGTCCTCACAAGGTGGTCGACGAGCTCGGCGCGGCTGGGTGTCCCGGGTATCGGCATGCGTCCCATTGTGGTGCAGCGGGCCGGGCCGTTCCCGGCGTATCGCACGCTGGGACGCGAGTCACGCGGCGCACGCGGGCCGCGTACGGGCCTCGTTCACAGGTGCTTCAGCGCGAACCACAGCTCCATGCGCACGTCGGGATCGTCCAGGTCCGCCCCCAGCAGCGCCGCGCACCGCGCGATCCGCTGCCGCACGGTGTTGCGGTGCACGGTGAGGGCGACCGCGGTGCGGTCCCAACTGCCGTGCAGGGACAGCCAGGTGCGCAGGGTGTCGGCGAGCGCCGGGACCGCGGCGATCGGTGCGAGCAGCACGCGCGCGTGCGCCTCGGCCTCCGCCTGCGGGACCAGGTCGTCCAGGCCGGGCCGGTCGCCGTGCCGGACCAGCGCGGCCCGGGTGGCCCGGGCGCGGGCCAGCCCACGGGCCGCCTGGGTGTCGGCCGACGCCCACTCGTCCGGGGCGACGGCGGCGCTGACCCCGAGCGTCCAGCCCGGCTGCGGGCGCGGTTCGCGGTCGGCGGGCACGAGGACCCGTACGACGCCGTGGGTGAGGTCCACCAAGGCCGACCCCAGCGCAGCCCCCAGCGCGGAGGCGGCGACTGCGTCGGGGGCCTGCGCGTCCGGCCTGGCGTGCACGACGACCCAGGGGCCCGTCCCGAGCAGCGGCGCCACGTCCGGCGGCGCCGCGCCCAGCAGCAGCCGTACCAGCGCCGACGACCGCGCCGCTCCCGCCCCGCTCTGGTGTTCCCCGGTGAGCAGCGCGAGCAGGACGGCGGCGACGGACGCGATGGTGTGGTCGCCGGACGCCCGCCGCGGCGCCGCGACCCCGAGCACGAAGCCGTGCCCGGCGCCGAGCGCGTAGGCGGCGAGATGGGTGCCGTCCAGCGTGTCGGCGGCGGAGGAGGGGGCGCCCCGGCGGCCTCGCCGCGCGTCGGCGAGGGGGCGTACGACCTCGGTCAGCGCCTCCAGCGCACCCCGCACCGCGTCGTCCGGGCCCCGGCCCGCGCCCGCGATCTCGGTGCCGTCCGGGCCGTACAGCACCGCCCATCCGCCGAGCCGCTGGGCCAGCTGGCGCAGGACGGACGGGACCGGGTCGGGGCGGGAGGCGGCGGCCGCGAGGCTCTGCTGGGCCTCCGTGACGCGGCGCAGCTCCGCCAGGCGGGCCTGGGCCATCAACTGCCAGACGGCGCGGGCCACGCCCGAGAAGGTGGTCTGCGGCGGCACCTCCAGGAGCGGCAGGCCATGGGCGTCGCAGGCCGCCACCAGGGCGCGCGGCACCGTGTCGTGCACCGGCGCGAGCCCGAAGCCGAGGGCCGCGCCGCCCGCCGCCACGATCCGGGAGACATAGTCGTCAAAATAGGTGCCGGAACCCGCCGCCTCCGGGACGTGCACGCCCGCCGTGAGCAGCAGCTCGCCGCCCAGCAGATACGGGTACGGGTCGGCCATCTCCGAGGTGTGCGCCCAGTGGACGACCGTGTCCGCGTCGGCCGGGCCCGCGATCTGCCGCAGGGCCAGGTCCTCCCGGGCCAGCAGGGCCGCGAGCGAGACAGGCGGGGTCGGCGGGACGGCCGGGGCGGGAGTGTCCGGCATATGTGCGATCCCTTCAACCTGCTCGGTTCGAATGGATGAAACGTACACTTCGCAGTCGCTTTCCGGCCACCTAGGGTCAACTCCGTCCGGCAGCCGCGGGTACGGGCGGATGTCCCCGCGTGTCACTGCCGTCGTCCGCACCCCCATGCATCTGCACGACACGCCACCGACCGTGCGCGAAGGAGGGCCCCTCATGGCCGTCGACTACACAGTGATCGTCGTCTATCTCGCCGGCATGCTCGCCATGGGCTGGTGGGGCATGCGCCGCGCCAAGTCGAAGAGCGACTTCCTGGTGGCCGGCCGCCGCCTCGGGCCGGTCATGTACTCCGGCACCATGGCGGCGATCGTCCTCGGCGGCGCGTCCACCATCGGCGGCGTCGGCCTGGGCTACAAGTACGGCCTCTCGGGCGCCTGGATGGTGTTCGCCATCGGCCTCGGCCTGCTGGCGCTGTCGGTGTTCTTCTCCGCCCGCATCGCCCGTCTGAAGGTCTACACCGTCTCCGAGATGCTCGACCTGCGCTACGGCGGCAAGGCCGGCGTCATCTCCGGCGTGGTCATGTGGGCGTACACCCTGATGCTCGCGACCACCTCGACCATCGCGTACGCCACGATCTTCGACGTGCTGTTCGACATGAACCGCACCGTCGCGATCATCCTCGGCGGCTCGATCGTCGTCGCCTACTCGACGCTCGGCGGCATGTGGTCGATCACGCTGACCGACATGGTGCAGTTCGTGGTCAAGACGATCGGCGTGCTGCTCCTGCTCCTGCCGATCGCGGTCGTCAAGGCGGGCGGCTTCGCCGAGATGAAGGCCAAGCTGCCGACCACGTACTTCGACCCGCTGGGCATCGGCGGCGAGACGATCTTCACCTACGTGCTGATCTACACCTTCGGCATGCTGATCGGTCAGGACATCTGGCAGCGCGTGTTCACCGCGCGCGGCGACAAGACCGCCAAGTGGGGCGGCACGGTCGCCGGCACCTACTGCCTGGCGTACGCCGTCGCCGGCGCCGTCATCGGCACCGCCGCCAAGGTCCTCTACCCCAAGCTGGGCAGCGCGGACGACGCCTTCGCGACCATCGTCAAGGACGAACTCCCCATCGGTGTGCGCGGACTGGTGCTGGCCGCCGCCCTCGCCGCCGTGATGTCGACGTCCTCCGGCGCGCTGATCGCCTGCGCCACCGTCGCCAACAACGACATCTGGTCGCGGCTGCGGGGCGTCGTGCGCCGCGCCGAGGACGCGCACGACGAGGTCAAGGGCAACCGCGCCTTCATCCTCATCATGGGCGTCGCCGTGATCGGCACGGCCATCGCGCTCAACGACGTCGTCGAGGCCCTGACCGTCGCCTACAACCTGCTCGTCGGCGGACTCCTCGTCCCGATCCTCGGCGGCCTGCTGTGGAAGCGCGGCACCGTGCAGGGCGCGCTCGCCTCGGTGAGCGTCGGCGGCCTCGCGGTCATCGGCCTGATGGCGACGTACGGCATCCTCGCCAACGAGCCCGTCTACTACGGCCTGCTGGCCTCCCTCGTCGCCTACGTCGCCGTCTCCCTGGCGACGAAGCCGACCGACGCCGCCGTCCTGAACGCCTGGCGCGAGCGCCTCGCCGGACGGTCCCCCGAACTCGCCACCGACGAACCGGTCCCGGCTCACCGGTAGAGTCGTAGGACAAGCAGTGCATGCGCCATGAAGCGCAAGAAAGAAGGCATTTCAGCATGAGCGGCAACGAGACGCCCCGCGGCCCCGTCGACTCCTCCCGCGTCCCGCGGTACGCCGGCCCCGCGACCTTCGCCCGGCTGCCCCGCCTCGACGAGGTCGGCACTGCCGATGTCGCCGTGGTGGGCGTGCCGTTCGACTCGGGCGTCTCGTACCGGCCGGGCGCCCGCTTCGGCGGCAACGCCATCCGCGAGGCGTCCCGGCTGCTGCGCCCCTACAACCCGGCGCAGGACGCCTCCCCGTTCGCCCTCGCCCAGGTCGCGGACGGCGGCGACATCGCCGTGAACCCGTTCAACATCAACGAGGCCGTCGAGACCATCGAGGCCGCCGCCGACGACCTCCTCGGCACCGGCGCCCGCCTGATGACCCTCGGCGGCGACCACACCATCGCGCTCCCGCTGCTGCGCTCGGTCGCGAAGAAGCACGGCCCCGTCGCCCTGCTCCACTTCGACGCCCACCTCGACACCTGGGACACCTACTTCGGCGCCGAGTACACCCACGGCACCCCGTTCCGCCGCGCCGTCGAGGAGGGCATCCTCGACACCTCGGCCCTCTCCCACGTCGGCACGCGCGGCCCGCTGTACGGCAAGCAGGACCTCACCGACGACGAGAAGATGGGCTTCGGCATCGTCACCTCGGCGGACGTCTACCGCCGGGGCGCCGACGAGGTGGCCGACCAGCTGCGCCAGCGCATCGGCGACCGCCCGCTGTACATCTCCGTCGACATCGACTGCCTCGACCCGGCGCACGCGCCCGGCACCGGCACCCCCGAGGCCGGCGGCATGACCTCCCGCGAACTCCTGGAGATCCTGCGCGGGCTGGCCTCCTGCAACCTGGTCTCGGCGGACGTCGTCGAGGTCGCCCCCGCGTACGACCACGCGGAGATCACGTCGGTGGCGGCCTCGCACACCGCGTACGAACTGACCACCATCATGAGCCGCCAGATCGCGGCGGCCCGCACCGCGTAACCCGCTGTACGCGCGACTCCCCTAGGAGACAGAGTCCCCGTGACGCACGACCACGACCTGGTCCTCCGCCCGACCCCGGCGCAGACGGAGGCCGCCCTCAATCCTCCCCCCGGCCGAAACGGCGGAGACCTGGTCGTGGAGACCCTGGCCGGGCTCGGCGCGAAGACCGTCTTCGGGCTGCCCGGCCAGCACGCCCTCGGCATGTTCGACGCGCTGCGACGCTCGGACCTGCGCTACGTGGGCCTGCGCGTGGAGAACAACGCGGGGTTCGCGGCGGACGCGTACGGCCGGGTCACCGGTCAGGCCGCCCCGCTGCTGCTGTCGACGGGACCGGGCGCCCTGACGTCCCTCGCCGCGCTGCAGGAGGCGGCGTCGGCGAGTGCGCCGGTCCTGGCGATCAGCAGCCAGATCCCGACGGCGGGCCTGGGCGGCGGCCGCCACGGCTATCTGCACGAACTCCCGGACCAGTCGGCGTCGTTCCGGGGCGTGGTGAAGTCCGTCCACACCGTGCGTACGCCGTCGCAGATCCCGTCGGCGATCGCGGCCGCCTGGAAGTCCGCCCTGACCGCTCCGCACGGCCCGGTCTGGGTGGAGATCCCGCAGGACGTCCTGCTCGCGGAGACGACGTTGCCGGTGGTGACGGCGGTGGACGCGACCCCGGAGGAGCTGGCTCCCCGCCCCGAACTGACCGCCGTCGCCGCCGACCTGCTGACGCGCGCGGAACGGCCCGCGATCATCGCGGGCGGGGGAGTGGTACGGGCGGACGCCTCGGGCAAGCTGCTCCGGCTGGCCGAGATGCTGGACGCCCCCGTCGTCACCACCTTCGGCGGCAAGGGCGCGTTCCCGTGGGAGCACCCGCTCTCGCTCCGGTCCTGGCTGGAGGACCGGCACACCACCGACTTCCTGGAGGACGCCGACGTCCTCCTGGTCGTGGGCTCGGGCCTGGGTGAACTGTCCTCGAACTACCACACGTTCAAGCCCCGGGGCCGTGTGGTCCAGATCGAGGCGGACCTCGGCAAGCTGGAGTCCAACCACCCCGCCCTGGGCATCCACGCGGACGCCCGCCTCGCGCTCCAGGCCCTGCTGGAGACGGTGGAGGAGCGGACCGACGCATCGGCCCCCGAACGCGTGCGCACGCTCCTCGCGAAGGTCGCCGACCGGATCGCGTCCCAGGAACTCACCCTGGAACAGGACGTGTTGGCCTCGGTCCGCCGCGCGCTGCCCGCCGACTCCCCGTCCTTCTGGGACATGACCATCCTCGCGTACTGGGCCTGGTCGGCCTTCGACCCGCGGGGTGCGAACACCATGCACTCGGCCCAGGGTGCCGGCGGCCTCGGCTACGGCTTCCCGGCGGCGCTCGGCGCGGCCGCCGCCGACCCGGCCCGCCCGGTGCTGGCGGTGTCGGGCGACGGCGGCGCGCTGTACTCGATCGCCGAGCTGGCGACGGCACGTCAGTACGACCTGAACGTCACCTGGCTGATCGTCGACGACGGCGGCTACGGCATCCTGCGCGAGTACATGACCGACGCCTTCGGCCAGGCGACGGCGACCGAGCTGACCCGCCCGGACTATGTGGCCCTCGCCGAGTCCTTCGGGGTCCCCGGGGTCCGTACGAGCCCCGAGACCCTGGAGGCCGACCTGGCGAAGGCGCTGAGGTCACCGGGCCCGTCGGTGGTCGTACTCCCCGCGGTGCTGCGGATGTTCGCGCCGACGCACCTGGGGTGACGGGGGTGGCGCGGGGTGCACCGCGCCGCCCGTCGTGCTGAAGCGACAGTGCCGCCAATTCCGCGCCGGGGCCGGGGCTGTTGACCGCATGCCCCATATGGGGGACGTCCCGCTGTTCGACCTGCGGTGATGCCATGGTGACGAGACAGTGGCGGGACACAAGGACGCTTCCGTGGCGTCTGAAAGCATGCTGTCCGCCGACCGCCCGAGGGGAACCGAAGGGGCATTGTGGGGCATCCTCGTTGAGGGGACGAGCGGACATGGGGTGGAACATGTCTCGTTGGAAGCAACTGCCGGCCTCGCTGGACCCGCGCGTGCGGCAACTCGTCGTACAGCTGCGCCGGGTCAAGGACCACAGCGGGCTCAGCACGCAGGCACTCGCGGCCAGGACGGGCTACAGCCGATCCTCCTGGGACCGCTACCTCAACGGCAGAGCGGTGCCGCCGCAGCAGGCGGTGGCGGAGCTCGCCCGGACCTGCGGCATCGACCCGGCCCGGCTGCTGGCCCTGCACGAGGTGGCCGTGGAGCCGGGCAACGTGGCCGCCGACCACGCGGTGGACGCGGACAACGCCACGGACGCGGACGACGAACCGGAGGGCGGCCGGGGCCACTCACCCGGCCGTCGAACGCGCCTCACCGTCCTGGCCGCGGCCGGCGTGGCCGTGCTGGCCCTGACCGCGACCGTGCTGGTGTGGGCCGCGCCCTGGGACGGCGGCGGCGGAGGCGCGCGTGCCGGGCGACGGGCCGCGCCGTCCGCCACGTCGGACGAGGCCTCGCAAACGGTGCCGGGCCGGGGCGAGTTCGTGTACAGAGCCGGCAAGGACTACCCCTGCAAGGTGCACCGGGACAAGAACGGCCTGCTCTACGCCGGTTACAGCACGACCCGTACGGCCCTGATCGGCATGCAGTCCGCGCAGTGGAACGTGGTCGAGGCCCAGTGCCTGCTGCGCCACCACGGCTTCTCGCCCGGGATCATCGACGGGATGTACGGCACCCACACCGAGCGGGCGGTGGAGCGGCTGCAGGACAGGGCGCACATCGCCGTCGACGGGGTGGTCGGCGAGGACACCTGGGGGGTGCTGAGGAAATGACGTCGGCCGACCGGCCCGTGGAGTGCCACCGGCTGGCGACGGCCCTGCGCGAGCTGCGGGCGCGGACGGGGCTGAGCCTGGCCGCACTCTCGGCGAAGACGCCGTACAGCAAGTCCTCCTGGGAGCGCTATCTCAACGGCAGGACCCTGCCGCCCCGGCAGGCCGTCGTGAAGCTGTGCGAGCTGGCGGGAGCGGAGCCCGGCAGGCCGCTCGCCCTGTGGGAACTGGCCGACGCCGCGTGGAGCGGCCGCGCGGCGGGCGCGGCGCCGCCCCCGGCCGTCTCACCACCGCCGCCCGATGACGGCGGCGCCGGCCGTTCCCTCCGGCACCGGCGCGTTGCCCTGCTCGCCGGAGCCCTGGTCGGCGCGGCCGTCGCCGTGACCGCCGTCCTGCTGGCGACCACCGGCGCCCTCGAGACGGCCGGCACACGAGCGCAGGCACCGACCGCGACGCCCGCCCCGCAGGCCAACGGCTGCCATGGCGGCGGTTGCACGGGCAAGGACCCGGAGATGTACCGCTGCGGAGTCGATCCGTTGCCGACGACCCTGCGTCGGCGGACCTTCTCCGGCGGGACCGCCATCAAGATCCGGTACGGCGCCGACTGCGGCACGGTGTGGGCGCGCATCGACCTGGGGAACATCGGCGACCGCGTGGAGATCGTCGCGCCGCGTCATGCTCCCCTGCGGAGCGAGGTCAAGGACAAGGAGGACGCCAGTGGCTCCCTCTCCAGTCCCATGGTCGCCGTCGGCCGCCACGACCTGGACCGCGTGCGCGCGTGTCTCGTGCGCGACGGCCGACGGGACTGCTTCGGCACGCGGCCGTCCACCGGATCGCACCCACCCAGCCCGGGCGGCCGGTGAACGGTCACGTCACCTCGGCGGAAGTGGCCGCGGATCAGCAGCCGTTCGGCCCCACCCCGTCGATACGGGCGCCGAAGTCACCGAGGTAGTCCGAGCGCGAGTCGCCGACGTTCACTTCGTGCTTCTCCCACGTGTCCCAGTTGGTGAAGCAGGCGCGGGTGCTCGCCACGAACGAGCCCACGTGGTCGTGGAGGTTGGTCGGCATGTCGCGGTAGTCGATGGACGCCTGCCACTCCCAGCGGTCGCCGTGGAAGCCCTCCTCGCTCCAGAAGCACACCGAGCCCTTGGGACACGACGGCGGATCGGTCTTGGCGGAAGCCGCCTGGGCGGGCAGCAGCAGGGCGGTGACGGCGAGGGCGGCGGTGAGGGGCCAGGAACGAAGCTTCACGGGGCGCTCCAGGAGGGGGAGTTGGGATTCCTGAACGGATGTGCCCAGTTGACGCCATGCTCCCGGGGCGGCGCGGGGACACGCCCGGCCGCAAAATCGGCTTCACCTGTGTGATCCAACTAGTCGCTTCTTCGTACTTACGTGATGCCCGCGGGCCCCGTACGAGGGATTTGTCACCCCGCCCAGTGGGAACGTCTGTACAACTTTCGCCCACCACGGCGAGTCAGGAGAAGCGAGCGTGTCCACCGTGCGCTCGCCAACGCTCAAGGGGATGGGAAACCTCCATGACTCACCGGATATCCGGGCCTACCCGTGTGCTCGGAGTGGGAATCGCCGCCGGCGTGCTCATATCGGGCGTGGCGGCGGCCACGCCCGCCGTCGCGGCGACCACGCCCACCGTCAGCTGCACGTCCGCCAGAGCCGGCCTCGCCGACAAGCTGAAGAAGGACATCACGGCCGCGCTCGCGAGCCGCAGCGGCACCGTCGCCCTCGGTCTCTACGACCGCACCACCGGCACGACCTGCACCCTGCGCTCCTCCACCGCGTACGACTCGGCCAGCGTCGTGAAGGTCACCATCCTGGCCACGCTGCTGTGGGACGCGAAGAAGCACAACCGCTATCTCACCGACCGCGAGGTCTCGCTCACCAAGGCCATGATCACCAAGTCGGACAACAACGCGGCCAGCGCCCTGTGGAAGCAGCTCGGCCTGACCAAGATCAAGGGCTTCCTGAGCGCCGCCGGGATGACGCAGACCGTCCCCGGCACGGGCGGCTACTGGGGTCTGACCCAGATCACGGTCACCGACGAGCAGAAGCTGCTGAAGCTGCTCACCGCGAAGAACACCGTGCTGAGCGACAACTCCCGCGCTTACACCCTCAAGCTGATGGGCCAGGTCATCTCGTCCCAGCGCTGGGGCACCCCGTACGGCGCCCCGTCCGGCGTCGCCGTCCACGTCAAGAACGGCTGGCTGCAGCGCTCCACCCACGGCTGGCGCGTGCACAGCGTCGGCACCTTCAACGGCGACGGCCACGACTACATGATCACCGTGCTGACCCACGGCAACAGCACGATGAGTTACGGCGTCACCACCATCCAGAGCGTCGCCAAGGTCATCCACCGGGACCTGGTCTCCTGAGGCTTCCGGAGGGATGAAATCGGCTCCCTCCGGCGTTGGTGCCTTCCGGAAGAGCAGGTCGAACGGAGGGCACCGCGTGACAACGCAGCAGGGGGACCGACAGGGCTGGGCACGGAGACTCGCGGGCTACGCCTGGCGCTCCCCCAAGGACGTCGTGCTCGCCCTCGGCTCCTCCATGGCGGGCATGGCCGTCCTGGCGTTGGTCCCGTTGATCACCAAGGTGATCATCGACGACGTGATCGGCGACCACTCCCGGGCCATGGTGCCCTGGGCCGGCGCCCTGATCGGCGCCGCCCTGCTGGTCTACGTCTTCACCTTCATACGCCGCTACTACGGCGGCCGGCTCGCCCTCGACGTCCAGTACGACCTGCGGACCGACATGTACGGCGCGATCAGCCGGCTCGACGGGCGGCGGCAGGACGAGCTGTCCACCGGACAGGTGGTCGGCCGTGCCACCAGCGACCTGCAGCTGATCCAGGGCCTGCTCTTCATGCTGCCGATGACCATCGGCAACATCCTGCTCTTCCTGATCTCCCTGGCGATCATGGCCTGGCTGTCGCTCCCGCTGACCCTGGTCGCCCTCGCCGTGGCCCCCGCGCTCGGCTGGATCGCCCGCCGCAGCCGCACCCGCCTGCACCCCGCAACGTGGTACGCCCAGGCCCAGGCCGCCGCCGTCGCGGGCGTGGTCGACGGCGCCGTCAGCGGCGTACGCGTGGTGAAGGGCTTCGGGCAGGAGGAGCAGGAGACCGGGAAGCTGCGCGAGGTCGGCCGCCGTCTCTTCGCCGGACGTCTGCGCACGATCCGCATGAACGCCCTCTACACCCCGGCCCTCCAGGCGGTCCCCGCCCTCGGCCAGGTCGCCATGCTGGCGCTGGGCGGTTGGCTCGCCGTCCAGGGCCACATCACCCTCGGCACCTTCGTCGCCTTCTCCACCTATCTCGCCCAGCTCGTCGGCCCGGTGCGGATGCTCGCCATGGTGCTCACCGTCGGCCAGCAGGCCCGCGCGGGCACCGAGCGCGTCCTGGAGCTGATCGACACCGAGCCGACCCTCCGCGAGGGCACCAAGACCCTGCCCGCCGACGCGCCCGCGACCGTCGAGTTCGACGACGTGTCCTTCGGCTACGCGGACGAGCGCCCGGTCCTGGAGGGGCTCAGCTTCGAGATCCGCGCCGGGGAGACCCTCGCGGTCGTCGGCGCCTCCGGCTCCGGCAAGTCCACGGTCTCCCTGCTCCTGCCGCGCTTCTACGACGTCACCCACGGTGCCGTCCTGGTCGGCGGGCACGATGTGCGCGAGCTGACCCTGGACTCCCTCAGGGCCGCGATCGGCCTGGTCCCCGAGGACTCCTTCCTCTTCTCCGACAGCGTCCGCGCCAACATCGCGTACGGCCGCCCCGACGCGACCGACGAGGAGATCGAGCGGGCTGCCCGCGCCGCCCAGGCGGACCGCTTCATCGCCGAGCTGCCCGACGGCTACGACACCACGGTCGGCGAGCACGGCCTCACCCTCTCCGGCGGCCAGCGCCAGCGCGTCGCGCTCGCCCGCGCTCTGCTCACCGACCCGCGCCTGCTCGTCCTCGACGACGCCACCTCCGCCGTGGACGCACGCGTGGAGCACGAGATCCACGAGGCGCTGCAGCAGGTCATGGAGGGTCGTACGACCCTGCTCATCGCCCACCGCCGCTCCACCCTGAACCTCGCCGACCGCATCGCCGTCCTCGACGGCGGCCGGCTCGCCGACCTCGGCACCCACGAGGAGCTCCAGGAACGCTCCGCCCTCTACCGCCGCCTCCTCACCGACCCCGACGAACTGGGCGGCGTCTCCCCGGGCCACGCCCTGCCCGCGGCCTTCGAGGAGGACACCACCGTCCGCGACGAGCTGGACGCCGAGTTCGACGCCGAGCGCGGCGTCACCCCCCACCTGTGGACCGGCGACCGCGAGGCGAAGAACCCCGAGCACGCCGCCCTCGCCGGCACCCCGGCCACGCCCGAGCTCCTCGCCCGCGTCGAGGCGCTGCCCCCGGCGACCGACACCCCCGGCGTCGACGAGGCGCGCGCGGTGCGGCCGGAGGAGTCGTACGGCCTGCGCCGCCTGCTCCACGGCTTCGGCCTGCCCCTCCTCGCCAGCCTGCTGCTCGTCGCCGTGGACGCGGGCATGGGGCTGCTGCTGCCGGTCCTGATCCGGCACGGTATCGACCAGGGCGTCACCAGGCTGGCCCTCGGCGCCGTCTGGGCCGCGTCCCTGCTCGGCCTGTTCGCCGTCCTCGCCCAGTGGGCGGCGCAGATCGGCGAGACCCGGATGACCGGCCGCACCGGCGAACGGGTCCTGTACTCCCTCCGCCTCAAGATCTTCGCCCAGCTCCAGCGCCTCGGCCTCGACTACTACGAGCGGGAGCTGACCGGCCGGATCATGACGCGGATGACGACGGACGTCGACGCCCTGTCGACCTTCCTGCAGACCGGTCTGGTCACGGCGTTCGTCTCGGTCGTCACCTTCTTCGGCATCATGGTCGTGCTGCTGGTGATCGACGTGCAGCTGGCGCTCGTCGTCTTCGCGACCCTGCCCCCGCTGATCGTCGCCACCTTCTTCTTCCGCCGGGCGAGCGTGAAGGCGTACGAACTCGCCCGCGAGCGCGTGTCGGTGGTCAACGCCGACCTCCAGGAGTCGATGGCCGGGCTGCGGATCGTGCAGGCCTTCCGGCGCGAGCGGGACAGCGGGCGGCGGTTCGCCGAGCGCAGCGACGCCTACCGCAGCGCCCGCATCCGCGGCCAGTGGCTGATCTCCGTCTACTTCCCCTTCGTCCAGCTGCTGTCGTCGGTCGCCGCGGCCGCCGTGCTGATCGCGGGCGCGGGCCGGGTGGAGGCGGCCACGCTGACCACCGGTGCGCTGGTCGCCTACCTCCTCTACATCGACCTGTTCTTCGCCCCCGTCCAGCAGCTCTCCCAGGTCTTCGACGGCTACCAGCAGGCCACCGTCTCCCTGGGCCGCATCCAGGAGCTGCTGCGGGAGCCGACGTCCACGCGGTCCGCCGACGAGCCGCTCGACGTCCTCTCCCTCAAGGGCGAGATAGCCTTCGAGAACGTGCACTTCGCCTACGGCGACGACGAGCCGGCCCTGGTCGGCATCGACCTGCGGATACCCGCCGGACAGACCGTCGCCTTCGTCGGCGAGACCGGCGCCGGCAAGTCGACGCTGGTCAAGCTGGTGGCCCGGTTCTACGACCCGACGGGCGGCCGGGTGACCGCCGACGGCACGGATCTGCGGGCGCTCGACCTCACCTCGTACCGCCACCGCCTCGGCGTCGTGCCGCAGGAGGCGTACCTCTTCCCGGGCACGGTCCGCGACGCCATCGCCTACGGCCGCCCCGACGCCACCGACGCCGAGGTGGAGGCGGCGGCCCGCGCGGTCGGCGCGCACGACATGATCGCCACGCTCGACGGCGGCTACCTCCACGAGGTCGCCGAGCGCGGCCGCAACCTCTCCGCGGGCCAGCGTCAGCTCATCGCCCTCGCCCGCGCCGAGCTCGTCGACCCCGACGTCCTGCTCCTCGACGAGGCCACGGCCGCCCTGGACCTGGCCACGGAGGCCCAGGTCAACCAGGCCACGGACCGGCTGACCGGCCGCCGTACGACGCTCGTCGTCGCCCACCGGCTGACCACCGCCGCCCGGGCCGACCGGGTCGTGGTGATGGATCACGGGCGGGTCGCGGAGGACGGCACGCACGAGGAACTGCTGGCCCGGGACGGGCAGTACGCCGAGCTGTGGCGGACCTTCGTCGGTCAGGCCGAGCCGGAGGAGCCGCTGGGCGCCGCCCGCTGACGGCCGGTCACCTCGTTTGGTTGACGGTCGTGCAACCATCCGACATATGTCGCGCGTCCGTACAGCAGTACGGTCATCGCCGGTGCGTGGCCGCGGTACGGGAGGGGCGACAGTGGACAGTGGTGCGATACGCCGACGGTGCGCGGCCGGCGCGGTGGTGCTGGCGGCCTCCTGGCTGCTCGCGCTCGGGGCGCCGGGCAGCGCGCAGGCGGCGGGCGCGACCTGTGCCGGACACGAGGTGCGGACGCTGCCCTTCGCCACCGGCACCGTGCACATCCACAAACGCGACGGCTACGTCTGCGCCGTCACCCTCCCCAAGAAGCCCGGCACGCGCACGATGTCGGTCAGTGTGCAGGCCCGCGGCAACCTGCCCGTCGTGGACAAAGGGCGGTACACCTACCGGGCGGGCCCGGTGACGGTGCACGCCGGGCATCGGTGTGTGTGGGTGAAGGGCTCGGTGGGCCGGGGCTCGGTGAGTTCCGGCTGGATCCTCTGCTGAGGGCCGGCACCCCGCGCGCCGCTCACACACGCCGGGCGCAGCCCACCGGCTCGCTGCCGCCGAGCTGCACGTAAAGGGCGGTCGAGGACGGGCACTTGGACCGGACTCTGACCGCTTCGACGACCTTGTACTGCGGTCTCCGGCTCCCCGAGCCGTCGCAGGCCGTCTCGCGCACCCTGCCCTTCCCCGTGCTGTAGACGCAGTCGCCGGCGATCGTGCGCGGGCCGCCTCCGCCGCCGGGATCGCCCTGATGCGGCGGCTCCAGGGTGCGCATGCAGGCGTAGCCCTGGGGGATCGCGGTGCCGCCCTGACCGGGCGGCGGCCGCTGCGCGCCGATGTGCAGCACGAAGTCGGTGGTCGCCGGGCACGGCGGGCCGTCCCCGACCTTGCCGTCGTAACGGGCGACGACGCGGGCGGCGGCCCGTTCGCCGGTGCACGGCACCTCGGTGAAGCTGGTCGTCCCGAACGAACTGCACTCGTCCACGGCGAGGAACCGCGCGCCGTATCCGGAGCCCAGGGGCGCCGCCCCAGGACTGCTGCCGGGGCCGCCCCCGCTGCCGCCCGACGGCCGCTGACAGCCGGCCGTCGTCCCGACGGCCAGCGCCAGCAGCACGCCCGCCACCCGCACGCAGCATCTCCCGCCCGTCATCGCCATCCCCTCGGACGCCCTCGCCCAGCGTGGCCTGCGGCGGCGGGCCACGCCAGACATGCGGGAGGTTTTCCGCCCGTTGGGGGTATTACGCCCGATGCGGAGCGCGTGTCCTTCGTACGTCTAGTACGACAGCCCGTGCCCGATGGGATACAGCACCTTGCTCGGATCGTCCGCCCGCTGCACCGCAACCGGCAGCCTGCCCTGCGGGTTCACCTGGCCGCCGATCACCCGTGCGGCAGCGCGCAGTTCGACGTCGGTCCAGGAGTAGGACGCCAAGTAGCCGGGCACCTCCCGTAGTTGGGCGACGTCGTACGGATTCCTGATGGCGACCGCCACCACCGGCTTCCCGGTCTGGACGAGCCGCCGCACGAGCGTCTGCTGACTGCTGCCGGCCGTCACGTTGTACGTCCCCGCGATCACCGCGTCCGCGTCCTGCGCCGCGGCGACCGCCTTGGCGATGGTGGCGGAGGAGGGGGCCGTGCCCGTCGGCAGGACGGTGGTCGCGAAGCCCTGCTCGGCGAGCGCGGCGGCCAGGACGCTCGTGGGCGGACCCGTCGTCCCGGACGGGGAGGCCGGGTCGGGGCCCACGATCAGCAGCTTGGGCTGCGTGCGCCGGGACAGCGGCAGGATGCCGCCCTGGTTGACCAGCAGGGTCGTCGTCCGCTCGGCGATCCGGTCGGCCGCCGCGAGGTGCGCGTCCGTGCCCACCGTGCGGTCGATGCAGGACGTGCGGGCGTACGGGTCGTCGAGCAGCCCGAGCTTGTCCTTGAGGCGGAGGATGCGCAGGATCGACGTGTCGAGCCGCGCCTCGGTGAGCTCGCCCGACCGTACGGCCTTCAGCACCGCGTTCCACGCCACGTCCAGGTTGGGCGGGTTGAGGAGCTGGTCGACGCCCGCCTTCAGGGCGAGCACCGGCACCCGGTCGTCGCCGTACTTGGTGCGCACGCCCTCCATGCCGAGGGAGTCGGTCACCACGACCCCGTCGTAGCCCAGCTCCTGGCGCAGGATGCCGGTGAGGATCGGGTGGGAGAGGGTGGCCGGGTCGCCGGAGTCGTCGAGGGCCGGGAACTGGATGTGGGCGGTCATGATCGAGTCGATGCCGGCCCTGATCGCGGCGCGGAAGGGGACGGCGTCCAGCCGCTCCCACAGCGCCCGGCTGTGCGTGATGACCGGGAAGCCGAAGTGGCTGTCGACGGCGGTGTCGCCGTGTCCCGGGAAGTGCTTGGCGGTGGCCGCGACCCGGGCGGCCCGGTACCCCTTCACCTCGGCCGCCACCATCCCGGCGACCGCGTCCGGATCGGCGCCGAAGGACCGTACGCCGATGACCGGGTTGGCCGGGTTGACGTTCACGTCGGCGTCGGGGGAGTAGTCCTGGTTGATGCCGATCGCGCGCAGTTCGGTGCCGGAGATACGGCCGAGGGTGCGGGCGTCGGAAGGGGAGCCGCCCGCGCCCATGGCCATCGCGCCCGGGAACAGGGTGGCGGGCTTGCCGACGCGGCAGACGATCCCGTGCTCCTGGTCGGTGGTGACGAGGAGGGGCAGCCCGCGGGGCTGGTCCAGGGAGGCCTTCTGGATGCCGTTCGACAGGTCGGCGATCTGGTGGGGATCGCGGGTGTTGTGGGCCCAGGAGAAGTAGATGATGCCGCCGACGCGGTACTTGGCGATCAGCTCGGCCGCGGTCCGTACGCCGATCTCGTTCAGGTTGGCGTCGATGTCGGCCTGGTCCGGGGCGGTCGCCGAGTGGCCGTAGACCCGCATCACGAAGAGCTGGCCGACCTTCTCCTCGAGCGTCATGCGGGAGATGAGGGCGCGGAGCCTGGTGTCGGTGTCGGTGTCCGCGTGGGCCGTGCCGCTGATCGCCAGTGCCGCGGTGATGCCGGCGGTGGCGGCGAGGACGGTCCGTCTGGATGGCCGTGCGGTGCTTCCTGCGCCGTGTCTGCTTCCCGTGCTGCTGTCCTGCACGTGCGCTCCTTCCGGAGGAGAACCGCTGAAGGAAACTTCCGAGGAGTCACCAATATCCGGGAAGTTTCTTTCCGTCAAGGGATCGCACAGTAGCCAACGAGGGGCCGCCACCGGCGCTGTTGGAGGGAGGCGCGCCGATGACGGCGTGCTGCCGGCCGCGGCAGGGCGGAGAGGGTGGTGGGCTGTCGCAGCCGAAAGACGGGAAGGCGGGGCGGGAGTGCGGCCGGCGTCCTCAGGCGTGGACCGAGACCCGGGTCCAGTGGTGCTGCAGCGTGCGTACCGTCTCCGCGATGGCCGGGCGCCGGGCCGCTCCCGTGCGCCACAGTGCGTACAGCCGCCGTGCCGGGAGGGGATCGAGCGGCACCTCCACCACGCCGTCGGGCAGGGGGCCCCGGCCGAGCCGGGGGATGAGGGCGACGCCGAGCCCGGCCGCGACGAGGGCGATGAGCGTCGGGTTCTCCTCGGCCTGGTGGACGATGTCCGGCTCGCAGCCCGCCGTGCGCAGCGTCCGTACGAGCCAGTCGTGGCACACCCGTCCGGGCGGCTGGCAGATCCACCGCTCACCCCCCAGTTCCGCACGCCGTACGGACTTCCGCCCGGCGAGGTGATGCCCCACCGGCACCAGCAGATCGCACAGGTCCTCCCCGATCACCGCCTGCTCCAGCCCGGGCGGCGCGGGCAGCGGGGCGATGTCCCAGTCGTGCGCGACGGCCAGGTCCACCGCGCCCTTGGCGACCAGGTCCACGGACAGATGGGGGTCGACCTCGGTCAGGCGGGCGTCGAGTGCCGGATGCCGGCGGGCGAGGTCGGCGAGGACGGCGGGCAGCAGCCCCCGGGCCGCCGAGGGGAACGCCGCCACGGTCAGCCGCCCGGAGGGCAGGCCGCGCTGCTCCTCCAGATCGGTCTCGGCGCGCTCCACGATGGTCAGCAACTCATGGGCGGTGGCGGCGAGTTGCTCGGCCTGTTCGGTGAGCCGCACGCCGCGCCCGTGGCGTTCGAGGAGGATGGTCTTCGTCTCCCGCTCCAGCTTCGCGATCTGCTGGGAGACGGCCGAGGGCGTGTATCCGAGCGCGGCCGCGGCAGCGCCGACCGTGCCGTGCACGGAGACGGCGTGCAGGGCGCGCAGGCGTTGCAGGTCGAGCATGACCCACCCCGTTCATTTCATTAGAGACGCTTTATCCCATCATGCAGCAGGTTTTGCTGGTGCTTAACAGTCGGGCCGGGCGATCCTCGGTCCATGCGACCAACTCACATCTTTCTGGCCGTCCTTGTCGCGGCCGTCTGGGGCGTGAACTTCACGGTCATCGAGGTCGGCCTCGGCCACTTCCCGCCCCTTCTCTTCTCGGCGCTCCGCTTCCTGGCGGCGGCCCTGCCCGCGGTGTTCCTCGTCGGCCGCCCCAAGGTCGCGTGGAAGTGGGTCGTGGCGGTGGGCCTGGTCCTGGGCGTCGCCAAGTTCGGCCTGCTCTTCATCGGCATGGACGCGGGGATGCCGGCGGGCCTGTCCTCCCTCGTCCTCCAGATCCAGGCGGTCTTCACGGCCCTGATCGCCTTCGCGGTCCTCGGCGAACGCCCCACCTGGCTGCGGCTGTCGGGCATGGCGGTGGCGCTGTCCGGGGTGGGCCTGGCCGCCGTGGACGAGGGCGCCACGGGCCCCATCGGTGCCTTCGCCCTGGTCATCGGGGCCGCGGCCTGCTGGGGAGTGTCCAACGTCATCACCCGCAAGGCGTCCCCGCCCGACGCGCTGAACTTCATGGTGTGGGTCAGCACCGTCCCCGTCCTGCCGCTGCTCGCCCTCTCCCTCCTGACGGAGGGCCCCTCCCGGGACCTGTCCGCCCTGCGCGCCCTGGACTGGCAGGGCGCGGGCGCCCTCGTCTACGTCGCCTGGGTCTCGACGGTCTTCGGCTTCGGCGCCTGGGGCTGGCTGCTCCACCGCCACCCCGCGTCGACGGTGGCCCCCTTCTCGCTCCTCGTCCCCGTCTTCGGCATGTCCTCGGCGGCCCTCTTCCTGAACGAGCCGGTCAGCGGCATGCGTTGGGGAGCGGCGGCCCTGCTGGTGGGCGGCGTGGCGCTGACGTCCCTGGCGCCGTCGAGGTCCTCCGCCGCGCGGCAGGAGACCGGCGCCGCGCCCTGCGTCCCGGCCGTGGAGGAGCCGGTGGGCTGAGGCGGTCTCAGCGGGCCGCGTCCAGCAGCCGTACGAGGTGGTCGCGGCCCGCGGTCAGCAGGTCCGGAAGCGGCGTGGCCGTCTCGTGCCACCGCTTCTCGTACTCCCAGCAGAGCCAGCCGTTCCAGCCCTGGCCGGCGAGGACCTCCAGGCACGCGGTGAGCGGCAGGACGCCGGCGCCGAGGGGCAGCGGGGCGGTGTCGTCGGCCGCCGCGATGTCCTTGACCTGCACGTAGCCGAGATACGGGGACAGCGCCGCGTATGTCTCCCGCGGCTCCTCGCCGCCCAGCCAGGTGTGCATCACGTCCCACAGGGCGCCCACGTGGCGGTGGCCGACCGGACCGAGGACGCGGATCGCGTCGGCGCCGGTGCGGTGCGAGTCATGGGTTTCGAGGAGGATGCGGACCCCGAGATCGGCGGCGTGCTCGGCGGCGGTGCCGAGCCGGCGGGCGGCGACGGCGTCCGCCTCCGGCCCTGGCTGATCAGTGGCGGCACCCGGGAAGACGCGGACGAAGGGGGCGTGCAAGTCCCGTGCCAGGGTGAGGAGTCGGCGGATCTCGTCGAGCACGGGTTCGTCGTCGCCGGGTGCGGCGACCCGGGCGTACCCGGCCAGCCCCAGCACCTCGACCCCGGCCGCCTCGAACGCGGCGGCCACGTCCGCCCGTTCGGCGGGGCCGAGGTCCGGATGCACCGGCTCCTCCGGGTGGGCGCGCAGCTCGACGCCGTCGTAGCCGTGCGCGGTCGCCAGGGCCAGTACCTCGGGTACGGGCAGGCCGGGGACGCCGAGGGTGGAGAAGGCGAGCTTCATGCGTACGGACCCTACTCGCGCAGGGCCAGACGCCAGTCCTGTCCGACCAGATCCTTGCCGAAGGAGTGGTGCGGCTTCTCGGCCACGAGGGCGAAGCCGTGGCGCCGGTAGATGCGACGGGCGGCGCCGAGCACGTCGTTGGTCCACAGGACCAGCTCGCGGTGACCGGCCGCGCGCGCGAAGTCGACCACGGCTCCGACCAGTTGGTCCCCGATGCGCAGCCCGCGCGCGTCGGGCTCGACGAGGAGGAGCCGGAGCCGGGCGGTGGCGGGGGCGTCGTCCCGTACGCACATCACGCAGCCGACGGGGCGACCGGCATGCTCCGCGATCCACACCCGCTCCAGGCGCGGGTCGTGGTCCTGCGCGAAGTCGGCGACGATGCGCGCCACCAGCGCCTCGTAGTCCGCGTCCCACCCGTACTCGGCGGCGTACAGCGCGGCGTTGCGCTGCACGATCCAGCCGAGGTCACCGGGGCCGGGCTCGCGCAGCGCGACGTCCTCGGGGTCCGGCTGCGGGGAGTGCGTGTCCCCCAGAACGCTCCGGATCGTCCGCATCGCCTCCGCGAGGCGCGGTCGCTCGCCCACGTCGACGGTGTCGAGCAGCGAGCCGACGCTCTCCCGCGCCCGCTCGTCGAGCAGGCCGGCGGCCTCGCGGCCCCGTGGGGTGAGGCTGATGCGGCGTCGGCGCGGGTCCTTGTCGGAGGGCGCGCGCTCGATCAGGCCGTCCTGCTCGAACTTGTTGAGGATCCGGCTCAGGTATCCGGCATCGAGCGAGAGTTCGGAGCGGAGGTCGGCCGCGTCCGTGCGCGGGGAGTGGGCCAGCTCGTACAGGACGCGGGACTCGGTGAGGGTGTACGGCGCGTAGAGGTGGCGGCCGTAGTCGAGGGCGCCGATGAGGTTCGTGTAGAAGCGGTTGAAGGCGCGGATGTCGTGGACGGTCATGGTGGGCCCCGGTGATGCGATGACGATGGCCGGCCCGGACACTCGGGCCTCGGATGGTTGACTCAGTCAGAGATAATCTGATTCTAGAAAATTCCCGGACCGCTGTACAACCCTTCGCCCACCTCGCCTGTCGTATCTGGCGTCGGAACATCCGGAGGGGGATCCGGGGGGATCGCGGAGTTCCGGCGGAGGGGAAAGCCGAGGGGGCCCGGTCCGTCGACCGGGCCCCCTCGAACGCTCCCCGGTCGCTCGTGTCCGCGATGTCGGACCCGGCCTGTAGCGTCGGATCATGTCCAACCTGGCGGTACTCGAAGGCGTTCTGGAGCGGATCACGTACGCCAACGAGGAGAACGGCTACACGGTCGCCCGCGTCGACACCGGACGGGGCGGCGGCGACCTGCTCACGGTCGTGGGCGCGCTGCTCGGCGCCCAGGTCGGCGAGTCGCTGCGCATGGAGGGCCGCTGGGGCTCGCATCCGCAGTACGGCAAGCAGTTCACCGTCGAGAACTACACGACCGTCCTGCCGGCCACCGTCCAGGGCATCCGGCGCTACCTCGGATCGGGCCTGGTCAAGGGCATCGGACCGGTCTTCGCCGACCGCATCACGCAGCACTTCGGGCTGGACACCCTGCGGATCATCGAGGAGGAGCCGAAGCGGCTGATCGAGGTCCCCGGGCTCGGCCCCAAGCGCACCAGGCGGATCGCCGACGCCTGGGAGGAGCAGAAGGCGATCAAGGAGGTCATGCTCTTCCTCCAGACCGTCGAGGTGTCCACGTCCATCGCCGTGCGCATCTACAAGAAGTACGGCGACGCGTCGATCTCCGTCGTGAAGAACCAGCCCTACCGGCTGGCCGCCGACGTGTGGGGCATCGGCTTCCTCACCGCCGACAAGATCGCCCAGTCCGTCGGCATACCGCACGACAGCCCGGAGCGCGTCAAGGCGGGCCTGCAGTACGCCCTGTCGCAGTCCGCCGACCAGGGCCACTGCTTCCTGCCCGAGGAGCGGCTCATCGCCGACGCGGTGAAGCTGCTCCAGGTCGACACCGGGCTGGTGATCGAGTGCCTCGCCGCGCTGGCCGAGCCAGACGAGGAGGGGGCCGAGCCCGGTGTCGTGCGGGAGCAGGTGCCCGGACCGGACGGCGGCGAGTTCGTCACCGGCGTCTACCTCGTCCCCTTCCACCGCGCCGAACTCTCCCTCTCCGCCCAACTGTTGCGCCTGCTGCGCACCGGCGAGGACCGGATGCCGTCCTTCCGGACCGTCGACTGGGGCAAGGCCCTCGGCTGGCTCAAGGGGCGTACGGGGACCGATCTCGCGCCCGAGCAGGAGGCCGCCGTCAGACTGGCGCTGTCCGAGAAGGTGGCCGTCCTCACCGGCGGCCCCGGCTGCGGCAAGTCCTTCACGGTCCGCTCGATCGTGGAGCTGGCCCGCGCGAAGAAGGCGAAGGTCGTGCTGGCCGCCCCCACCGGACGCGCCGCCAAGCGGCTGGCCGAGCTCACCGGAGCGGAGGCCTCCACCGTCCACCGGCTGCTCGAACTCAAGCCGGGCGGCGACGCCGCGTACGACCGGGACCGCCCGCTGGACGCCGACCTCGTGGTCGTGGACGAGGCCTCCATGCTGGACCTGCTGCTCGCCAACAAGCTGGTCAAGGCGGTGCCTCCGGGGGCGCACCTGCTCTTCGTCGGGGACGTGGACCAGCTGCCCAGCGTCGGCGCGGGCGAGGTCCTGCGGGACCTGCTGGCGGACGGCAGTCCGATCCCGGCCGTGCGCCTGACCCGGGTCTTCCGGCAGGCCCAGCAGTCGGGGGTGGTGACGAACGCGCACCGGATCAACTCCGGGCAGCATCCGGTCACCGACGGCATGAAGGACTTCTTCCTCTTCGTCGAGGACGAGACGGAGGAGGCGGGGCGGCTGACCGTGGACGTCGCGGCCCGCCGCGTGCCGGCCCGGTTCGGGCTCGACCCGCGCCGGGACGTACAGGTGCTCGCGCCGATGCACCGCGGCCCGGCCGGAGCCGGAACCCTCAACGGGCTGCTCCAGCAGGCCATCACGCCGGGGCGGCCCGACCTGCCCGAGAAGCGGTTCGGTGGCCGGGTCTTCCGAGTCGGCGACAAGGTCACCCAGATCCGCAACAATTACGAGAAGGGCAAGAACGGTGTCTTCAACGGCACCGTGGGCGTCGTCACCTCGCTCGACCCGGTCGACCAGCGGCTCACGGTGCTGACGGACGAGGACGAGGAGGTTTCGTACGAGTTCGACGAACTGGACGAGCTGGCCCACGCGTACGCGGTGACCATCCACCGCTCGCAGGGCAGTGAGTATCCGGCGGTGGTCATCCCGGTGACCACCGGGGCCTGGATGATGCTCCAGCGCAACCTGCTCTACACGGCAGTCACCCGCGCGAAGAAGCTCGTCGTGCTCGTCGGTTCACGCAAGGCGATCGGTCAGGCGGTGCGCACGGTGTCGGCCGGACGGCGCTGCACAGCACTGGACTTCAGGCTGCGCGGCCCCGATTCGGGGCGCCGCGTCACCGCTCAGGACCGCCATCACGACCCTGCGGACCGGCGTCACGAAAAATGATCGATCAAATGAGTCGTATGGGTCACAGAGCACTTCCGGATACCCGTATTGAGGGGGCAGGATGTGCAGGCTGACGGCACTGAGTGCCGCCAGTAGGCCCAATGGTCGACCCCGAGTGCACTCTCCTGAGCCAAATGGGGGATGGTAGAGACAGTCAGGGCACCTCGAAGATGAGGCACTACGTCCGGTGAGGGAAGACGTGAGCGACAACTCTGTAGTACTGCGGTACGGCGGCGGCGAGTACACCTACCCGGTGGTCGACAGCACCGTCGGCGACAAGGGCTTCGACATCGGCAAGCTCCGCGCCCATACCGGTCTGGTGACGCTGGACAGCGGCTACGGCAATACGGCCGCGTACAAATCCGCCATCACCTACCTCGACGGTGAGTCGGGCATCCTCCGCTACCGCGGCTATCCGATCGAGCAGCTGGCCGAGCGCTCCACCTTCCTCGAGGTGGCCTACCTGCTGATCAACGGCGAGCTGCCCACCGTCGACGAGCTCACGACGTTCAAGAACGACATCACGCGGCACACGATGCTGCACGAGGACGTCAAGAACTTCTACAAGGGCTTCCCGCGCGACGCCCACCCGATGGCCATGCTGTCGTCGGTGGTCTCCGCGCTGTCCACCTTCTACCAGGACAGCCACAACCCCTTCGACGAGCAGCAGCGCAACCTCTCCACGATCCGCCTGCTCGCCAAGCTCCCGACGATCGCGGCGTACGCGTACAAGAAGTCGATCGGCCACCCGTTCGTCTACCCGCGCAACGACCTCGGTTACGTCGAGAACTTCCTCCGCATGACCTTCTCGGTCCCGGCGGACGAGTTCGAGCTGGACCCGGTCGTGGTCTCCGCCCTCGACAAGCTGCTGATCCTGCACGCCGACCACGAGCAGAACTGCTCCACGTCGACGGTCCGCCTGGTGGGTTCGTCCCAGGCCAACATGTTCGCGTCGATCTCGGCCGGCATCAGCGCCCTGTGGGGCCCGCTGCACGGCGGCGCCAACCAGTCCGTGCTGGAGATGCTCGAGGGCATCCGCGACGCGGGCGGCGACGTCGACACCTTCATCCGCAAGGTGAAGAACAAGGAGGACGGCGTCCGCCTGATGGGCTTCGGCCACCGGGTCTACAAGAACTTCGACCCGCGCGCCCGCATCATCAAGGCCGCCGCGCACGACGTGCTCTCCGCGCTGGGCAAGGAGGACGAGCTCCTCGACATCGCCCTCAAGCTGGAGGAGCACGCGCTCTCCGACGACTACTTCGTCGAGCGCAAGCTCTACCCGAACGTGGACTTCTACACGGGTCTGATCTACCGCGCCATGGGCTTCCCGACCGAGATGTTCACGGTCCTGTTCGCCCTCGGCCGTCTGCCGGGCTGGATCGCCCAGTGGCACGAGATGATCAAGGAGCCGGGCTCCCGCATCGGCCGCCCGCGCCAGATCTACACGGGCGTGGTCGAGCGCGATTTCGTCCCGGTCGAGGAGCGCTGAACCTCCGCAGCCGCTTAGAGGCGACGACATACAGAAGGCGCCCTGGCGCGTCGGTCCCCCCACGGGCCGACGACCAGGGCGCCTTCCCGTGTCCCGGTGCGGATTCCCCCCACGGGATCCGGCCGGGCGCTCGGTGCGGACAGCGCCTGAATCGCTGCAGCAGTGATGCATGCGGTCTGCCGGGACCCGTACGGATCGGGAGGGCCGCTCAAAGCTTCCCGAAGTACGCGCCCCGGCAACGCTCCCCCAAGCTCTCACCTACGTTCGAGCAGGGAGGTGCCCCCATCTGAGGAGGTCCCCCAAAGACGTCCCCAGGTGTCGTCCGACGCCCCCCAAGACGCCGTCTGACACCGTCAACTTAGACCGTCGAACCCCTTCGATGGTTACCTTCACATCACTGTGATCTGCGTCTCTTGCGTATGTCCGTTAAATGCGCAAGAGCTCCGATATCTCGATCAGAGCCCAAGCGTAAGGATAATGCGCGAGCGTTGTGAAGAGCTTATGTGAGACGGCCGTTGGACTCCAAGAGGGCCTCCGCGGCTCCCTCAGCGGAACCTGCGCAGCCGCAGGCTGTTCGTCACCACGAACACCGACGAGAACGCCATCGCCGCACCCGCGATCATCGGGTTCAGCAGCCCGGCGGCCGCCAGCGGCAGCGCGGCCACGTTGTAGCCGAAGGCCCACAGCAGGTTGCCCTTGATCGTGGTCAGCGTCCTGCGGGACAGCCGGATGGCGTCCGCGGCCACCCTCAGGTCCCCGCGCACCAGCGTCAGATCGCCCGCCTCGATCGCGGCGTCCGTGCCCGTGCCCATCGCCAGCCCCAGGTCGGCGGTGGCGAGCGCGGCCGCGTCGTTGACCCCGTCGCCCACCATGGCGACGGTCCGGCCCTCGCCCTGCAACCGCCGTACGACGTCGACCTTGTCCTCGGGCAGCACCTCGGCGATCACATCGTCGGAGTCGATCCCGACAGCGCGCGCCACCGCCTCGGCCACGGTGCGGTTGTCCCCGGTCAGCAGGACCGGCGTGAGCCCCAGTGCGCGCAGTTCCCGTATCGCCTCGGCGCTGGTCTCCTTGACCGCGTCGGCGACGGCGAGGACACCGCGCGCGGCTCCGTCCCACCCGGCCACGACGGCCGTACGACCGCCGTTCTCGATCTTCTCCTTGGCGCGGGCCAACTCCGCCGGGAGCCCTGTGCCGTTCTCGGCGAGGCGCCCCACGACCACCTCGTGGCCGTCCACGCGCCCGCGCACGCCCCGCCCGGGGACGTTCTCGAAGTGCTCGACCTCCGGCAGCGTGCCGACCCGCTCCTCGGCGCCGGCCGCGATCGCGCGGGCGACGGGGTGCTCGGAGGCGTGCTCCAGGGCGCCCGCGAGCCGCAGCAGCTCCTTCTCGTCGGTGCCGTCGGCGGCGTACGCCTCCTGGAGGGTCATGCGGCCAGTGGTGATCGTGCCGGTCTTGTCCAGGACGACCGTGTCGACGCGGCGCGTGGACTCCAGGACCTCGGGGCCCTTGATGAGGATGCCGAGTTGGGCGCCCCGGCCGGTGCCGACCATCAGCGCGGTCGGCGTGGCCAGGCCCAGGGCGCAGGGGCAGGCGATGATCAGCACGGCGACGGCGGCCGTGAAGGCGGCGGCCGCGTCGCCCGTGACGCCGAGCCAGACCCCGAACGTGCCGAGCGCGATGAGGATGACGACCGGGACGAACACCGCGGAGATCCGGTCGGCCAGCCGCTGCACCTCGGCCTTGCCGTTCTGCGCGTCCTCGACCAGCCTCGCCATCCGGGCGAGTTGGGTGTCCGCGCCGACCCGGGTCGCCTCGACGACGAGCCGGCCGCCCGCGTTGACCGTGGCCCCGGTGACCGCGTCCCCGACGGTCACGTCCACCGGTACCGACTCGCCGGTCAGCATGGACGCGTCGACGGCGGACGCGCCCTCGACCACCGTGCCGTCGGTGGCGATCTTCTCGCCGGGCCGTACGACGAACCGGTCGCCGACGGCCAGCCGAGCCACGGGGACGCGCACTTCGCGGCCCCCGCGCAGCACGGCGACGTCCTTGGCGCCCAGCTCCATCAGCGCCCGCAGCGCCGCCCCCGCGCGCCGCTTGGAGCGGGCCTCCAGATAGCGGCCGAGCAGGATCAGGGCGACGACTCCGGCGGCCACCTCGAGGTAGATGGTGGACGCGCCGTCCATGCGGGAGACGGTGGACCGGAACGTGTCGTGCAGGCCCGGTCTGCCCGCGTCGCCGAAGAACAGCGCCCACAGCGACCAGCCGAACGCGGCCAGCGTGCCGACCGAGACGAGCGTGTCCATGGTGGCGGCGCCGTGGCGGAGGTTCGTCCAGGCGGCCCGGTGGAACGGCCATCCGCCCCAGACGACGACCGGGGCGGCGAGGGTGAGCGAGAGCCACTGCCAGTTGTCGAACTGAAGGGCCGGGACCATGGCGAGCAGGACGACCGGGACGGCCAGCAGCACGGAGATCAGCAGACGGTGACGGAGGGCCGCGAGCTCGGGGTCCGGGGCTTGCTCCGTGGTCTGCGCCGCCTCCGGTTCGGGCTGCGGGGGCGCGGGCTCCTCTGCGGTGTAGCCCGTCTTCACCACGGTGGCGATCAGATCGGCGACCCCTACCCCCGGGGGGTAGGCGACCTTCGCCTTCTCCGTCGCGAAGTTCACCGTGGCGCTGACGCCGTCCATGCGGTTGAGCTTCTTCTCGACGCGGGCGGCGCAGGACGCGCAGGTCATCCCGCCGATGAGCAGCTCGACCTCGGAGGTCTCCGCTGCTGTCGGCGCCTGTGCGGGGGCCGGTGTTCCTGCGGTGGTGCTGGTCATGTCCGGGCTCCAGACGACGGACCGGACCGCAGGGTTCCAGTATCTGCTGGCCGGCCGATACTGGAACCCTACGGCCCGGGTCGGGAGATGTGGTGCGGGCGGGTGTACGCGCTCGGATTCAGGGGGCGTACGCGATCAGGCCTTGCCGACGAGCTCGAAGCCGGCCTCGTCCACGGCGGAGCGGACGGCCTCCTCGTCGAGCGGGGCGGCGGAGACGACGGTGACCTCGCCGGTCGAGGCGACGGCCTTCACCGAGCTGACGCCGGGAATCTCGGAGATCTCGCCGGCGATGGAGCCCTCGCAATGGCCGCAGCTCATCCCGCTCACCTTGTAGACGGTGGTGACGGTGTCCGGGGTGTCGGTCTGGGCGGTCATGTCATTACTCCTCGACGGGGCGTATGGGACCAGAGGGACCCTCAGGGGGGCCTGCGCTCTTCACACTATACCCCTAGGGGGTATTTCTCAACGAACGACGTGGCCGGGGCGCCCCTGCCCCGCCCGGAGACGGGGCGCGGGTGCGGCGTGTGCCCGGCCCGTCTCGCCGGGGCCGTCAGGTCTCTCCTCTGCCCCGGTTGCCGGGCCGGGAGGCGACCCATGCGCGGACGGTGTCCGCGTACCAGTAGGGTCGGCCTCCCTCCACATGGTCGGGCGGAGGCAGTAGTCCGTGCTTGCGATAGGACCGTACGGTGTCCGGCTGCACCTTGATATGTGCCGCGATCTCCTTGTAGGACCAGAGCCTTCGGTCGGTCATGAGTCGCACCTCCCTGCGCGCGCCGCGTCGGCGGCCGGGGACGGCCGTCGGGGGAGCCGGGCGCGGCGCTGGCGATCACCAAGCCTGTGTCTGGTGAACGACGCGGGGTCGGCACGCGCAAGCGGCTGTCGACCGGGTGTGACCCAGGACCCGCGTACACGGGACATGTGTGACACGAAGGGGGCGTTTGTGACAGACCTGCGGCAAAGGCGTGCGCCGGTACAAGGGCGGGGCGCGTTGACTTGCCGGCGTTCGGGGGCTAACGAAGCCGGGAGGGGACGGGAGTTACCGGGCGTGCAGGCGTCACGCCCCGCACGACCTCAGGAACGCGCGCGTCCGCCGGGCGATCGGCAGGGGCCGGTCCGGCGCGCACGGGTACATGTCCTGCTCGACGATCGCGAACAGGTCGGCGTCCAGTTCTCGTGCCGCCTCCAGGACCGGGCCGAGCGCGGGCACCCCGGCCGGCGGTTCGCACATCACGCCCCGCGCGACCGCGGGCCCGAACGGCGTGCCGTCCGCCCGTACTTCGGCCAGGATCTCCGGGTCCACCTGCTTAAGGTGCAGATAGCCGATGCGCTCGCCGTAGGTCCGGATCAGCTTGACGCTGTCCCCGCCGCAGTACGCGTAGTGTCCGGTGTCCAGGCACAGCGACACGAGCGAGGGATCCGTGCCGTCCAGGAAGCGGGCGACGTTCTCCTCGCTGTCGATGTGGGTGTCGGCGTGCGGGTGCACGACGATCCGCAGGCCGTAGCGCTCGCGCACCTCCCGGCCGAGCCGCTCGGTCAGCGAGGTCAGGTTCCGCCACTGCCCGGGCGTCAGGGTGTCCGGCTCCAGCACCTCGCCGGTCTTGTCGTCCCTCCAGAAGGACGGGATGACGACCAGGTGCCCGGCGCCCGTCGATTGCGCCAGGGCGGCGATGTCCGAGACGTGCGCCCAGGTCCTGTCCCAGACGGCCGTGCCGTGGTGCAGGCCCGTGAACACCGTGCCGGCCGACACCTTCAGCCCCCGTCGCGCCGTCTCCTCGGCGAGGACGGCCGGGTCGGTCGGCAGATACCCGTAGGGGCCCAGCTCGATCCACTCGTAGCCGGCCTCCGCGACCTCGTCGAGGAAGCGCCGCCAGGGCACTTGTACGGGATCGTCCGGGAACCAGACGCCCCAGGAGTCGGGCGCCGAGCCGACCCGGATGCGGGAGACACCGGAAACGGGAGACTGGGGTGACAGCGACGTCATGGCCGCCAGCGTGCGGGCCCCGGGAGGGAGTGTCAAGGACTGGTCCGAATGTCCGGACAAATCATTGACAGGGTTCCGGGTACGGGGCTAGAAACCGGGGGAGAGCTGCGGATGAGTGACCGATGCGGTACGACGTGACGCAGAAGGGAAGCCGATGGCGTACGACCTGATCACCATGGGGCGGATCGGAGTGGATCTCTACCCCCTGCAGACGGGTGTCCCGCTCGCCCGGGTGTCGTCCTTCGGCAAGTTCCTCGGTGGCTCGGCGACGAACGTCGCGGTCGCCGCGGCCCGCCTCGGCCGCCGCACCGCCGTGATCACCCGCACCGGCGACGATCCCTTCGGCACCTATCTGCACGAGGCCCTGCGCGGCTTCGGCGTCGACGACCGCTGGGTCACCCCGGTGCCCGGACTGCCCACCCCGGTCACCTTCTGCGAGATCTTCCCGCCGGACGACTTCCCGCTGTACTTCTACCGACAGCCCAAGGCGCCCGACCTGGAGATCGAGGCCGGTGACCTGGACTTCGACGCCATCCGCGAGGCGGGCGTCTTCTGGGTCACCGGCACCGGCCTGAGCGAGGAGCCCAGCCGTACGGCGACCCTCGCGGCGCTCGCCGATCGCGCACGGTCCGCTGCGACCGTCTTCGACCTCGACTGGCGCCCCATGTTGTGGAAGAACACGTCCTGGAGCCGCACCCCGGCGGCCGTCCGTGTCTTCTACGCCGAGGCCCTGCGCCACGCCACCGTCGCCGTCGGCAACCTCGACGAGGTGGAGATCGCCACCGGGCTGCGCGAACCGCACGCCGCCGCCCGCGCGCTGCTCGACGCCGGTGTCGAACTCGCCGTCGTCAAGCAGGGACCCAAGGGAGTCCTCGCCGTCAGCCGGGACGGCGACTCGGCCGAGGTCCCGCCGCTCCCGGTCACCGTCCTCAACGGCCTCGGTGCCGGTGACGCCTTCGGCGGCGCCCTCTGCCACGGACTGCTCGCGGGCTGGGGCGTGGAGAAGATCATGCGGTACGCCAACGCGGCAGGTGCGATCGTCGCCTCCCGCCTGGAGTGCTCCTCGGCCATGCCCACCGCCGACGAGGTGGCCGCCGCCCTGGAGACGGGAGCGGTGCGATGACGGCCGGACAGGGCGACGGCGTGGGCGGGGACGGACACGTGCGCGTCGACGTGCCCGCACTGGTCCACACCCGCACCCATCACCCCGAGGCGATCGCCGAGGCCGCCGCCTGCCGGGTCCGAAGACCGCGGCTGAGCGCGAGCGGCCAGCTGATGATCGTCGCCGCCGACCACCCGGCCCGCGGCGCGCTCGGCGTCGGCGACCGGGGGCTCGCCATGGCGAGCCGCGCCGACCTGCTGGAGCGGCTGTGCCTGGCGCTGTCCCGCCCGGGCGTCGACGGCGTCCTCGCCACCGCCGACATCCTCGACGACCTGCTGCTGCTCGGCGCGTTGGACCACAAGGTCGTCATGGGCTCGATGAACCGCGGCGGCCTCCAGGGCGCCTCCTTCGAACTCGACGACCGCTTCACCGGCCATCGCCCGGAGGACATCCAGCACCGCCGCTTCGACGCGGGCAAGCTGCTGCTGCGCATCGACTACGACGACCCGGGCTCGCTCGCCACCCTGGAGTCGGCCGCGCGGGCCATCGACGACATGGCCGCGCGTCGACTCCCTGTCTTCGTCGAGCCGTTCATCTGCGAGCGCACTCCCGAGGGGCGTCTGCGCAGCGACCTGAGCGCCGCGGCGGTCACCCGGTCCCTCGCCATCGCCTCCGGTCTGGGCGGCAGTTCGGCCTACACCTGGCTGAAGGTCCCGGTCACCGAGAACCCCGACGACATGGCCCGGGTGATGGAGGCCTCCACTCTTCCCGCCGTGCTCCTGGGCGGCGACATCGGCGACGATCCCGAGGGCCAGGCCATGGCGTTCGAGAAGTGGCGCGACGCCCTCCGACTCCCCACCGTGCGCGGCCTGGTGGTCGGCCGCTCGTTGCTGTATCCGGCGGACGGCGACGTGACCGCCGCCGTGGACTTTGCCGTCGAACTCGTGGACACCGCCGTGGAAGTGCTGTGAGGGGCGCATGACCAGAGACCTGCACCTGCCGGCCGGCTCGACCGCCGGTGCCCCGTACGCCGTCGACATCGACCCCGAGCGGGCCGGATGGGCGCACAGCAGCCTGCGGATCGTCGAGTTGGAGCCGGGCGGTACGCACGAGTTCACCACCGGCGACAGTGAGTGGGTCGTGCTTCCGCTCGGCGGCGGTTGTACGGTGCGTACAGAGGACGGCGCGACGGACGAGGAGTTCCAAGTCCTGGGCCGGGAAAGCGTGTTCGCGGGCGTCTCCGACTTCGTGTACGTGCCCCGGGACGCCCGGGTCCAGATCGCCTCCGGCGCGGGAGGCCGCTTCGCCCTGGCAGGAGCGAAGTGCGAGCGACGACTCCCCGCCCGCTACGGCCCCGCGCCGGAGGTTCCCGTCGAACAGCGCGGCAACGGTGTCTGCGCCCGCCAGGTGCGCAACTTCGCCTCCGCCGACGCCTTCGACTGCGACCGGCTCATCGCCGTCGAGGTCGTCACGCCGGGCGGCAACTGGTCCTCGTATCCGCCGCACAAGCACGACGAGCACCGGCCGGGCGAGGAGGCCGAGTTGGAGGAGATCTACTACTTCGAGATCGACGGGCCGAACGGGTTCGGATACCAGCGCGTGTTCCCCTCACGGGAGGGCGGAGCCGACGTCCTCGCCGAGGTCCGCACCGGCGACGCCGTCCTCGTCCCCGACGGCTGGCACGGGCCGTCCATCGCCCAGCCCGGCCACGCCATGTACTACCTGAACGTCATGGCCGGCCCCGGCGCGACGCGGGAATGGCGGATCCGCTTCCACCCCGAGCACACGGAGGGTTACCGATGACCTCGCCGGCTTCGCAGCGGCTCACGGTCGCACAGGCACTCGTTCGCTTCCTGTCCGCCCAGTACACCGAGCGGGACGGTGTACGGCAGCGGCTCATCGGCGCGACCTGGGGCATCTTCGGCCACGGCAACGTCGCGGGGATCGGCCAGGCGCTCGTCGAGTACGCGGGCGACATGCCGTACCACCAGGGCCGCAACGAACAGGCCATGGTGCACGCGGCAGTCGGCTACGCGCGGCAGTCCAACCGCCTGTCCACGCACGCGGTGACGACCTCCATCGGCCCCGGCGCCACCAACCTCGTCACCGGAGCCGCCCTCGCCACCGTCAACCACCTGCCGGTGCTGCTCCTGCCCGGTGACGTCTTCGCGGCGCGCCCCGCCGACCCGGTCCTCCAGCAGCTCGAAGTCCCCTACGCGGGCGATGTGTCGGTGAACGACTGCCTGCGCCCGGTGTCGAAGTACTTCGACCGCATCACCCGGCCGGAGGCCCTGATCCCGGCCGCGCTCCAGGCGATGCGCGTGCTCACCGACCCCGTGGACACCGGCGCCGTGACGCTCGCCCTGCCCCAGGACGTCCAGGCCGAGGCCTGCGACTGGCCCGAGGAGTTCTTCGCCGAGCGGGTGTGGACCGTGCGCCGCCCGGGCGCCGACCCGGCCGAACTCGCCGAGGCCGTCACGGCGATCCGCGCCGCCCGCCGGCCGCTGCTCGTCGCGGGCGGCGGCGTCCACCACAGCCGAGCCGAGGCCGCCCTCGCCGAGTTCGCCGAGGCGACCGGCATCCCGGTCGCCGCCACCCAGTCCGGCAAGGGCTCCCTGCGCTGGGACCACCCGCAGGACGTCGGCGGCATCGGCCACACCGGCACCGCCACCGCGGACGAACTGGCCCGCACCGCAGACCTGGTGATCGGCGTCGGCACCCGCTACACCGACTTCACCACCGCCTCCGGCACCCTCTTCGAGAACCCGGACGTCCGCTTCCTCAACCTCACCATCGCCCCCTTCGACGGCCACAAACTCGCCGGCCTGCCGCTGATCGCGGACGCCCGCAGCGGCCTGGAGGAGCTGACCGAGGGGCTCCAGATGCACAGGCACCGGGTCGCCGAGGCGTACGTCGCCGAGTACACCGAGGGCAAGGCGCACTGGGAGCGGCGCGTCGACGCCTCCTACGCCGCCGACGATCCCGGCGTACGGCCGACGCAGCCGCAGGTGCTGGGGGCGCTGGACGGCGTCGTCGACGAGACGGACGTGATCGTGAACGCGGCCGGGTCCCTCCCGGGCGACCTGCACAAGCTGTGGCGCGCGCGGTCGCGGGACCAGTACCACCTGGAGTACGGCTACTCGTGCATGGGCTACGAGATCCCGGCCGCGATCGGGGTGAAGCTGGCCGCTCCCGACCGGCCCGTGTGGGCCCTGGTCGGCGACGGGACGTATCTGATGATGCCGACCGAGATCGTGACCGCCGTCCAGGAGGGCGTCGCGATCAAGATGGTGCTGGTGCAGAACCACGGCTACGCCTCGATCGGCGGGCTGTCGGAGTCGGTGGGCGCGGAGGGGTTCGCCACCGCCTACCGCTACCCGGCCGAGGACGGCCGCTACACCGGCGCCCCGCTCCCCGTCGACCTCGCCGCCAACGCGGCCAGCCTCGGCATGCGCGTGCTGCGCGCGCGGACCGTGGGGGAGTTGCGCACGGCGCTCGCCGAGGCGCGGGCCGCCGACACCCCCACATGTGTCTACGTGGAGACCGAAACGGCAGACAGTGTGTCGGGCGCGCCTTTGGCGCAGGCCTGGTGGGATGTTCCTGTGGCCGAGACCGCGACGAGAACGCCCGCGGTCAAGGCGCGTGAGCTGTACGAACGGCACGTCTCGACCCGACGCCGCCATCTGTGAAGGAGTTACCGGGCATGACGAAGATCGTCAACCACTGGATCGGCGGCAAGACCGTCGAAGGCGCCTCGGGTACGTACGGGCCGGTCACCGACCCGGCGACCGGTGCCGTCACCACCAAGGTCGCGTTCGCGACGGTCGACGAGGTGGACGCGGCGGTGGCCGCCGCCCAGGACGCCTTCGCGACCTGGGGCCGGTCCTCGCTGGCCCAGCGGACCGGGATCCTGTTCAAGTTCCGCGCGCTGGTCGACGCCCACCGCGACGAGATCGCCGAGCTGCTCACCGCCGAGCACGGCAAGGTGCACTCCGACGCCCTCGGCGAGGTGGCGCGCGGCCTGGAGATCATCGACCTCGCGTGCGGCATCACCGTGCAGCTGAAGGGCGAGCTGTCCACGCAGGTCGCCACCAACGTCGACGTGGCCGCGATCCGCCAGCCGCTCGGAGTCGTCGCGGGCATCACGCCGTTCAACTTCCCGGCGATGGTGCCGATGTGGATGTTCCCGATCGCCATCGCGTGCGGCAACACCTTCGTGCTCAAGCCCTCCGAGAAGGATCCGTCGGCGGCCAACAAGCTCGCCGAGCTGCTGGCCGAGGCCGGTCTGCCGGACGGTGTCTTCAACGTCGTGCACGGCGACAAGGTGGCCGTCGACCGGCTCCTGGAGCACCCGGACGTGAGGGCCGTCTCCTTCGTCGGCTCGACCCCGATCGCCCGCTACATCCACACCACGGCCTCCGCCAACGGCAAGCGCGTGCAGGCGCTCGGCGGCGCCAAGAACCACATGCTGGTCCTGCCGGACGCCGACCTGGACGCGGCCGCCGACGCGGCGGTCTCGGCCGCCTACGGCTCCGCCGGCGAGCGCTGCATGGCCATCTCCGCGGTCGTCGCGGTCGGCGCCATCGGCGACGAGCTGGTGGAGAAGATCCGCGAGCGCGCCGAGAAGATCAAGATCGGTCCCGGCAACGACCCGGCCTCCGAGATGGGCCCGCTCATCACCAAGGCACACCGCGACAAGGTGGCGTCGTACGTCTCCGGTGCCGCCGCCGAGGGCGCCGAGGTCGTGCTCGACGGCACCGGGTACACGGTCGACGGCTTCGAGGACGGCCACTGGATCGGCATCTCGCTGCTCGACAAGGTGCCGACGAGCGCCAAGGCCTACCAGGACGAGATCTTCGGCCCGGTGCTGTGCGTCCTGCGCGCCGACACCTACGAGGAGGGCGTGGCCCTCATCAACGCCTCGCCGTTCGGCAACGGCACCGCCATCTTCACCCGGGACGGCGGCGCCGCCCGCCGCTTCCAGCTGGAGATCGAGGCCGGCATGGTCGGCGTGAACGTCCCGATCCCGGTCCCCGTCGGCTACCACTCCTTCGGCGGCTGGAAGGACTCGCTCTTCGGCGACCACCACATCTACGGCAACGACGGCACGCACTTCTACACCCGCGGCAAGGTCGTCACGACCCGCTGGCCGGACCCGGCCGACGCCCCGGCGGGCGTCGACCTCGGCTTCCCGCGCAACCACTGAGCCCGTCGGCGTCCGGGCCCGTGATCAGTCCTACTGCTTCCGGGCCCGGGCGTTCTTCACCAGCTCGGTGAGGTCGCCGGTCTGCGCGGCGGGCGGTGCCGCGACGGCGGCCGTCCGGCCGAACTTCTCGAAGTCCATGGTGACGGTGCCGATGCCGACGTCCTCCTTCAGGCGGACCGGCAGGTCCTTGCCGTTCAGCCAGATGTCCACGGTCATCGAGCCGTCGGGGCCTGCCAGCGAACCGAAAGCGCCCTTCTTGTCGCTCAGGGCGTCCTTGAACTTGCCCATCTGGGACGCCTTGATGACGGCCCGGTAGTGGCTCGTGCGCTGCCCGTCGACGGTCTGCTCGCCGAGGTCGGTCGCGTGGTCCGCGTACCTCAGGTACTTCATGGAGTCCACCGGGCTGGCACCGCCGCCCGTGGCCATGGCCTGCGCGCCCTTCTCGCCGAACACAGCCGAGCCGTCTATCTTCATCCACTCCTTGCCCTTGAGCGGACCGGAGGGCTGCGGGCCGACGCGGTAGTAGTAGGCGCCGCCCACGAAGAGCACCCGGACCTTCGGGGAGGACGTCAGCGTCTGCATCTGAGCCTGCTTGGTGTCCATCTCGGCGTCGAACGCGAAGCCGTCGCCCCAGGAGTACGTGCCCTCCATGGTGATCGGGGGCTTCCCCGAGCCCATGTCGGTGCTCACCCGCACCTCGGCCGAACCGAGGTTCTCCGTCCGCTTCGTCGCGAGCTGCAGCGCCGCCATGATCCTGTCGGCGCCGTCCACCGCCTTGGCCGCCGTCCGCGCGCTGTTCGTGCCGCACGCCGAGGTCGCCAGCAGCGTGGCCGCCGTGAGCCCCACCCAGACAGCCGTGTGACGCGTCTTCATTTGTTCCCCACCCCACTAGTACGGGCACGTGTCCGTGCCCCATGGCGGTCGTGTCCGGTGACTCCACCGCCCCATGTGTCCGGTGACTCTAGCCAGTCCCTCTGACACCCCCCACTTTTTTGCCGCGGTCCCTGCGGTTCCCGTACCGACGCGAAGCGCCGGGGCGCTTGTGCGGAGCTGTCGTATGCGCGATTCCAAGGGCTGTTGAGCTTCGGATTCCGTAGGTAAACACCCATTGACGCAATGGTTTTCGTCGGTGTTCCATTCAGCGCCGGGAGCGACGGAGATGACGTACGCCACGAGCCGCCGGAGGCGATAGCGCTCCCGCCCGAACCACCGAACCGCTGCCGTACGAGTCGATCGGAACCGCTTCATGACCGACACGCTCCGCCCTGCCGACACCGCCGTCCCGCAAACACCGGACGGTAGTTCCCAGACGCTCAGGCGTTCCATCGGCGTCGTCGGCGGCACCCTGCTGACGCTCTCGTGCGTGACCCCCGCCTCCACGCTCTTCGTCGTGGTCCCCGATCTGTTCGGCACGCTCGGCACCGCCACCGCCCTGACGATCGCCCTCGGCTCCCTGCTCTGTATCGCCGTGGCCTTCTGCTACTCGGAGCTGGGCACCCTCATCCCCAGCGCGGGCGGCGAGTACGCCATGGTGTCGACGCTCGCCGGACGGCTGGCGGGCTGGCTCGTCTTCGTGCTCTCCCTGCTGGTCGTGCTGATCGTGCCGCCGGTGATCGCGATGGGCACCGCCGACTACCTCGCCCCGGTCGTCCACCTCGACCCGGCGATGACCGGCGCCGGCGTCATGCTGCTCGCCACCCTCGCCGGCCTGCTCGACCTGCGCGCCAACGCCTGGATCACCGGCATCTTCCTGGTCCTGGAGGTCATCGCCGCCGCGGTCGTCGCCCTGCTGGGCTTCACCCACAGCCGGCGTGGCGCCGGAAGCCTGGTGTCGATGCAGGTGGCGGGTTCCGGCCATCACCCGGACACCGTGACGGCCATGATGGTCGTCTCCGGGCTGGCCATCGCCCTCTTCGTCACCCAGGGCTTCTCGACGGCCGTCTACCTGTCCGAGGAACTGGACGACCCGCGCCGCAGCGTCGCCCGCACCGTCCTGGCCACGCTCGCCATCTCCTCCGTCATCATCCTGGTCCCGGTCGTCGCCATCACCCTGGGCGCGTCCGACCTGAAGGAGCTGACCGGCGGCGACATCGGCTCCATGGTCACGGCCTGGTCCAACTCCGCCGTCGGCACCTTCGTCAGCCTCTGCGTGGCCCTCGCGATCGTCAACGCGGGCATCGTCATGGTCATCCAGAACTCCCGCGTCCTGTTCGCCTCGGCCCGCGACAGGGCCTGGCCCGAGCCGGTCAACCACGCCTTCTCCCGGCTCGGCCGCTTCGGCTCGCCCTGGGTCGCCACGCTCGCGGTCGGCGTGCCCGGCGCGCTGCTCTGCTTCGTCGACCTGGACACGCTGTACGGCGTCACGGGCGTCTCGGTGACCGCCATGTACCTCCTCGTCGCGGTCGCCGCACTGCTCGCCCGGCGTGGCTCGCACCGGCACACGCCCGCCTGGCGCATGCCGCTGTGGCCCGCGACGCCGATCCTGCTCATCGCCGTCCTGGCGTACGTCCTCAGCCGGCAGGAGACCGGCTATCTCCTGTGGACCGGCGGCATCACCGCGGTCGCCACCCTCTACTGGGCGCTGTACCTCCGCCCGCGCCGAGCGACCCACTGGCTGGTGTCGATCCCGGAGGACGCGCGCGCCTGAGGCGGGGCTGCCGGACCCATTGACCTACGCCTACGCGCGAGTAAGTTGCCCTCCCGGGTAAGTAGGTTCGGCAGCACGTCAGCACCAGTCGCGACCCCGGGAGCCGGCATGGGCGTACGCAGGGATCTGAAGCGGGCCGGGCGGCGTACCGACCTGGCCGAGCGCACCCGGGTGGAGACCGTCCGGGACGAACAGGGCGTCGTGCGCGAGGCCCGCACCCCGGCACTGGTGCCCGCCCCGGCCGCCGGTTCCATCGCCGACCTGCCCCTCACCAACGCGGCCGAGGCCCCCGACGACGTGATCCTGCGCCGCCGCGAGCACGGCACCTGGCGGCCGGTCACCGCGGCCGGATTCGCCCGTGACGTCATGGACGCCGCCAAGGGCCTGATCGCGGCGGGCCTCGAACCGGGCGGCCGCGTCGCGGTGATGTCCCGTACCCGCTACGAGTGGACCGTCCTCGACTTCGCGATCTGGGCGGCCGGCGGCCAGACCGTGCCGATCTACGCCACCTCCTCGGCCGAGCAGGTGGAGTGGATCGTCCGCGACTCCGGTGCCCGGTACGTCGTCACCGAGACCGCCGAGAACACCGCCACCGTCGCCACCGGAACCGCCCGCCACCCCGAACCCCCGCGCGTCTGGACCCTCGACGAGGGCGGCCTCACCGCGCTCACGGCCCTGGGCCGCGACATCCCCGACAAGGAGGTCGCGGAGCGCCGCGACGCCCTGACCCCGGACACCGTCGCCACGATCTGCTACACGTCCGGCACCACCGGACAACCCAAGGGCTGCGTCCTCACCCATGCCAACCTGCACGCCGAGGCCGCCAACACGATCCAGCTGCTCCTGCCCGTCTTCCGGGAGGTGACCGGCCAGACCCCCTCGACCCTGCTCTTCCTGCCGCTCGCCCACATCATGGGCCGCACCCTGCAGATCGCCTGCCTGATGGCCCGCATCGAGATCGGCCACTTCCCCAGCGTCAAACCCGACGAACTCCGGCCCGCGCTAAGGGAGTTCCGCCCGACCTTCCTGGTCGGGGTGCCGTACCTCTTCGAGAAGATCCACGACACCGGACGCGCGACCGCCGAGAAGATCGGCCGCGCCGCCTCCTTCGACCGCGCCGAGCGGGTCGCGGTCCGCTTCGGCGAGGCGTACCTGGCCAAGTTCCTGGGGACCGGCAAGGGGCCCGGCCTCGGCCTGTACGCCGCCTGGGCCCTGTACGACCTGCTGGTCTACCGCCGTATCCGCAAGGAACTCGGCGGCCGCATGCGGTACGCCATCAGCGGCGGCTCCCCGCTCGACCGCGACCTCAACCTCTTCTTCTACGCCGCCGGGATCATCGTCTACGAGGGCTACGGCCTCACCGAGACCACCGCCGCCGCCACCATCGTGCCCCCGCTGAAGCCCCGCCCCGGCACGGTCGGCCCACCGGTCCCCGGCGTCGCCGTCCGCATCGCCGACGACGGCGAGGTGCTGATCAACGGCGGGCTGGTCTTCGGGTCGTACTGGAACGACCCGGCGGCGACCGACGAGGTGCTCGGCGACGAGTGGTTCGCCACCGGCGACCTCGGCTCGCTCGACGACGACGGCTACCTCACCATCACCGGCCGCAAGAAGGACATCCTCGTCACCTCCGGCGGCAAGAACGTCTCCCCGGCCGTCCTGGAGGACCGGCTGCGCAGCCGCGCACCGGTCGGCCAGTGCCTCGTCGTCGGCGACAACCGTCCCTTCGTCGGCGCGCTGATCACCCTGGACCCCGAGGCGGTCTCCCACTGGCTGTCCGTACGGGGGCTGCCCGCCGACACCCCGACGTCCGAGCTCGTGCAGGACCCGCGGCTGCGCGCCGACGTGCAGCGGGCCGTCGACCACGCCAACGAGGCCGTCTCGCGCGCCGAGTCGATCCGCGCCTTCCGGCTGGTCGAGGGGGAGTTCACCGAGGACAACGGGCTGCTCACACCGTCGCTCAAGGTCAAGCGGCACGCGGTGCTGGCGGCGTACGCGCAGGAGATCGAGGCGCTGTACCGGCGCTGACGTACGGCAGAGGCGGCGTACGGGACGGGGGGACAACACGACGGCGGGTCACCGGAGTTCCGGTGACCCGCCGTGGAGCGGTCGAGGCTCAGCTGTTGCCGGTGCCGTTGGCCGACAGGGCCGAGATGTCGTCCAGGATGTGCGACAGCGGCTCGTCGCCCTTGGCCTGGGACGAGTTCTCGGTGCACTGCTGGGTCTGCGGCGAGGACAGGACGTTGAGGTCCTGGACGGTGACCGGGACGACGCCGACGAGCGAGCCGACGTTCGCCTTGGCGGGCAGGCCGACGCAGGGCTTGTTCAGCGACCCCTGGACCAGCGACATCTGCGGGCTCATGGCACCGGTCGTGGTCGAGTTGCCGAACGACGACGTGGCGTTGCTGCCGCTGTCAGTGGTCGTGCCGTTGTCGTTACCGGTGGCCAGAGCCTGCGGGGCGGCCGCGACCGCGAGGCCCGCGACCGAGGCGGCTACAGCGGCGGTTGCCCACAGCTTCTTCATGTTCGTTCCCTTCGAAAGGCGGACTCCGGGGGGAGTTGCATGATCGTCAACGGTGTCGACCCGCCCGGAGTTGCGGGCGGTTACCCGAATGGCCCAGCGCAGTCCGATCAGGTCACAAACGCTCCGCGGCTCACCGGGCGGAGCGCCGGACGGCCGACCGGGCTCATGGGCGAGGCCGCACCCGGCGGCGGGCCGCGACGCAGACCAGCGGGCCGCCGGAGCCGGCGGCCCGCTGAGGGAGGCCCGGACGAGGGCTCGGAAGGTGTCCGGGCTACTGGTTGTTGGTGCCGTTGCCCGACAGGAGCGGGATGTCGTCCAGGACGTGCGACAGCGGCTCGTCGCCCTTGGCCTGGCTCGAGTTCTCGGTGCACTGCTGGGTCTGCGGCGAGGACAGGACGTTGAGGTCCTGGGCCGAGATCGGAACGACGCCGAGGACCGAGCCCACGTTGGCCTTGGCCGGCAGACCGATGCAGGGCTTGTTGAGCGAGCCCTGGATGAGCGCCATCTGCGGGCTCATCGCACCGGTCGTGGTCGAGTTGCCGAACTCCTGGCGCGCGCCGACGCCGCTGTCGGTGGTGGTGCCGTGGTCGTTGCCGATGGCCAGAGCCTGCGGGGCGGCGGTGGCCGAGACACCGACGACGGAGGCGGCGACCGCGGCGGAGGCCAGAACCTTCTTGATCACTTGCGATTCCCTTCTGGAAAAACCCCGTCCACCGGAGCGCCCTGGTTCAACTGCCCGCGGCTGGTTCGGTTCCTGTCGTTCACTCCAACGGCCCATATACCGGACCTTGACGCGAATGCTCTGCGGGCCCGGGGTTTCCGTGAATTTCGCGCATCCGAACGAGCCGATCGAGTGACGCGCCGCAACCATTTTTCGTGGATCTGGTTGATGCGGGGGCAGGAACGTGCTTCTTGGCCGCTCTTGGCCGGGAGCCAGGAAAGGAAAAGCGAAATGCTGAAGAAGGCAATGGCCGTGGCGGCGGTCGCCGCGTCCGTCGTCGGCGCGTCGGCGGCGGTCGCCCCCCAGGCGCTTGCCACCGGCAACGACCACGGCACCACCACCACGAGCGGCGACCGCGCGAGCGAGTCGTTCGGCAACTCGGAGACGAGGGGCTCCATGAGCCCGCAGGCCACCCTGGCGCAGGGCTCGCTGAACAAGCTGTGCGTCGGCGCGCCGGTGAAGGCGAACGCGGGCTCGGCCGTCGGCCTCCTCGTCCCGGTCACCGCTCAGGACGTCCCCGTTCTGTCGTCGCCGCAGACCCAGCAGTGTGCCGAGAACTCGTCCCAGGCCAAGGGCGACGAGCCGGTGTCACACGTCCTGGACGACATCTCGGCCCTGTCGGCCAACGGCACAGGTAACAGCTGAGCCGATTCTTCCACGAAAAGGCCGCCCGGGTCGCGCACCGTCGGTGCGCCACGGTCCGGGTGGCCTTTTCCGGCGATGGTTCAGCAGCGGGTCACCGAGTCCGGGTTCCGCCGTTCGGGCGATCAGTTCCCTCGTAAGCGTTTCTTATGTGAGGGCGTTTGAGTGAATTCCCGGGCGGCGCACGTTCCACGGTTTCTTCTCCGTCTATTCCTCGTTCTACAGCCTGCCGGTCATGGTGCGAGCCGCTCAAGCTGCGCTCGCTCGGTTTCGGCCGTCACAGAGGCATGACCGCGGAGAAGGGAAAGTTCATGAAGAAGACCGCTGCCGTTGTCGCCGGCGCGATCCTGGCTCTGGGTATGGCCGCCCCGGCCTTCGCGGACGGCAACGCCTCGGGCACCGCCGTCTCCAGCCCGGGCCTCCTGTCCGGCAACGTCATCCAGATTCCCGTGCACGTTCCGGTCAACCTGTGCGGTAACACGGTGGACGTCATTGGCCTGCTGAACCCTGCGGGCGGCTCCGCCTGCAGCAACTCCTGACAGTACGACAACACGGACCCGGCCTCCGGCTGGGTCCCGGCCGGCTCCGGACCGTCGATGCTTCGCATCTTCGCTCCGGGGCCGGCCGCCCCAATTCTTCAAGCAGGAAGACAACGAGATTGCGACAGACCCTGAGCAGGGGAGTGGTCGTGGCTGCCGCCGCGACGGGCATTCTGTCCCTGTACGGCAGCCCCGCGCTCGCCGACTCGAACGCGGACGGGGTAGCCACGGGATCGCCTGGCGTCGCGTCCGGCAACAATGTGCAGGTTCCGGTGCACGTGCCGGTGAATGCCTGTGGCAACACCGTGGACGTGGTTGCCGCGCTTAATCCGGCGTTTGGTAACTCCTGTGCCAATGCGTCGGGTTCGCAGTCCGGTGGCACCGGCGGTAGTTCTACAGGTTCGTCGGCGTTCGGCCAGGCCGTGGGGTCCCCGGGCGTGGCCTCTGGGAACAATGTGCAGGTTCCGGTGCATGCGCCGGTGAATGCCTGTGGCAACACCGTGGACGTGGTTGCCGCGCTTAATCCGGCGTTTGGTAACTCCTGTGCCAATGCGTCGGGTTCGCAGTCCGGTGGCACCGGCGGTAGTTCTACAGGTTCGTCGGCGTTCGGCCAGGCCGTGGGGTCCCCGGGCGTGGCCTCTGGGAACAATGTGCAGGTTCCGGTGCATGCGCCGGTGAATGCCTGTGGCAACACCGTGGACGTGGTTGCCGCGCTTAATCCGGCGTTTGGTAACTCCTGTGCCAATGCGTCGGGTTCGCAGCCTGGTGGCAGTGGCGGCAGTTCCGCAGGTTCGTCGGCGTCCGGCCAGGCCGTGGGCTCTCCGGGCGTCGCGTCCGGTAACAATGTGCAGGTTCCGGTGCATGCGCCGGTGAACGGGTGCGGTAACGCGGTGGATGCGGTCGGCGTCCTCAACCCGGCCTACGGCAACGACTGCACGACGACGCCGGCAATCACGCCGCCGCCCACCCGGACGACGCCGCCGGCCATGCCGCCGACGACGCCGCCGACCTGGACGAGGCCGCCGACGATGCCTCCGAGTTGGACGACGCCTCCGAGTTGGACGACGCCTCCGAGTTGGACGACGCCGCCCAGCTGGACGACGCCACCCAGCTGGACGACGCCACCGAGTTGGACGACGCCGCCGAGCTGGACGAGGCCGCCGATGGCGCCGCCCACGTGGATGCCGCCCACCCGGACGACGTCCCCCGTGGACTACCACCCCGGACATCCGCCCACCCTGGCGCACACCGGCAGTGAGGCGATGATCGCGACCTCCGCCTTCAGTGCGGTACTGCTCGCGGCCGGGACGGTCCTCTACCGGCGAAGCCGGCACGGGTCCCAGCGGTAACACGCCCGGGTGCCGGGCGCCGCCGCCCGGCACCCGCCTAGACGACTTTTGACGGTTCGTCCGACAGCGCTGACTGTTCTGACTGTTCCGGCAGTTCTTCCACTTCTGACAGCGGGGTGGCTCACCCTCGCGCGCTCGGGGCGCGCACCTCTTTCGGGATGCCTTTCGGGATGCCCTGGGGGAAGTGAGCATGATGATGGCGATGTGTCGGCTGCGGTGCCCCTTCCGGAGATCACTCCTTTGGCCGCAAACCTCATGGACGCGCAACGCGTTGACACAACGCCGGGCATCCCGCCCGATGCTTCGTGTCAACCCCAAGGAGCACCTCTCCATGTCGCGTATCGCCAAGGGCCTGGCCCTGACCTCCGTTGCCGTTGCCGCCGTCGCTGCCGGTGCCGGCGTCGCCGCCGCCGACAGCGGGGCGTACGGCGGCTCCGCCAACTCCCCGGGTGTGGCGTCGGGCAACGTCGTCCAGGCCCCGATCCACGTTCCGGTCAACGTCTGCGGCGACTCCGTCGACGTCATCGGCCTGCTGAACCCGGCGTTCGGCGCCTCCTGCGCCAACGGCTGACGTCACGGCGCACCCCTTCGGCCGGCCGCCCTCCCGCGATTCCTGCGCGGGATGGCGGCCGGTTCGCCATGTGCGCGTCCGCGCTCACCCACGGCCCTTTACGGTCGTGATCTTTCGGGGATCTCATATGTCTTCTGCCCGCGGGGTTTCCGCCCCGGCCGGACCTCGTTGTGCACGGCGTCAGAACTCCCTGTGGTGACGTGAGTTGCCGAAGAAAGGAACAGGATGAAGTCCCTGAAGGCTGCCGCTGTCGTTGCCGGTTCCGTGGCCCTCGCCGGCGTCGCCGCGCCCGCGTTCGCCCAGAACGCCGCCGACCTCACGCCCACCAGCCTCAACGGCGCCGTCAACACGCTCACCAGGGGTCCCCTCACCGTGCACGACGTGATGCCGCTGCAGCACCAGTCGGACGCGCTCGACACCGAGAGCAAAGGCTCCGTGCTCAACACGGTCAAGGGCGCGACCGGCGCGCTCAACCAGCACAGCCGACTGCTGGGCGGCCTGCCGCTGCAGAGCTGACTCCCTGGGCGTGGGCTGGGCCGGCCGCACGGGATCGGCGACCTGCGCGAGTCGGGGGCTGCGCGAGCTGTTCGAGGGGCGCCGAGAGGCGTCCCTCGTTCGTGTGGAGCACCCCGGGCGCGTCCTCCGGTCGGGTGAGAGTGCGCCCGGTCGTCGTACGGCCCGTGGATAAGGTCGCGCGGTGACCTCAACCCCACACGAAACACGCCCCTTCCGCGTAGCCGAACTCGGCACGATCTCCGTGCTGGCCTGGAGTGGCGAGGCGCCCGACGGAGCCGACATGCCGTACCTGCTGGCCTACTCCCTGGGGGACGCCGAGGGCGGACCGGAGGTGACGTCCGCCGCGGTCGAGCGGCTGCTGGTGAACCACGGTCTGCCGGTCGGCGACCGGCTCGTCGACGGCACCACCAGGCCCAGTCTGCCGGTCGGTCTGCTCGTCGAGGCGGGCCAGGCCGTCGTCACCCTGCCGCCGCTCAACGCCCAGTGCACGGCTCCGCCGGAGTGGCTCGCGGCGGTGGCCCAACGCGGTCACGCCTACCTCGTGTTCACCACTCGCCCCTGGCCCGAGGGGCAGCCCGGCCGACCGCTCGACGCGGTCGAACTGGCCGCCTTCGCCGGTGCCGACGAGACCCTGAACGCCGCCGCGCACGTCATCCTGCCGGCCCGCAGCCTGCGCTTCTGATGGCCCGAACGGTGGGCGGCAGCCGGGCGTTCGCGCTCCTGCTGGTGCTCACCGGCGCGGCCGGCCTGCTGGCCTCCTGGGTCATCACGATCGACGAGTTCAAACTGCTCCAGGACCCGCACTTCACCCCGGGATGCAGCCTGAACCCGGTGGTTTCCTGCGGCAGCGTGATGAAGAGCGAGCAGGCCTCGGTCTTCGGGTTCCCCAACCCGATGCTCGGCCTGGTGGCCTACGCCGTCGTGATCTGCGTCGGCGTGAGCCTGCTGGCGGCGGCGCGGTTCCCGGGCTGGTACTGGCTGGCCTTCGCGGCCGGGTGCCTGTTCGGGGTCGGGTTCGTGTCGTGGCTGCAGTTCGAGTCGCTGTACCGGATCAACGCGCTGTGCCTGTGGTGCTGCCTCGCCTGGGCCGCGACGATCCTGATGTTCTGGTACGTCACGTCCTTCGTCGTACGGAACGCATTCCTGCCCGCGCCGGGCTGGTTGAGGTCCTTCTTCGGTGAATTCACGTGGGTGGTGGCCCTGTTGCACATCGGCGTCGTCGGGATGCTGGTTTTCACCCGCTGGTGGGACTTCTGGACGAGCTGACTATTGCTGCATCCGGAGGATTCTTGAACTGGTGTGGTTTTCCAGCTCGTTACACGGTACGGACGCCGACTCCCCCGCACGCGGAAAGGGACCGTACCTGTCATGAAGCCGAGCACCCGAGGAACCCTTGCCGCCGTCATCACGGGCGTCGCGGCCACCGTGGGAGCCGCAGCGACCCCCGCCGCCGCGGTCGGCACGGTACCCGTGCCCGTCCCGCTGGACGGCGTGGAGAAGTCCCTCAACGTCGATCTGCCCAAGGTCGGCGGTGAGCTGCCGCTGCCGACGCCGGGCGCCCCGGAGGAGCCGAGGCACGTCGAGGGCCGGTTCATCCCGGAGCACGTCGTTCCGCAACTGCCGCTCAACGGCGGCCTGCCCGGTGCCGGGCTGCGGGCGCCCCTGCCCCACGTGCTCGGCCGCGGCTTCGACCACGTGGGCCTGGACGCGCCCGCCGCCGGCCTCAGGGCCCTCGCCCCCGGCATCGCGGCCGATGCCCCGCTGACCGCACCGAACCCGGACCGCCTCGGCCTCCCGGACCCGAAGCTCCCCCAGGCAGGTGTCCTCGGCCCGGCCTTGCGAACGGCTCCCGTCGCGAACCTGGGGCTGGCCCCCGGGCGGTAGCACCGGAAGGACGGCGAGAGGCAAGGACGACGACGGGGAAGACGGGGAGACGCAGAGAGGACGACGGGGGAGGCGGCAAGAGGCAAGGGCGACGGGCTCGGACAGACCCGGTAGGGATCCGGACGGGCTCGGGCGCCTGGGGCGCACCGGGCCCGTCGGCGTTCCGCTCCTCGACCGCCGCCTCGTGCGTCACCGCCGCGTACGCCACCGCCGTATGGCCGTGCGGCGGTGGCCGCGGGGCCGTACGGCGGGTACTGCTACGGACAACCGAACCCTACGAGGAGTGAGCCATGGTCGTCAGTATCGGGGGAGCGCCGGTCGGGTCGGGGAGCCAGGGGAGAGGCGGGCCGGAAGGGCGCACACGGCGAGAGGTGGCGCGCGGGCTGCTCGCCTCCGCCGCCGCTCTGGCGGTCACCTCCGTCGTCGGGGCCTCTCGCCCCCGCTCCCGTGAGGTCGAGGCGGGGAGCGGCCCCTTCGACGAGACCTACCACGGTCGCCGTATCCGGGGATTCCCGATTCCCGTGGGGGAGCGAGTCACCGACGGCGCGGAGTGGGAGGTCACCGTGGACGGCCGCCCGCTGCCGCTGATGCGCCGCGCCGACGGCACCTGGCTGAGCATGATCGACCACTACAGCTCGTACCGGACGCCGAGGGAGGCGGCCCGCGCCGCCGTCGACGAACTCGGCACGCAGCGGCTGCGCGACCCGGCCCCGGAGCCGGTCGGCGGCCATCCGCAGATAGGAGGACCGTATGGCGTACGTGCGTAAGGACGTGAGCACGCTGACGCGCACCGAACGGCAGCGGTTCGTCAAGGCGATGCTCGAGGTCAAACGGCGGGGCGAGTACGACGAGTTCGTGCGCACGCACATCGAGTACTTCGTCGGTGACGGCGAACCCGGCCTGCGCGTGGCCCACATGACGCCCTCGTTCCTGCCCTGGCACCGCCGGTTCCTGCTGGAGCTGGAGCACGCCCTGCGCCGCGTCGACTCCTCGGTGACGCTGCCGTACTGGGACTGGACCCGGCACCGTACGGCCACGTCGGTGCCGTGGACCACGGACCTGCTCGGGGGCAACGGACGGCGCTCCGACCAGCAGGTGACGACGGGGCCCTTCGCCTACGCGGCGGGCCACTGGACCATCAAGGAGGGCATCACCGACGCGAAGTTCCTCACCCGGGACCTCGGCCGCTCCCGCGACCCGATCAAACTGCCCACCCAGGCAGATGTGCGATGGGCGCTGAACGACCCCGTCTACGACGTCTCGCCCTGGAACTCGACCGTCCGCAGGGGCTTCCGCAACAAGCTGGAGGGCTGGGGCATCGGACACGGCAGCAGCTCCTGGCACAACCACAACAGGGTCCACCGCTGGGTCGGCGGTGCGATGCTCACGGGCGCGTCCGTGAACGACCCCGTGTTCTGGCTGCACCACGCCTTCCTGGATCTGCAGTGGACCCGCTGGCAGCGACGGCACCGGGAGCACCGCTACCTGCCGGCCCGGCCGCCCGGCCCGGACAACGAGCAGCACCGGCGCATCGTGGCCCGGCACGAGCGGATGCCGCCGTGGGACGTGACGCCCGACGAGATGGAGAACGTCGGGCGGATCTACCGCTACGCGTGACGACCGTCGGCGCCGCCCCTGCCGCCGCCCATGGGAGAGCCCCGGTGCTCGAGGTGAGATGCCGGGGCTCTCCGTGGGGGCGCTGAGGGGATCAGACGCCGTAGGCGGGGGTGCGGGGGGTGACCGGGGGGTTCGCCGGGGTGGTCGCCGCGGTCGTCGCGGTCCCGCTCGGGTTGTCGCACTTGCTGCCGAAGGCCGGGTTCAGCAGGCCGATGACGTCCACGGTGTCGCCGCAGGCGTTGACCGGCACGTGGAGCGGAACCTGGACCACGTTGCCCGACAGAACACCGGGGTTGCCGGTGGCGGTGCCCGCCGCGCCCGCGTCGGCCAGGGCCAGACCGGCGCCGCTGAACACCACGGCACCCGTGCCGAGTGCGACGGCGGCTGCCTTCGCGATGCGAGACATCAGTTCTCCTTATTGCTGGGGGAATCGCTGGGGAGCGGTTGCTCGGGAGCGCGACGACGGGACCCGCCGTCGCACTTCCCGTTCAACGCGGCGGCGGAGGGCTGGTCACGGCGGTTATGCGGAGATCACCCTTATCGCAACCGATTGGCGGACATGGGTGGTTGTCGGGGGCACATCGGCCTCGGACCAGGCGGCCCGGGCGGGTCGGGCGGCCATCATCAAGCAGGCTTCAGGGCATCGGCGGAAGGACTTCAGGGCAGCCGACGTACCGGCGAACCCGCCAGGTACGCCCGGATGTTCTCGACCGCCTGGCCGTAGTACGTCGCGTAGTTGGCCCGTGAGACATAGCCGAGGTGGGGCGTCGCGAGCAGGCGCGGCGCGGTGCGCATCGGGTGGTCGGCGGGGAGGGGCTCGATGTCGAAGACGTCGATGCCGGCGCCGGCGATACGGCTCTCGTGCAGTGCGGTGAGCAGCGCGTCCTGGTCGACGATCGCCGCGCGGGAGGTGTTGACCAGGTAGGCCGTCGGCTTCATGAGGGCGAGCTCGGCGGCGCCGAGCAGGCCGCGGGTGCGGTCGCCGAGGGCCAGGTGCACGGAGACGAAGTCGCTGGTGGCCAGGAGATCGTCTCTGGAGGCGGCCAGTTCGACGCCCACCTCCTCGGCGCGCTCCTTGGTGAGGTTCTGGCTCCAGGCGCTGACGTGCATGCCGAAGGCGAGCCCCACCTGCGCCACCCGGCTGCCGATCTTGCCGAGCCCGAGCAGGCCGAGCCTGCGGCCGTGCAGATCGGCGCCGACGGTGGACTGCCAGGGGCCGCCGGAACGCAGGGCGCCGCTCTCCTCGACGATGCCGCGGGCGAGGCCGAGGAGCAGGGCCCAGGTGAGTTCGACCGGCGGGGTCGACGAGCTCGCCGTACCGCACACGGTGACGCCGTGGGCCTCGGCGGCGGCGTAGTCGATCACGCTGTTGCGCATGCCTGACGCGATGAGCAGGCGCAGCCTCGGCAGCCGGGAGATCAGCGAGGCGGGGAACGGCACGCGCTCGCGCAGGGTGACCACGATGTCGAAGTCGGCGAGGGCCGAGGCGAGGGCGTCCTCGTCGCCGAGGTGCTCCCGCAGCGGGACGACCTCGACCTCCTCCCCGAGCGCCGACCAGTCGGCCGACTCGAGCGCCACCCCCTGGAAGTCGTCCAGCACCGCACACCGACGTCGCACGCCGTCTCTCCCTCCCCGCCCATGGGCGAAAACCCGGGAGTAGCAAACCATGAGCGGCCACCTGGGAGCAGCAAACCGGGAGCAGCGAAAACGCCCTCCCGAAGGAGGGCGGGGAGTGGGCGCCCCCGGCAGGACTCGAACCTGCGGCCAAGCGCATAGAAGATGCGGGCAGACCTTGCTAGGGCGGTCCGATCGTCTCTCATGACCACCGTGCCGGGCTGCCGAGTGCCGCTACCGTCCGCCGTCGTTGCCGTCAGGATTGCCGTCACTGCGAGCGACAGAGCCGGGAGATACTCCGCTGCTTCGGACTGGAGTGGTACCTGCGGTGAGCCCTGTTCAGGTGGCATGCACTCCCTTTGTGCGCTGGTTGCCACCTTGTGTGACTCGCCTGGGCGAAGCACGGTTTAGGTGCATGCTGCTCAGTGCTGTGCTGTAGGACCACTTGGGAAGGGCGGTACGTCGTGGGTTCAGCCAGTCAATGGGCCTGTGAGACCTTCGGGGACATAGCCGGTGAACTGGCGGACATCATCCCGGCTTGCCTCCTGCCGGCCTGCGTGTCTGCGGTATCCGGCTTCATGACTTCCATTGGGTCGAAACCTTTCTGGGGTGCCATGGCGGCGGTAGCGGGCAGCATAGCCGCGACAGCATCTTTCCTTGGTGTAACGAAGAAGGCGACGGATTTTCTGAGTTCCGCTCGCTCCTGCACCATCTTGCGCCACAAAGTAAAGCTTGAACTCCGATTCTTGCCTGCTAATTCAGGCGTCAATTTCCAGGAGACTCGGGCCCGAGTTGAACAGCTGAATAACGAGTACACGCAGATAGTCGCTAGCGACATTCCCGTACCCAATAGATCGTTCAATGTAGCTAGCAATAGAATCGAACAGGGTATGGCTTCCTAGTTCGTCGCTAGGTTCAGACAGTGGAAAATCTACGAGGCGCCCCAATGCATGCGCACGCCGGGAACCCGGACATTCTGTCGGGGGTCCTTCGCATTGAAGCCTCAAATCTGTGGGCGCGCGGTACTGGCCGGCCGGTGGAATCTCGATGACCGAGTCACACCGGTGGGGCGCCGTCCATCAGGGAGAACAGTGCCCCGCGCAGGCCCTGCGTCGAGTTTCCCCTCGATGCGAACAACGGGCGGGGCGATCGCTGAGGTCTGCCCGGCTGACCAGACGTTCACTGACAGGTGGTGTTGGTTGGCTGCGGTCCCGGCGGTCGCTGTACTTCAGTGCTGTACAGCACGACCTCACCGAGCTGGGCCAATTAAGGGACTGGCAAAGTATCCCTCAGGGGGCACGCCGGGCCCTGCCGCCATGGCCCCTGCATAGCTCTCATCCACCAGGTCGACGAAGCGAATCCTTCGAGTGTCACCCGAAGCCTCAGCGACCTGGCGCCAGCTGGACCCAGCCTTCTCCCAGTGCGTACGAGCAACTGTCCCCTGGAAGTGAATGCCCAACTGTACTCGAGCCTCTTGATCGTTCCACCTACGCAACAGATAGTCTGCGCTCCAGTTACTGACAATCATGTTCGTGAAGAACAATCGCTGCATCTCAACTGGAGACGAAATGCCGCTCACGGGTTCCCAGCACACAAGGAACTCTGGGCGGTCCACTGCGTACATCAGTAGTTGTCGGTGCGACGAGCGTTGCGCCTCTTGGTTGGCAATCTTCGTTTGCCGAGCCTGATAGGCCAGTGAAGCGGCTACACCCAAGAGAGCGATGGCCGAAAACGGAGCAGACAGGGCTCCGTATGTCTGGCTGACAGAACTCAGCCGGCCCCAGTCCTTCTGAGTCGGAGCCACTTGTTCAAGCACCAACGGCGTTAGGAAGATTGCTATTGCGAGCCCCACGGCCACCATGCACCACAGCAACAACTGTGCTCGTTTCGCCTTCATGTTCAGCCCCCACCGCCTCGTTCGCTTCACACGCATGATCTGGAGAGACATGGCCCGCAGGCAAGGGGCCAAAGCTGCCACATCCCGCCTCCACCAAGCACTCACCCCAGCCCCCATCCCGTACGGCGTCGACCCACGCCCGCTCGGCTTTGCCTGGGTCGATGGCGTACGGGATGGGAGCACCTTGCGCACGCCACTACGGACCCGCGGGCGGCAGCGGCGCCCCCTCCATCCCGGTGTCGGCCGATCCCCCGCCGGAGGCATTGCCTTGACTGTGGGTCGCGCTATGCGGTGATTGACTCATGGCCACCGGCCCTGTCCACACGTGGGCGCGCGGCGGCGCAGCGCGCAGAGCGGGCCGAAGGCAGGAGCGCAGCGCGCAGCGGAGCCGGGAGCGCGCCCGGCGAAGCGGAACGCAGCCGGGGCTTGAAGCCGCCGGTGATCTCCCCGACCTCTCCGGCGCCGACTGATCCGCCACCGAGAACTTCGACACGTATTCGACACGGCGACCCGCAGAAACCCGGTGACAGTCGGACAGCGCCGGAAGCTTTCCTTGATCGTCAGGGGAGTGCCCGGGGCTTCGTCGTGCCGTGCGAAACCCGCTCTGAGCAGCAAAAACGCCCTCCCGAAGGAGGGCGGGGAGTGGGCGCCCCCGGCAGGACTCGAACCTGCGGCCAAGCGCTTAGAAGGCGCCTGCTCTATCCACTGAGCTACGGGGGCCGGGTGTGGTGGCCTCGTTCGTGGTGCCCGGGTGTGGGCTGATCCGTGACGTTGCCGGGGACAAGGATAGGGCTCCCGGATCCTTGACCCTGTTGCTTCGCCTCCGTGGCTCGATGTGGAGGTTCAGTGAAGCGGTCCCGATAATCGCAGGCGGGTGCGATTCGTGCACCGCTTTTGGCGCCTCACGCGCCGGGTGTTGTGCACTCGTTATGCCTGGACTGTCACCATGCCCCAGTCGCACCTTCCGTCCGTTGTGTCCCGTCGGCGCGCAGACAAATCCATATGCTTCAGAAATCCCCTGAAATTGGGCATTCTTCGCATGTGGTGACCTTGGACGTACGGCCTCAGCTGCTCGACGCACTCTCCGCCCTGCGCGACCGTGTCGCCGCCGCACGCTTCCCGCTGCCCCTGGCGGGGGCCCCACGCGCGCGTGCCAACCGCGACGAACTGCTCGCACAGCTCGACGACTACCTGGTGCCCCGGCTGAGATCCCCCGAAGCCCCCCTGTTGGTGGTCGTGGGCGGATCCACCGGCGCGGGCAAGTCGACGCTCGTCAACTCCCTGGTCGGGCGCCGGGTCAGCGAGGCGGGCGTACTGCGGCCGACGACCCGGACGCCGGTACTGGTGTGCCATCCGGAAGACCACCACTGGTTCAGCGGCATGAGAGTGCTGCCCGACCTCACGCGCGCGTGGGTGCCCCAACGGGAGCCCGGGGACGATCTGCTGCTCCCCGGGGAGGAACCCGCGCGCGTGCTGCGCATCGAGACCGCCGAGACCCTCCCACGCGGGCTCACCTTGCTCGACGCGCCCGACATCGACTCCCTGCTCGCCGCCAACCGCGTCCTCGCCTCCGAGCTGATCTGCGCGGCCGACATCTGGGTCATGGTGACCACGGCCGCGCGGTACGCCGACGCCGTGCCCTGGCACCTGCTGCGTACCGCCAAGGAGTACGACGCCACCCTGGTGACCGTGCTCGACCGGGTCCCGCACCAGGTCGTCTCCGAGGTCTCGCGGCAGTACGGCGCTCTCCTCACCAAGGCGGGGCTCGGCCACCTGCCCCGCTTCACCGTGCCCGAGCTGCCCGAGTCGGCGTGGGGCGGAGGCCTGCTGCCCGCCACCGCGGTGGCCCCGCTGCGGGCGTGGCTCGTCCACCAGGCGCAGGACCCCGCCGCCCGGCAGCACGTCATGGCACGGACGACGTACGGCATCCTCGACTCGCTGAAGTCGCGGCTGCCCGAGCTGGCCGGCGCCGCTGCCGCCCAGCACGCGGCCGCGCTGCGGCTGACGGCTGCTGTCGAGGGCGCGTACGACAGCGAGCACGCGCGCGTACGCGGGCGGCTGCAGGCCGGGGCCGTGCTCGCCGGGGACGCGCTGAAACGCTGGCGCGCCTTCCCCCTCGACTGCAGCGCCGGTGAGCTCCTCGACGCCCTGATGGGGAGCCTGGCCGCGCTGCTGCTGTGCGCCGTCACCGCGGCCGACGAGCGCATCGACGAGGCCTGGCGGCGGGAGCCGGCCGCGCAGGCCCCCGGACTCGTGGGCCGGGATCCGTCCCTGGAGAGCGCCGAGCACCGGATCGGGCTGGCGGTACGGCGCTGGCGGCGCGAGCTCGAGGAGTACGCCGAGGGCGAGGTGCACGAGCTCGACCGGAACGTCGCACCCGACGCGGAGGCCGTCGCCGCCCTGGTCGCCACCGCGCTGCTGGGCGGCCACCGGGCCCGGTCCGCGGGCGAGGGGCTCGCCGAGCGGATCGGCGCGCAGGGGGCGCTGCGGCTGCGCGATCGTGCCGGACAGCTGCTCACCGAACACCTGGACCGGGTCATCCACGCCGAGCGCGAGCGCCGCATCGCCCCGCTCGACGCCCTGGACGTCCACCCCGAGCCGCAGGCCGAACTCATCGCCGCGCTGTCCGTACTGCAGAAGGAGAGGTGACCGGTGACAGCCGTCACTGACCACGACCACACGGAGCACGTCGATCACGCCGAAGGCGAGGCCTCTCGGAGGCCCGACATGATTGCCCGGGGAGCCGGGCCGAGGTCCGCGAGGCGCGCAACCGTCCTCCTTGGAGAGGACGGCCCTGAAAGCGGCTTCCCTGAAGCGGCCCACTCCAGGGCGGCCTCGGCCGACCGCCGGGCGAGCCTCACGGACGGCCTCACGCGCGGGCGACAGGACGACGACGCGAGAACCGGCGAGACGAAAACGGACGACCACGCGCGCGTGCAGGACAGGACACCCGCGCCGAATGCCACGTATGCCGAGGAGCCGGCGGATTCCGCGGACCCCACGGCCTCCACGGGGGCCTGGGACGACGGCCTCATCGCCCGGCGCGTGAGTGCCACCTCCGGCGCCCAGCCGGTCCCGGTCATCGAGGCCCGGGGCGCGGCCGCCCCGGCCGTGTCCCCCCTGACGTACGACGACCCGCTGCGCGCGCGCCTCGACGCCCTGCGCGAACTGGTGGGCCTCTCCCGTACCCGGCTCGACAGCCCGACGCTCGCGGAGGCGGGCCGGGTCCTCGACGGGGCGGCGGCCCGGCGCGAGCTTTCGGGACAGCACACCGTCGTCGCCATCGCGGGCGCCACCGGCAGTGGCAAGTCGCAGCTGTTCAACGCGCTCGCCGGGGTGGCGATCTCGGAGACGGGGGTAAGGCGGCCGACCACCGCCGCGCCCATCGCCTGCAGCTGGAGCGACGGCGCGGCGCCCCTCATCGACCGGCTCGGCATCCCCGGCCGACTGCGCCGGCGCCCGCTGCACAGCCCGGAGGCGGAGGAACAGCTGCGCGGGCTCGTCCTGATCGACCTGCCGGACCACGACTCCGCGGCCGTACAGCATCGCGAGCAGGTGGACCGCATCCTGAAGCTCGTCGACGCGGTGATCTGGCTCGTCGACCCCGAGAAGTACGCCGACGCCGTACTCCACGAGCGCTATCTGCGGCCCATGGCGGGCCACGCGGAGGTCATGTTCGTCGTCCTCAACCAGATCGACCGGCTCCCCGGGGAGGCCGCCGACCAGGTCCTGGACGACCTGCGGCGGCTGCTCGACGAGGACGGGATCGCGCTGGGCGACTACGGCGAGCCGGGGGCGACGGTGCTCGCGCTGTCCGCGCTGACCGGGGGCGGCCTCGGGGATCTGCGCGAGGCCCTCGGCCGGTTCGTGGCGGAGCGCGGCGCGGCAGCCCGCCGTGTCTCGGCCGATGTGGACGCCGCCGCGACCGGGTTGCGGCCGGTGTACGTCGCCGGAGGGCGCACCGGGCTCAGCGAGGAGGCCAGGGACGACTTCTCCGCCGGCCTCGCGGACGCGGTGGGCGCCACCGCGGCGGGCGAGGCGGCCGAGCGCGCCTGGCTGCGCAACGCCAACCGGGCCTGCGGCACGCCGTGGCTGCGGCTGTGGCGCTGGTACCGGGACCGCTGCGAGCCGCCCACGGGACGCCATGTGCTGCGTGCGCAGGAGGACGAGGAGGCCACGGCGCGTCAGCGCGTCGAGCAGGCGGTGCGTACGGTGTCCGACCGGGCCTCGGCCGGGCTGCCCGCGCCCTGGGCGCAGACGGTGCGCGAGGCGGCCGTACGCGGCTCGGAGGGGCTGTCCGAGGCCTTGGACGAGCTGACGGCACGCGACGCGCCCACAGGACGGCCACCGCGGCCGGGCTGGTGGCCGGTGGCCGTGCTGGCCCAGGCGTCCATGACCCTCCTGCAGATCGTGGGCGGTCTGTGGCTGGTGGGGCAGATCATCGGCGTCATGGCGCCGAACCTGGGCGTTCCGGTGCTGCTGATGGTGGCCGGCATCATCGGCGGCCCCCTCGTCGAGTGGAGCTGCCGGATGGCGGCACGCGGACCGGCGCGACGTTACGGCCTGGACGCGGAACGCCGACTACGCGAGGCGGCCGCGGGCTGCGGCCGGGCCCGGGTGCTCGATCCGCTGGCGGCGGAGCTGCTGCGATACCGCGAGGTACGGGAGGAGTACGGCAGGGTCAGCGGGACGCGTGCGACGGTGGGCTGATTCCCCTCACTCGCCCGGGTGGCGGAGTTTTCCACAGGCGGCCGGTGGTCCACAGCGCTCAGCGGGCCCGGCCCGGCGGAGGCAGTCTGGTTCGGCGACAGACGCAGCCGTACGGGACGGGCCCGTACGTGTATCCGCCCGGCGCGAGCGCCCGGGCGAGGGAGGGGCGCACGATGAACGAGACGATGATCTGCGCGGTGGGCAACGTGGCGACACAGCCCGTGTACCGAGAGCTGGCGGCGGGCCCCTCGGCGCGGTTCCGGCTGGCGGTGACCTCGCGCTACTGGGACCGCGAGAAGAGCGCCTGGACGGACGGCCACACCAACTTCTTCACGGTGTGGGCCAACCGCCAACTCGCCGTCAACGCGGCGGCGTCCCTGAGCGTGGGCGAGCCCGTCATCGTGCAGGGCAGGCTGAAGGTCCGCACGGAGGGGCGCGAGGGGCAGCAGAACTGGACCTCGGCTGACATCGACGCGCTGGCGATCGGCCATGACCTCGCCCGGGGAACGTCGGCCTTCCGGCGCGCGGGCAAGCCAGAGGCGGGGGCAAGTCAACAGCGTCCGGAGCCCAATTGGGCAACCCCGGCAGACGAGTTGACTGATCCCGACTCTCAACAGCAGGCGCGGTCGGCAGCAGTGACGTAATGTCAGTCGCCGGAAGCCACCGCACTGACCGAACTGCGGCTTATCGGCGAGTGCGCTCCGAACGCCCGCGTGGATTTGTCGATAAGCCCTGCTCGCAAGGGGTCTTGACGGTAACGATTCCGAGTCGGATCGGCCATCCGAAGACGGGATCGGGCAGCCCGGGTCCGCCTGCTCCTTAGGATTCCGAGCGTAGCTCTCGGGGCTGCTGATTCTGCTGGTGGGACCACACCCCCACATCAACGGGTCCTGCTCGAAGGGGAATTCTGTGCTTGCTGCGTTCTCTGGGATCCGGGGTTCCTCGGGTTCCTCGGAGTCCTCCGGAACGACCACTCCGTCCGTGCGCGGGCGACGAACGGGCCGCCTGGCCGCCGCCGCGCTGGTGTCCGGCCTCGTGGCCGCCAGTGTGCTGACCGGTGCCGGCGCGGCCGCCGCCGACGAGGCACCTCAGAGCCAGGGCGGCGCGACCGCCACCATCGACGGTCTGAAGACGTACGGCGAGGCCGTCATCCACACGGACACCGGTGACCAGCAGGTCCCCGCGGGTCTGTTCGAGATGTCCGTCGAGGGCGGCGGCACCCTCCAGACGTACTGCATCGACATACACAACCCCACGCAGAAGGACGCCAAGTACCAGGAGACTCCCTGGAGCGGCACCTCGCTGGGCACCAACAAGAACGCCGGCAAGATCCGCTGGATCCTGCAGAACTCCTACCCGCAGGTGAACGACCTCGCCGCGCTCGCGCAGCGGGCGGGCGCCAAGGGCCTCACCGAGCAGGACGCGGCGGCCGGCACCCAGGTGGCCATCTGGCGCTACTCGGACGGCGCGGACGTCGACGCCGCCGACCCGCAGGCCGAGCGGCTCGCGAACTATCTGACGAAGAGCGCCCACGCCCTGGCGGAGCCCAGCGCGTCGCTGACCCTGGACCCGCCCGCGGTCTCCGGTCATCCGGGTGAGCGGCTCGGACCGGTGACGGTGCACACCAATGCGCGCGCCGTGACGGTGTCGGCGCCGGCGGACGCGGCCACCAGCGGGGTGCGGATCACCGACAAGACCGGCAAGGTCGTCACGTCGGCGGAGAACGGCAGCCAGTTGTTCTTCGATGTCCCCGAGGACGCCGCCGGGGACCCGTCCCGCCCGTCGAGCAACGGGGGAGGGACGGCCGAACTGACGGTGCAGGCGTCGACCACGGTGCCGGTCGGCCGGGCCTTCGCCTCCGAGAGTCGCAGCCAGACCCAGATCCTGGCCGGTTCCAGCGAGTCCACGGTCTCCGCGACCGCGACCGCCGCCTGGGCCGAGACCGGCCCGATACCGGCGCTCTCGGCCCGCAAGAACTGCGCCAAGGGCGGCGTGGACATCGCCGCGTCCAACCCGGGCGACGAGCCGTTCACCTTCAAGCTGCTGGGATTCGAGCACACCATCCCGGCCGGCGCCTCGCGGACGGTGACGATCCCCTTGCAGGAGGACCAGGCCTACGGCTTCACGATCGCCGGACCGAACGGCCTGGCCCAGCGCTTTACCGGCGTCCTCGACTGCAAGACCCAGAGCAGCGCGGGCGGCGACTCGGCCCAGACGCTCACCGAGCCCAGCCCGGCCACGGTGGGCGGCACCGCCGGCGGCACGAACCTGGCCGCCACCGGTGGCTCCAGCACGACCCCGTTGATCGCGGGCGTGGCCATCGGTCTCGTGGTGATCGGCGGCGGTGCCCTGCTGCTCCTCCGTAAGCAGGAGACCCCGACGGCCGACTGACGTACGGCACCTTGACACCTCAAGAGAGAGTGGCCGAACAGCGACTCCCCGACACCGGCCCCGGCGTGCCAGCCACCACGGCACCCGGGGCCGCCCCGCATCCCACGGCGGTCCGATCCGCCGAGCGAGACCGAACGGCGAGAAATCCCTCGAACTGCGCCCCTGGGCAGTGCGGAGCTAGCGTGGAAGAGAAGAGGGCCATCGAGCGGATACCGGGCACCGGCCGATGAAACGGAACGGGACATGACCGCGCGAACAAGCAGGACAGCCCCCGACACCGCGCCGTCCGGCGCGCAGGTTCCGACCACGCGCCACCGCGGGCCCCGCGCCGCGGCCGAACGCGTCGTCGCGGACCATACGACCACCGTGCACATGGGCGCCCTACGACTCGAACTACCTCCCGCCGACCAGCTCGTCTTCCTCGCGGGCCTCGGCCTCCTCACGGCACTCGAAGTCATCGAGTGGCCGGTCGCGCTCGCCGTCGGCGTCGGACACGAACTGTCCCGCAACCATCACAGCAAGGTCCTGCGCGAGTTCGGCGAGGCTCTGGAAGAGGCATGAGACGCGGTCCCGCTGTCCGGCGACAGGCTCAGGCAGCGGACGAGGCGGCCGTCCTCCCACACGGCGTCCGGGTGCCTTGGACGGCCCGGCGACGGCCGGGTGGTGATCGACTTCCGGTCCCAGCTTCCTGATCACCTCGTCGCAGGCCGACCACCGACGACCGACAGCGAGGGACGAGCCACCGGGCGCGGGCCCGGTGCGCGGCGTTGAGGGGCGAGGCGCCCCCGGGCCCCGGCCCCGCAGCAGGCCGGTCTCCTGCGGGTTCCGGCCGCGGGGTCACGACTGACAGATGATGTCCTTGATCTGCTCGGCATTGTTGAGCGTGTCCTCAGTGACCTCGCCGCCCCGGCACTGCGTGCGCTGGGCCCCCGAGGCCCGTATCGGGCCGCTGCATATCAGTGAGGGGACGTCACTCCCGGTTCCGCGAAGGGCTGTTGTCGGCCAAGGGGCCTGGTCGCAGGCCTGATCACGGCGTCGGCCGCTCCATTCGTCACCGTTCCGCAACAGGCGTGAACCGCCTCGCCGGGTGCCCCGTACAGCCGAGTGTGCGCGGCTCAGCGGCCGCGGCGATACGAGACGAGGGAGTGACCGACATGGCCGGCGGCAACATCAGGATCAGCCCGGACGAGATGCGGGAGGCGTCGACCTGGCTGCAGAACCAGAAGGAACTGATGCAGCAGAGCCTCCACGAGGCCAACACCAAGATGGACGAGATGGTCGAGGCGGCCTACGCGACGCCGGGTTCCGAGAGCAAGTTCCGTCCGTTCTGGGAGGAGTACAAGAACGGCACCGAGAAGGCGATCGAGGGTCTGCAGGGCGTCAGCGACTTCATCAAGCAGGTCGCCGACGCGTTCGTCGACACCGACGACCAGACGTCCGGTTCCATCGGCTGACGTGCCCGCGTGCCCGGTCCCGCCCTTCTGCGGCGGGACCGGGCGGCGAAGACCGGGGAGGAGGAACCGATGACCCGCATCAGCGTGCCCCTTGAGGACCTGAACGAGACGGTCAAGTCGCTTGAGGACATCGGGGAGCGGATCAACAACACCGCACGGCTCAGCGACGTCGGATCGAGCGACGACGTGGGCGATTCGAAGCTCGCCCAGTCCCTCGCGGACTTCGACGACGCATGGGGGAGGGGCCACGAGAAGGTGCAGGACAACGTGAAGGTCTTCTCCGAGAACACGAAGAAGATCTCCGACGCCTTCACGCAGACGGACGACGAGACCGTCAAGGCGCTGGACGACTCCAAGAAGACCTGACGAGAGCCTGCAGGCAGAAGGGACACGCGTGATGACGCATCCGGTCACGGACCGGGCTACTACGGGGTCGCCCGCGCACTACAAGCTGCGCTACCCCGGCTCCTGGTGGTATCTGGACCTCGACCCGAGCACCCGGGACGCGTCCATCCGCCGCCGTATCGAGCACCAGGCGAAGGGAGTTGCGCAGCTCTCCCGTGAGCGGCTCGACGGTCTGATCCGCGACACCCGCCGGATCGCACGCGAGGCCTACGCGAGGGGTGCGCTCCAGGCGTCGGGGATGGTCAGGTTCCCCGGCGGGGACACGATGCTCAGCGCCACATCCGTCGTGGTGCGGATGCCCGTGCCGGAGGGCGCGCCGGACGATCTGGCCGAGGTGCTGTTCGGGGCGGGCCTGCAGGCCGGGGGTCCGCAGAGCAGCGGGTACCCGCCGCGCCAGGTGGACCTGATCGAGCTTCCCGAGGTCGGACCGGTCGGGCGGATCGCCTCCGTCGAGGACATCGACTACCGGGGCAAGCCGGTGCGCACGGCGCTGCTGCACACCCTGTTCCCGATCCCGGACCGCCGGGAGTACCTGCTGGTCTCCAGCTCCACCCCCAACGTGGAGCTCAAGGACCAGTTCTTCGAGGTGTTCGACGCCATCGCGGGGACGCTGCGCTTCGTGGCAGTCAAGAACAAGGGCACGACTGTGCCGGCCGCACCGAGCCCGCAGGGCGCGGACGAGAACGGAAAGTGAGGGCGCGGCAATGGCGCGGCCAGCGGTGTCCGACTGGGAGACGGTCTTCGGGTTCTCGGACGACCCGACGCCGGGCGACGCGGAGATACTCGGAAGGCTCGCGGGCCGGTACCGGGCCGTCGCCGACGACGCGGACCAGGCGCTCCCCATCGTCAGCGGGCTGAAGAACAGTCAGCTCGGCGAGGGCAAGGCCATGGACAAACTCCGGGACAAGCTCGGGGACCTGGCCAATCAGGTGGAGAAACTGCACACCTCGTACGACATGGCTGCCCGCGCGCTCGACACGTACGCCGACCAGCTCGGGGACCACCAGCGCAAGGCCGACAACGCGCTGGTCGACGGACGGGACGCCAAGGAGCGGCTGCAGCGTGCCACCGATGCCGCCGCGGCGGCGGGGTCCGTGATTAACGGCCTGGACGCGGCGGACCCGCCCCCGCCGGACGACGAGGCGGCCCGGCGCAGCGCCCGGCAGGCCATGGAGAACGCCCGAGGCGACCAGTCCGCGGCGCAGGGGGACGCCGACAGTGCCCAGCGGGACCTCGACGCCGCCCGCATGCTCGCCGAGGACGCCCGGGAGCTGCGCGAGACGGACGCCTCGACGGCGGCCCGGGCCCTGGACGACGCGACGAGCGAGGCGGTCCCGGGCAAGAGCCTGTGGGAGAGGATCAAGGAGATCTTCAAGCAGGTGCTCGGCTTCATCAGCGCCGCCCTGGGCATCATCGCCATGCTCATCCCCGGGCTGCAGGGCCTCGGGCTCGTCCTGACGATCGCCAGTCTGGTCACCGCCGCGATCCCCTTCGTGATGAATATCGTCGAGAGTGTTCAGACGGGCGAGTGGGACGTGCTCGACATGGTCCTCAGCGGTCTGGGACTGGTGCTCGGAGGCGTCGGCCTGATCAAGATCGCCAAACTGGGCGGGATCGCCGAAACCCTCAAGGGCGTCACGAACGACCTCAAGGCGATCCAGGTCAACATCAAGACCGTGGTCCCCGCCGTCAAGGCGTTCACCGGGTTCAAGGACCCGACTGTCATCGTCAGGAACCTGCTGTCGAACATCCCGAACGGCGTGCTCAAGATGCCGGCCCCGCTGAAGCAGCTCCCGGACGTCAGCAACATCTGGACGAAGTCGTCGGCCTGGATCGACCAGAGCTCGAACCTCGTCGGACTGGCCGGCCTCGGCTGGGCGATCAACGGGGCCGTCCCCAACGGCTCCGAGGGCACGATGGTGCACGACTCCAGCTACCTGGAAGGAACGACCTGACCGGGACGGTGCCCCGTCACGTGTGAGGGCTCCCGCCCCGGCCGTCGCCGGGGCGGGAGCCCTCCGCCGTGGACCTCAGCTCCCGGCCGGCGGGAACACCGTCTCCGGGACCTGGACGGTGCGCAGCACGCCGTCGCCCAGGTGCAGAATGGCCCGACCCGGGCGGGTCGCGCCCAGGCGGCTGCGGGGGACCTTGACGCCGATCAGTTCGCCGTCGCTCATGTTCTGCGGTTTCAGCAGCAGACCGCACCGGTTGCGGCGGGCCTCGGTGTGCCAGCCGGAGAAGCCGGAGGAGAGCCGGTCGGTCTGCCCGGCGATCACCAGGCCCCGGCCGTTCTGGGCACCGGACTTGGCGATCTGGGTGAGGACGGGCTCGGCCTTCGTCTTCAGCAGCAGGTCGGCGTCGTCCAGGATCACCACGGCCCCCCGCGGCGAGGAGGCCAGCAGTTCCTCCAGGGCGGTGGGGTCGATGTCGGAATCCTCGAGGACCGCGAGGACCCCGGGCCGTCCGGCGAGGTCGCGCAGCGGCGACCTGGCGGGCGCGCCGACGACGACGGGCGTCCCGACCGACAGCAGCGACAGTGCCAGCGTCGCCAGGGCGGTGCTGCGGCCGGAGCGGGCGGGCCCGGCGACGAGGAAGGTCGGCGTGATGGCGAAGTCCGGCCCGGACGCGATGAGTTCGTCGCCGCCGACGCCGGACATGGCCCAACGTGCGGACGGCAGCGGCTGCGGCACGTACCGGGTCGCCTCCTCCCAGGTGAGCCGTTCCGGCAGGGTGTCGACGCGGAACGGCCGGGTGGCGTCCGGCAGCTGGGTAGCCCGCTCGCGGCAGTACTCGGCGATCTGCTGGAGCGCCGCGGCCTGCGCCTGCCCTTCCGGGTTGTCCGTGAGGAGCGCGATCTGTACCTCCGCCTTGTCGGCGGCACGGAACGCGCGGCCCGGCGGTATCTCGTCGGGCACGTTGCGCTGGGTGATGCCGATCATCCCGTACTCGGACTTCTCGTTCAGCTTCAGCACGAGCTTGTCCTCGGTGGAGCCGTTGACCCGGCTGGAGAACAGCGACCGGTCACCCGTCATCACCAGGTGGATGCCGACGCTCGCGCCGTCGCGGAGCAGGGTCAGCACGGAATTCAGCAGGTTCCCGGAGTCGTACTCGCCGAGCTGCTTGTCGAAGACCTCCCAGCGGTCGATGAACAGCAGGATGTGCGGCGGCCGTTCGGCCTCCGGCAGGGCGCGGCGGAGCTCCGGCAGGTCGGCGCTGCCGCGGGCCGCGAGCATCTCCTGGCGTCGGGTCAGCTCCCCGGTCAGCCGGGCGAGCAGCCGGGCCACCCGGTCGGGCTGGGTGCGCTGGGTGATGGCCCCGCAGTGCGGCAGCCCCTCGATGGGCAGCAGCGCGCCGTTGCCGCAGTCGATGCCGTACATGTGCAGCCGGTCCGGGGAATGGGCGAAGGCCAGGGTGCCGGCGATGGTGCGCAGCGTCTGCGACCTGCCCTGCCGGGGCGAGCCGATGATGTGCAGGTGCCCGAGCGTCGCCGGGTCGATCACCAGGGGCAGCCGCGCCTGCTGGGCGGGCAGGTCCACCACGCCGTACGCGACGGGCGCGAGGTCGTAGTCCGAGGGCGGGGGCGCCGGCAGTTCGCCGGTGACCAGGACCTCGGGCAGCGGCGGGAGCCAGGGGCTGTGCTGCGCGGGGATGCCCATCTCGCGGTCCGCTTCGCGGATCGCCGTGACGAGCGCGGTGAGGTCGGTCTCCACCTCGGTGGGTACGGCCGCGCCGCGGGGCCGCGCCGGGAGCGGCTCGCCCAGCCGTTCCCAGCCGACCGTCACCGCCCAGGGCGCGGGCAGCGAGGTCGCCGCGGCACCGGGCCGGCGGCCGCCGACCCGTCCGGACTGGAACGGCACGAGGGAGTTCTGGCCCAGGCGCACATAGGCGCGACCGGGGGTGCCCTGCGAGATCCCGGCGGCCTCGGGGGAGTTGAGGACGTCCTGGCTCTCGCCGGCGTCCGTCACCCGGAGCGCGATGCGCAGGTTGGTGTTGGCGCGGATCTCCGAGGAGACGACGCCGCTGGGGCGCTGCGTCGCCAGGATCAGGTGGATGCCGAGGCTGCGGCCCCGCTGGGCGATGTTGACCAGACCCTTCACGAAGTCCGGCAGATCGCGCACCATCGAGGCGAACTCGTCGATGACGATGAGCAGCCGGGGCATCGGCTCGCGGCCCGCCGGGTCGCGCTCCAGCAGCTCGACGTAGTCCTCGATGTCCTTGGCGCCGGCCGCGGCGAGGATGTGCTCGCGCCGGGTGAGTTCCGCCGTCAGCGACACCAGGGCCCGCTCGACGAGGTGGGCGTCGAGGTCGGTGACCATGCCGACGGTGTGCGGCAGGTCCACACAGTCCTTGAACGCGGAGCCGCCCTTGTAGTCGACCAGGACGAACGTCATCGCGTCCGGACGGTTCGCCACCGCGAGCGAGGCGACCAGCGTCTGGAGGAGTTCGGACTTGCCGGAGCCGGTGGTGCCGGCGACCAGCCCGTGCGGGCCGTCGCGCCGCAGGTCCAGATGGAACGGACCGTCCAGGGAGACGCCGACGGCCGCCCGGGTCGAGCGGCCCCCGGCCGTCCAGCGCGCCCGGATACCGGCGGCCCGCGGCGGATCGAGGGCGAGGACGTCGAGCAGCCGCGCGGAGGCGGGCAGCACCGCGGCCTCCTCGTCGGCCCCGCCCGGGTCCCGCAGCGGGCCCATCGCGCGGGCCAGCGAACGGCACCACTCCAGGGACACCGCGTCGGGCCGGATGCCCCCGACGGTGGCCCTCCCGGAGCGTCCCACCCGTACGGTTCCGCCGGGCTCCTCGGTGACGACGGCATGGCACTCCTCGGGCAGCAGCCGCTCCTCGGCGTCCAGGCAGACCGCGCGGACGCCGACGGCCGGTCCGTCGCGCAGGATCTGCGCCACGCCGGGCAGCGAACGCAGCCTGCGGGCTCCGTCGAGGACGACGAGCACGTCGGGCCCGGCGGCCCGGCTGCGCCGGTCCTCCCGTCCGGCGCGCTCGGCGATCAGCGCGGTGAGTTCGGCGACCCGCCGGGCGCAGGTCTCCGTGCCGTAGCCGATGCTTGCCGGGATGTCGCCGGACTTCTTGCGCACATGCGGCAGCCAGCGCAGCCAGGACCAGCCGTCCCGGCCCCGTTCGCCGGTCGTCAGCAGATGGATCCGGAGATCACGGGGGCTGTGCAGGACGGCGGCCTGGGCGACCACCCAGCGCGACACGGCGCGCGCGGCCGGGCCCTCGCCGGCGATGCCCAGGACGTCGTGCTCCCGCAGCGGAACGGTCACCGGGACGTCGTACGCGGTCCGCGGGTCCTCACGGCGGTGCTCGTCCTTCGTCGGGTCCTGGAGCACCACGTCGGAGGCGAGATCGGCGGTTCCGATGCGCAGTTCGAGGAAGTCGGCGTCGGAGGTACGGCGTTCCCACAGGCGGCGCCGGGGGCCGACGGCGGTCAGGACGACCTCGGCCGGGTCCGGGAATCCGCGACGCCGGGCGGTGCGTTCGGCCGCCAGGGCCTTCGCCGCGTCGCCCTCGATGCGCGCCTTCTTCTCCTCGTAGGCGGCGACACTGCCGGAGTGGGACTGGCGCCCGGTGCGCCGGCTCATCAGGTAGTTGCCGAGGATCGCGACCGGGGAGAGCAGCCCGAACAGCAGCATCGACATACGGCCGAACATCAGCGCCCCGGCCCCCGCCGCCACCAGCGGGGCCGCCGCGGTGATCCACGGGAGCGGCCGGGCGGCGGGCGGGGCCGGCGGGGAGGGCAGGGTGAAGCGGGTGGCGGTCTCGGCCGGCCGCAGCCGCGGCGGCCGGTTGTAGTCCCGGCCGGTGCCGTCCTCCGACGGCTGCACGGCCGCGTCCGGCTTCTGCGGGAGGGCGAGTTCGAGCAGGCAGTCCCCGACGAGGAGCTGTGCGCCGGCCGGCCAGGCGGTCGCCTCGGCGAGGTCCTCGCGGTCCAGTTGCAGGGTGCCGCCGCCCGGCGCGGAGGCGTCGGGCGCGATACGGCAGCGTCCTGCGGGGCCCACCGCCAGGACGGCGAACGGACGGTCCGGTACGGTGCGCAGCACCTGGGCGGTCCCGTCGTGGGCCAGCCCGATCCGGTACTCGCCCATGTCGAGCCGGTGCACGGCACCCGCGCCGGTCCCGCCGACCGCACGGACCTCCACCAGCCCGTCCGGTTCGGCCGACGCGGTGCCCGCAGGGCTGCCCAGGCCCACGATGGCCGCGTGGTGGAGCGGTGTGTCCCGCAACCGCATGTCGGCGGGCAGCAGCCGGTCGCCGGCGTACAGGCCGAGGCCCTCCGGGGGCCGGTGGACGCCTCCCGCTCCGGCCAGCGCCTCCGCGACAGCGCTCACGGGCGTGTCGGGGTCGGCGTCGAGGTGGACGTCGAACGCGTCACCGCCCCCCTCGACCACGGTCAACATCAACGACACGAAAACGTCCTCCAGCCGGGGTGAATGGGGGCCCCGGAAGCCGCACTCGGCGGCTCCCGTGCCACTGACGGGACCTACGGCGCCCGTCCGCGGATGGTTCACGGGTGCGCCGGGTGAACCATCCGCGGACGGG
>NZ_JBEYYC010000034.1:0-95953 GCF_040645355.1 Streptomyces sp. NPDC046805 | reverse complement strand
CGACGGACCCCCCCCCCGCCCCCCCCGGGGGGGATGGGGGGGGCGCCCCCCGGCCGCCCGCCCCCCGGTCCCCCCCCCAGCCCCCCCCCCCCCCCCCCGGCCGCGGCTTCTGTGTGTCCGGCGGCGGATCGCCACCGCTGCTGGCTAGTCGAGCGGCGCCGTGCGCTGCCACGGCTCGAAGCTCTCCAGCTGCTCCGCCAGCTCCAGCAGGGTCTTCTCCGATCCCGGGCGGCCGACGAGCTGGACGGCGCAGGGGGCGCCCGAGGGCAGCGTGCCGAACGGGACGGACATCGCGGGCCAGCCCGTGAGGTTCCAGGGCGGCGTCATCGGGGAGTACGCGGTGTTGGCCAGGATGTTCCGCAGCCAGCCGCGCTCGTGCCACGGCCCGGCCTGGGGGGAGCGGCGGGCGAGGGCGGGGGCGAGCAGGACGTCGTACTCGGCGAAGAAGGGCTCCAGCCTGCTGCGCAGCCGCTCACGGCTGTCGCCGGTGCGGACCGTGTGCAGGAAACGGCGGCCGACGGCCGCGTGGACCTGGCTCCGCCGGGCCAGGAGGGCCGGGTCGAGGCCCTCGGCGCTCACCGCGGTGCCCGCCGTCCACTGCTGGAGCGCGGTGAGGCCCAGCGTGAGCGGGTACGGCGGCTCGGCGCGCTGCACCGCGTGGCCGGCCCTGGTCAGCACCCCCGACGCCCCGCGGACCGCGGCCGCGTACGGCTTGCTGATCGCGACGCCGACGAGGGGGCTGCGCAGCGACACGGCGATGTTCAGCGAAGCCGGCTCCTCCCGGCGTACGAACTCCGTGTCCGCGAGGACCGTGAGCATCAGGCGCAGGTCCTCGACCGTGGTCGCCAGCGGTCCGTTCTCGGACATGCCGAACCAGTCGGCGTTGCCGAAGCCCGCCGGAACCACGCCGTGGCCCGGCTTGATCGTGACGAGGCCGCAGTTGGCCGCCGGGATGCGCAGCGAGCCCATGCCGTCGTTGCCGATGGCCAGCGGCACCAGGCCGGCGGCGACCGCGGCCGCGCTGCCGCCCGACGAACCGCCGGCCGTGCGGTTGGTGTCCCACGGGTTGCGGGACGTGCCGTGCACGCCCTCCGTCGTACCGAAGATGCACAGCTCGGGCACGTTCGTCAGACCCACCACCACCGCGCCCGCCGCCCGGAGCCGGGCCACGGCGACATGGTCCTCGTCGGCGGGGGTGTCCGGCGTCGCGGCGGAGCCGTTCAGGGTCGACTCCCCGCGCACGGCCAGGTTGTCCTTGACGGCCACCGGCACGCCGGCGAGCGGGAGTTCGGCCAGATCGGCACGGCCCGCCACCTCGTCGGCCTCCGCGAGCGCCGCCTTCGCGCGAACCGTGCGGAACGCGCCGATCCGGCCGTCGAGGCGCTCGATGCGGGCGAGATGTTCGGCCACCACCTCGCGCGGCGTGGCCCGCTTCTCGCGTACGGCTGCGGCGATCTCGGTGGCGGTCCGGCCGACCCAGTTGGTCACGATTGCTCCTGGAGGCTGAAGACTTACTCGTCAGTACGATACGCGTGCAGGAGAACTGTGCCCTCCGGCGCGCACCACGTCGAGACCCCGATGCCGGCCGACCTGCACCCGCTCGGGCGTCGATGCCCGGCGGCATGGTTGTCCGGCGGACACTTACGGCCGACGCTGGGGGTGTGCCCGTCGGCCCCGTGCCCGTCGCGCACCCCGGCAGCCATCCGCGACCAGCATCGGAGCGCCCGCATGCATGACGATCGCAGCCTGGTCGAAGCCCGTCTCAAGCGGGTCCTCGACGAGCGCGTCCGCCCCGCCGTGTACCCCGAGTCCGTACCGCTTCAGGTCGCCGTGTGGCACGCGCCGGGCGAGCCCGTGCCGGTCGGGGAGGGGCTCGCGGCCGAGCCCGAACCGATCGAGGTGGGTGCCCGGTGGGGCGCTCCCTGGGGCACCAGCTGGTTCCGTGTGACCGGGACCGTCCCCGAGGCATGGGCCGGCCGGACCGTCGAGGCCCTCCTCGACCTCGGCTTCGACGAGAGCATGCCCGGCTTCCAGTGCGAGGGACTCGTCTACCGGCCCGACGGCACCCCGGTGAAGGGCCTCAACCCCCGTAACCACTGGGTCCGCATCGGCGCGCCGGTCGCGGGCGGGGAGGAGGTGCGCCTGCACATCGAGGCCGCCTCCAATCCGGTCGTCTTCGGCCCGCGCCCCTTCGTGCCCACCCCGCTCGGCGACAAGGACACCGCGGGCAGCGCGCCCCAGTACACACTCGCCCGCATGGACCTGGCCGTCCTCGACGAGACCGTGTGGCAGCTGGTGATCGACCTGGAGGTGCTCGGCGAGCTGATGGCCGAGCTGCCGGTGGACTCGGCGCGCCGCTGGGAGATCCTGCGCGCGCTGGAGCGGGCGCTCGACGCCCTCGACCTCCAGGATGTGGGCGGCACGGCCGAGCAAGCCCGTTCGTGCCTCATCGATGTGCTGGCGGCGCCCGCCGTTCCCTCCGCCCACCGCATCAGTGCCGTCGGCCACGCGCACATCGACTCGGCGTGGCTGTGGCCGCTGCGCGAGACCGTACGGAAGGTGGCCCGCACGGCCGCCAACATGACCGCGCTCCTGGAGGACGAGCCCGACTTCGTCTTCGCCATGTCCCAGGCCCAGCAGTGGGCCTGGGTGAAGGAGCACCGGCCCGAGGTGTGGGCGCGGGTGAAGAAGGCGGTGGCCGACGGGCGGTTCGTGCCGGCCGGCGGGATGTGGGTGGAGGCGGACACCAACATGCCCGGCTCCGAGGCGATGGCCCGCCAGTTCGTGCACGGCAAGCGGTTCTTCCTCGACGAGTTCGGCATCGAGAACCAGGAGGCGTGGCTGCCCGACACCTTCGGGTTCGCCGCCGGGCTCCCGCAGATCATCCGCGCGGCGGGCTCCAAGTGGCTGCTCACCCAGAAGATCTCCTGGTCCCGTACGAACACGTTCCCCCACCACACCTTCCTGTGGGAGGGCATCGACGGCACGCGGATCTTCACGCACTTCCCGCCCGTCGACACCTACAACTGCTCCATGCGGGGCCATGAAATCGCGCACGCGGTCCGCAACTTCAAGGACAAGGGGCATGCCCGCCACTCCCTCGCGCCCACCGGCTTCGGCGACGGGGGCGGCGGCACCACCCGCGAGATGATCGCCAGGGCGGCCCGGCTGCGCGACCTCGAAGGCTCGGCGACCGTCGCCTGGGAGACACCCGAGGCGTTCTTCGCGAAGGCCGAAGCGGAATACGACCGCCCGCCCGTCTGGGTCGGCGAGCTCTACCTCGAACTCCACCGCGCCACCCTCACCAGCCAGGCCCAGACCAAACAGGGCAACCGCCGCAGCGAACACCTCCTGCGCGAGGCCGAGCTGTGGGCCGCCACGGCCGCCGTGCGCACCGGATTCCCGTACCCCTACGAGGAGTTGGACCGCATCTGGAAGACGGTCCTGCTGCACCAGTTCCACGACATCCTGCCGGGCTCCTCCATCGCCTGGGTGCACCGCGAGGCCCGTGCGACGTACGCACGCGTGGCCGACGAACTCGAGGCGATCATCGACGCGGCCCAGCGCGCCCTGGCCGGCGCGGGCACGACCCCCCTCACCTTCAACGCCGCCCCGCACGCGCGCCACGGCATCCCGGCGGGCGGCGCGGGAACCGGGCACACGACCGGCGAGACGGTCCGCACCCTACGCCCGGGTGGCGGATTCGTCCTGGACAACGGCCTGTTGAGGGTGTCGATCGACGCCGACGGCCTGGTCGTGTCCGTGTACGACATCGAGGCCGAGCGCGAGACGATCGCGCCGGGCCGCGCGGCGAACCTCCTCCAACTCCACCCGGACCTGCCGAACATGTGGGACGCCTGGGACGTCGACGCCTTCTACCGCAACACGGTCACGGACCTCACGGACGCCGACGAGGTGATCGCGGGCGAGGACGGCGCGTCGGCGCGGATCGTCCGGTCCTTCGGCTCCTCGCGCATCACCCAACTGCTGTCCCTGCCACCGGGGGAGCGGCGGCTGGTGCTCGACACCGAGGTCGACTGGCACGAGACGGAGAAGTTCCTCAAGCTGGCGTTCCCGCTCGACGTCCATGCCGAACGGTACGCGTCGGAGACCCAGTTCGGGCACTTTCATCGCCCCACCTACACCAACACCTCGTGGGACGCAGCCAAGTTCGAGGCCTGCAACCACCGCTTCATCCAGGTCGAGGAGCCGGGGTGGGGCATCGCACTGGTCAACGACTCGACGTACGGCCATGACGTGACCCGCACCGTACGCGCGGACGGCGACCGCGGTACGACCACCACGGTGCGCGTCTCACTGCTGCGCGCCCCCCGCTTCCCCGACCCCGAGACCGACCAGGGCGTCCACCGCTTCCGGCACGCCCTGGTGCCGGGCGCGGGCATCGGCGACGCGGTCCGTGAAGGCTGGCGGATCAACCTGCCCGAGCGGCATCGGACCGGCGCCCACGCGGTCGACCCGCTGGTGAGCGTGTCCGCCGGCGACGACGCGGTGGTCGTCACGGCCGTGAAACTGGCCGACGACGGCAGCGGCGACGTCGTGGTCCGCTTCCACGAGGCCCACGGCGGACGGACCCGGGCGACGCTGACGGCCGGTTTCGAGGTCGCGGACGTGGCGGTGACCGATCTGTTGGAGCGGCCGCTCGCCGACGCGGCCCGGCCGGACCACGAAGGCAACCGGATCGCGGTGCGGCTGCGGCCGTTCGAGCTGGTCACGCTGCGACTGCGGCGGGAGTGAGGCGCCGGGGGCGGACGGACACGCCGGGGGCGCTACGACCGCTCCGCCGCCGCGAGCCGCGTCGGCGGCAGATACTCGCGGACGTACACGCGCTCCCAGCAGGCGCCCGTCTCGCGCAGCTCCCGCCAGTTCGTGTAGCGGTAGCGGAAGAGGCGGGCGCGGATGTAGCGCGGGGGCTCGTCGGCCGCGAAGGGGGAGCGGCGGATCAGTCTCAGGGTGGCCGGGTCGTTCTCCAGGAGCCGCTCCACCAGTCCGCCGAACCATTCCCCGGCATACGCCGGGGACAGCGCGGCGAACCACATCAGCCAGTCCAGCCGCAGGTGGTAGGGGGCGAACTGGCGCGGCCAGCGTCGTGGGTCGCCGGGCTTGCCCTTGAACTCGTACTCCCGCCAGTCCGAGTCCTCGTGCGGCAGCGAGTCCCGCGTGCCCTCGACCACCACCTCGTACCGGATCCGGCTGACGCTGCCGAACGCGCCGTAGGTGTTGACCAGGTGGAGCGGGTCGAAGGAGCGGTTCATGACCTGGCGGCGGGAGATCATGTTCGTCACCGGGTGGTAGCTCAGGAACACCAGGAGCGCGGCGACGGCCAGGACGACGATCTCGTACCAGAGCGGGGCCGCGGGCACCGACGGCCAACTGGTCGGGAACCGGATCGCGGACAGGGCCAGCACGATGGTGATCCAGTTCAGCCACGCGAAGTTGCCGGACAGCACCAGCCACAGCTGGGTGACGATCATCAGGGCGGCCGCGGCCGACGCGATCGGCTGCGGGGTGAACAGCAAGGCCGGCACCACGAGTTGGGTGAAGTGGTTCGCCGCCACCTCGACGCGGTGCAGGGGTCTGGGCAGATGGTGGAAGAACCAGCTCAGCGGGCCCGGCATCGGCTGGGACTCGTGGTGGTAGTCCAGACAGGTCAGCTTCCGCCAGCACGCGTCGCCGCGCATCTTGATCAGACCGGCACCGAATTCGACCCGGAACAGGATCCAGCGGAGCAGGAACAGCACGACGACGGGCGGGGCGACCTCGTCGTTGCCGAGGAACACGGCGAGGAAGCCGACCTCCAGGAGCAGCGACTCCCAGCCGAACGCGTACCAGGTCTGACCCACGTTGACGATCGACAGGTACAGCGCCCACGGCACGAGCCAGAGCAGCATCCCGGCCCAGAGCGGGACGAGGGAGTCGACGCCCGCGAGCAGGGCCGCCGACACCGCGCATCCCGTCCAGGCGCAGAGCGCGAAGAAGCGGTCCGAGTAGTGCAGCTGGAACAGGCTCGGCGCCCGCCGGAACCGGATGCGCGCGACGTAGTCGGGGATCGGCAGCATGCCGCGCTCGCCCAGCAGGGCGCGGAACTGCCGGGCCGCCACCACGAACGCGACCAGATACACGGCGGCCAGAGCCCGCTGGAAGACCAGTCGGCTCAACCAGTAGTCGGGTGCGGTGAACCAGTCCACGGCCGTGCGCTCCTTCCTTCAGTGTGGCGCCCTCGCCGGAATGTCACCCTCCGTGCCGGGTCGCTCCGCTTGCGTGACCCGAGTGAGTGAAGCAGACAATAGTGGCGAACCGTCCCAGGTGATGACGTGATGGGGGAGAGCGTGGTGCGGATACCCGGATCGTCGGCACCGGCCGAAGACGGATCGCCTGCACGGGTCGAAGAATCGGGCGAATCCTGTCAAGGTGGCTCCATGGCTGATCGGGGAGCGAGCGCCCTGTCAGTCCCGGACGACTGGCCGGCCCACCCGGATCCGTTCCTGGCACTCAACCGCATGGGCACCTTCGACTGGGACCTGGACGCCGGTCTGTTCCACATGGACGCCCAGGCGTACCAGGTGTTCGACCTGCTCCCCGAGGAGTACGACGGGCGGCCCGAGACCCTGGCGCTCCGCGTGCCCCCGCCGGAGAGCAGCCGGCTCGACGCCGCCGTGGCCCGGGCCATCAAGGACGGCAGCGAGAACTACGGCGCGTACTTCCGCGTCCGCCGCCGCGACGGCACGCTGCGCTGGGCGCGCTCGCAGGGCTACATCCGGCGCGACGAGACGGGCCGGCCGCGCCGGGTCATCGGCATCGTCCGGGACGCCACGGAGGAACTGGCCGACAGCGAGGCGCGCAGCCTGCGCGCCGCCCAGGACGCGGCCTTCCGCCGGCAGACCGACGTCGTGCAGTTCATCACGGCGGCCCTGTCGCACGCCCGCAGCGTCCAGGACGTCATCGACGTCCTCAAGGACACCGTCGGCCTGCGGAACCTCGGCGTGGCCAGCCTGGTGATGGGCCTGGTGGAGGCGAGCCGTATCCGGCTCGTGGCCGAGGGGCCCGCGGGCGGCTTCGTGCCCGGCACCCGGGTCACACGGATCGACGAGCCGTACCCGATGAGCGAGGTCGTCCGCACCCTGAGCCCGCGGTTCATCGAGTCCCCGGAGGAGTTCGCCGGGGGTTACCCGATCCTGTGGCCGCACCTCCTCGACCTCGACATCACCTCCGCCGCCTATCTGCCCCTCATCGCCCAGGCCCGCCCGATCGGCGCCATGGGCCTGCTCTACAACGACCGGCGCGGCTTCTCGGCCGAGGAGCGGACCGTCCTGGTCGCGCTCGGCACCAGCGTCGCGCAGAGCCTGCAGCGGGCCATGCTCTACGAGCAGGAGAAGGACCTCGCGCAGGGCCTGCAGCAGGCGATGCTGCCGCGCACCATCCCCAGCGTCCGCGGCGCCGACGTCGCCGTCCGCTACCGTTCGGCCTCCCTCGGCCGGGACATCGGCGGCGACTGGTACGACCTCATCCCGCTGCCGGGCGGCCGGGTCGGCGCCGTCATCGGCGACGTCCAGGGGCACGACACCCACGCGGCGGCCGTCATGGGGCAGCTGCGCATCGTGCTGCGCGCCTACGCGACCGAGGGCCACACCCCGGCGACCGTGATGGCCCGCGCCTCCGTCTTCCTGCACGAGCTCGACACCGACCGGTTCGCCACCTGCCTGTACGCGGCGGCCGACCTGACCACTGGAGTGGTCCAGGTGGTGCGGGCCGGGCACATCGACCCGCTGGTCCGGCACGTGGACGGCAGCTGTCTGCGCATCCCCGTCGAGGGCGGGCTGCCGCTCGGCCTGTCCAGCGAGTTCGGGCAGCTCGAATACCCGGTCACCACCCTCGAACTCGCCCCCGGCCAGACCCTGTTGCTGTGCACCGACGGCCTCGTCGAGCAGCCGGGCGCCGACCTCGACGACGGCATGCGCACCCTCACGACGCTCATCGCCAAGGGCCCCGACGACGTGCGCGACCTCGCCGACCGGCTCATCGAGGTGGCCGAGGAGTGCGGCGGCGCCGACGACGTCGCCCTGCTCCTGCTGCGCCGCCGCGGCCTGGACGCGGTGCGCACCGGCGGCCGGTTCCAGCAGCACGTGGCGCCCGGTGATCCCGAGGCCCTCGGCCTGGCCCGCCGTCTGATCCGCGCCGCGGTCGGCGCCTGGGGCGCGGGAGAGCGCACCGACGAGATCGAGCTCGTCGCCGACGAACTGATCACCAACGTCCTGATGCACACCGAGGGTTGCGCGGTCGTCACCCTCAAGGTCCTCAGCGGCAGCGACCGCAGGCTGCGTGTCGAGGTCGACGACTCCTCCAGCGCCCTGCCGCGCCGCCGCGACGCGGGGGAGGAGGGCGTCTCCGGCCGCGGACTGCTGCTGGTCGACCGGCTGGCGGACGTGTGGGGCGTGGAGGCGCGGGGCGGCGGCAAGTGCGTGTGGTGCGAGTTCCTGGTACCGGAGCCGGGCTGAGTGTCCGGCCTGCCGATGGCACCCTGGTCGTATGCCGGAACTGCCCGAGGTGGAAGCACTCAAGGACTTCCTGACCGAGCACCTGATCGGCCACGAGGTCGTCAGGGTGCTGCCGGTCGCGATCAGCGTCCTGAAGACGTACGACCCTGCGCCCACCGCGCTCGAAGGCCACCAGGTCGCCGCCGTGCGCCGGTACGGAAAGTTCCTCGACATCGCGACGGACGGCGGACCGCACCTCGTGACCCACCTGGCCCGCGCGGGCTGGCTGCGCTGGCAGGAACGCCTCCCCGACGGAGTCCCGCACCCCGGCAAGGGCCCGCTCGCGCTCCGGGTCGCCCTGGAGAACGGCTCCGGATTCGACCTCACCGAGGCGGGGACGCAAAAGCGCCTCGCGGTGTACGTCGTCCACGACCCGCAGGACGTCCCAGGTGTGGCCCGCCTGGGCCCCGACCCCCTCGCGGACGACTTCGACGAGGACCGCTTCACCGCCCTGCTGCGGGACGAGCGCCGCCAGATCAAGGGCGCGCTGCGCGACCAGAGCCTGATCGCCGGCGTGGGCAACGCCTACAGCGACGAGATCCTGCACGCCGCGAAGATGTCCCCGTTCAAACGCGCCGCGTCCCTTACCCCCGAGGAGACCCACGCCCTGTACGAGGCGCTGCGCACCACCCTCACCGAGGCGGTCGCACGCTCCCGCGGCGTCGCCGCCGGGCTGCTCAAGGCGGAGAAGAAGAGCGGGCTGAGGGTCCACGGCCGCACCGGCGAGCCCTGCCCGGTCTGCGGGGACACCATTCGCGAGGTCTCCTTCAGCGACTCCTCGCTGCAGTACTGCCCGACCTGCCAGACGGGCGGTAAGCCGCTGGCGGACCGCAGGATGTCGCGGCTGCTGAAGTGAGCCCCGCCGTCATGCGAAGTGATTCGGCATGGATGTACCGAGCCCGGGAGGCGCTCCCGTCCAAGGGGTGCCCCTAGTGGGCTCCCATGGCCACCAGTACCTGGCCGTCCGCGGTGCGGACCTCGTACCGGGCGATCTCGTCGGGGTGCAGTGCGGAGCCGCCCTGCACGGTGTTCATCCGGGCGTCGTGGTCGGGGACGGTCCAGCTGGTCACCACCTGCTCCGTTCCGTCACGGCCGACGGCGACGAGCCGGCAGGAGCGGGGGCCCGCCCCGTCCTTCACCCTCAGCTCGATCCGGCTGCCCGAGGCCGCGTCCTCGGTCGCGATCCGCGCCCACACGCCCGACCGCGCGTCGGTCGCCGCCATGACCTGTGCGGCCGGGCTCCCGTGACCGGCGTACGCGGCGAGCCCGGGACCGGAGGCGGCCAGCACCACCGAGGCGGCCAGGCCGTACAGGAAGCGCCGGCGGCGCGCCCGGTGCCGGGCCGCCACCTCGCCGAGCAGACGGTCCAGAAGCCGGGGGGCGGGCTGGGGCACGGGGTGGACGAAGCGCGGGGTGGCCCGCCGGTAGAGCATCAACTGCCGCGTGGCGTGGCCGAATTCGGTCATGTGTGCCGTGCAGCGCGGGCACTCCATGAGGTGGTCCTCGAAGCGGAACGTCTCCGCCTCGTCGAGCACGCCGAGCGCGTAGGCGCCGACGTCGCGATGCCTTTCCAGGGACCTCATGCCGAATCCTCGTGCCGTTGGGTGGGGGTGGCGTTACTCCGTGCTCCCACCCGTACGCACCGGACAGCCGAATCACTCAAGCCACGCGGAGAATCGCAATCACGGTGTTCGGAGCGACCGGGCCCGCGGATTGGTCCCGGTACGGAAAAATTCGACGGCCCGCGCGGGTTGGCTCAGAAACGGCCCCGTAGGAAGTGGCTCAGGAACGGCTCCGGGCGTCGGCTCAGAAAAGGTGGATGGCGAGATGGCCGAGCGGCAGCCCGAGCCGCCAGGCCGGCGTCCACACCTTCGGCCCGTCGTCCTCGCCGGCCGCCGACCCGCCGCCCGGCACCGCGTCCAGGTCGGGGGCGAGCAGTTCGGTCTCCTCCAGCCAGCGCCGGGCCTCGGCCGCCAGCTCCAGGTCCGGCGACGGGACGCCGGACCGCGCCGCGTCGGCGGCGAGGCGGGCCATGCGCTCGCGCACCCAGTCCTGCCACGGCTGGTCGTACGCCGTCAGCGAGAGCCAGTTCTCCAGCTGGGAGACGACCTGGATGCCGGAGAGTTCGCCTTCGGTGTCGGAGAGGAAGATGGTCAGCGCCAGCGCGTCGCGGCCGGCCCGGAACTCGAAGGACGTCGGCGGCATCAGGTCGCCGGTCCGCAGCAGCTCGTCGGCGATGTACTCGGCGTAGAGCCAGGCCATGGGGACGGTCAGCTCGCCGCCGCCGGCCCCGCCCGTGCTCTCGTGACCTCTGTGCAGCATCCTTCCCTGCCTTCCTCCGGTACGTGCGCGTCGCCCGAACCCGGGCCCCCGGTCCGAAACACGGATGAAGACAGCTGATTGCTCAAACATGGTCCGCAGCAAGGCGCTTTGCGAAGCCTTTGCGCGGCCTTCGGTTTCAGCGCAGGTCGGCCGCATATCCGGGAAGTACCCGGCGCAGGGCGCGCAGCGCGTAGTACGCACGGGACTTCACCGTACCGGGTGGAATGCCCAGGAATTCCGCGGCCTCCGCAACACTGGCCCCTTGGAAATACACCAGCACCAGGACGTCACGGTGTTCCGGCGTGAGTGTCTTCACAGCCTCACGGACATCGAGCGTCGCGGCCGCCCGCTCTGCGTGGTCGGCGCACACCCGCGCGTTCTCCAGGACCGCGTCGCCGACCTCCGGCGGACGCGCCCGCCGGGCCCGCCGAGCGTCGATCGCGAGCCGCCGCCCCACGGTCAGCAGCCAGGGCCGTACGGAGTCGAAATCGTCGGCGCGCAGCGCCTCGGGGTGCTGCCAGGCGCGTACGAAGGTCTCCTGGACGAGGTCCTCCGCGCGCTGCCGGTCCCCGTCGCAGAGCCGTAGCAGCAGCGCGAAGAGGGGGCGGCCGTGCTCGCGCTGCAGCGCGGCGAGCTCGTGCTCGGCGGTCGTCGTCCCGCGGGTGAGGGTGTCTCCGGCCGTCATGGGCGTATGGCACCGCAGGGCGCGCCGGCGGGACAGGGTGCGCACGCGGATCTGCGCCAGGCGGTCGATCGCGTCGGCGAACGGTGCGACGAACGGTCGGTCCGGCCCCGCCTCCGGACACCGGACGGGTTAATGAGGCCGCCGGGACTGTTTGCGACGGCATTCAGATTCGTACCCATTTGTCTGTAAATCGGACGCAGAGAGACGACATCCCCGGGGTGAGCTGATGATCGCACGCAGACGGCAGGTGGCCCTGGCCCTGACCGCCCTCCTCACGGCGGCCGCCTACCAGGCCCAGGCGCGGCGCGAGTCCGCCGAACCCGCACGCCCGGTGCCGCCCGCCGCCCGCGTCATCGAGGGGGTGAGCTTCGACGCGGGCGGCCACGGCCAGGACTGTGGCGTCAGTCGGGATCGCCCTGCTCGAAGGTGCGCACCATCTCGGTGAGCACGCGCACGCAGGCCCGCACCTCGGCCTCCGTCAGGCTGCCGCCGACCTGCCGCATCAAGTGGTGTTCGCGGCCCAGGACTTGGGTGATCGTCGACCGGCCCGTCTCGGTGAGCCGGATCAGCGAGGACCGCTGGTGCGCCGGGTTGGGCACGCTCTCGACCCAACCGCGCGCCGCGGCCTCGTTGACCATGCGCTGCACGAACTGCCGGCTGATCGCCTGGTCGCGGCCCATCTGAGGGACGGTCATGGGCCCGTGCACGCGGAGCAGGTTCAGCACCGCGCGCACGCCGGCGGACACCCCCTCCATGGGCTCCGCCTGCTCCACCTTGCGCGCCGCCCGCCGGTAGAGCGGGCCCACCAGGTCGAACACCGTGGTCAGGCGGTGGCCGAGTTCGTCAGGGGAGAGGGGTTCGTCGATATCGCTCACCAGGTCATCATGACACCTTGGTTGCCAAACCTCGCAGAGGATGACACCTTGGTTGTCATGACAGTTGCTTCGGAACTGAGCTGCTTCGCGTCCGCCGACGGTGACTTGGCCTACCGCGACACGGGCACAGGCGAGCCCCTGGTCCTGCTGCACTCCGGGTACGCCGACCACCGGGTGTTCGAGGACCAGATACGGGTCTTCGCCGCCGAGTACCGGGTCATCGCGCCGGACGTGCGCGGCCACGGCTGGTCGGCCAACGCCACCCGTCCCTTCCGCTGGGCGGACGACCTCGGCGCCCTGCTGCGCCATCTCGACCTCGGCCCCGTGGTCCTCGTGGGCCTGAGCATGGGCGCGGCCGTGGCGACCGACACCGCGCTGGTCCATCCCGAGCTGGTCCGCGCGCTCGTCGTCAGCGGCGGGGCGACCAGCGCGTTCGAGTACACCGACCCGGCGATGCTCGCGCACGTGGCCGAGTCGGCCCGGCTCCTGGGCGCCGGTGACGTCGAGGGCTGGCTGGACCACTTCGCGCGCGGCGTGGCCGGCCCGCACCGCACCGTCGACGAGGTCGCCCCCGATGTCGTACGACGGCTGCGGGAGATGGCCTCGCACACGCTCGCCAAGCACACGCCCGGTGAGACCGACTGGTACGTCCCCTTGGACGACCCCTGGGCCCGCGTACCGAAGATCGACGTACCCGTGCTCGCCGTCCACGGAGCCGTCGACGCCCCCGACAGCATCGCGATGGCCGAGCGCCTGGTCCGCACGGTGCCCGACGGCCGCTCGGTCACGATCGAAGGCGCCGGGCACTACCCGAACATGGAGCAGCCCGACGCCTTCGACGCGACCCTGGTGGAGTTCCTCCGCGCCCTCTAACGACCCGCCAGCACCGACCGCTTGTACGAGTACCCGAAATAGATCACGCACCCGATCACGAACCACAGGGCGAACCGCACCCACGTCTGCCACTGCAGGAACGTGATCAGCCAGAGCGAGAAGAGGATCCCCAGCGCCGGCACGAACGGCATCCACGGGGTACGGAACGTGCGCGGCAGGTCGGGCTGCTTGTAGCGCAGCACGATCACGGCCGTGCACACCACCACGAACGCCAACAGGATGCCGATGTTGGTCAGTTCGGCCGCCTCGCCGATCGGCACGAACCCGGCGATGGCGGCCGACCCGAACCCGACGATCCAGGTCACGCGCGTCGGCACATGCCGCGTGGGATGCGTCTTGGCGAACCACTTCGGCAGCAGACCGTCCCGGGACATCGCGAACCACACCCGCGTCACGCCCAGCATGAACGTGAACATCACGGTGAGGATGCCGATGATCGCGCCGACCGCGATCACGTCCGCCAGGCCGCTCAGGCCCACCGCCTTGAACGCCGACGAGAAACCGCTCTCCGGGTCGATGTCCTTGTAGTTCTGCATGCCGGTCAGCACCAGGCAGGCCGCCACGTACAGCACCATCGCGATGATCAGGGAGTAGATGATCGCCTTGGGCATGTGCCGCTGGGCGTCCTTCGACTCCTCGGCCGCGGTCGACATGGCGTCGTACCCGAAGACCGCGAAGAAGACGGTCGCGGCACCGGTGAACGCCCCGCTGATGCCGAACGGGAAGAACGGGTGGTAGTTCCCGGTGTCGATGTGGAACACGCCGACGCCGATCACCAGCAGCACGACCAGGACCTTGAGCGCGACGACGAACGTCTCGAAGCGGGCCGCGCTGCGGATGCCGAGGTTCAGCAGCCAGGCGATCAGCAGACACAGCAGGACCGCGAACAGGTCCACCCGGTGCCCGTGCCCGGTGCCGGGCGCCCCCAGCATCCAGGCGGGCAGATCGGCGCCCATCGCCTGCACCAGGAAGCTGAAGTAGCCGGAGATGCCGATCGCGACCACCGCCACGATCGCCGTGTACTCCAGCAGCAGGTCCCAGCCGATGAACCAGCCCGCGAACTCGCCGAGCACCGCGTAGCCGTACGTATAGGCCGAGCCCGCCTTCGGGATGAGCCCCGCGAACTCGGCGTACGACAGCGCGGCCGCCGCGCTCGCGACACCGGCGATCAGGAACGACAGCAGCACCGCCGGCCCCGCCGTACCGTTGGCCACCGTCCCCGCGAGGGTGAAGATGCCCGCGCCGATGATGCCACCCACACCGATCGCGGTCAGCTGCCACAGGCCCAGCGACCTCTCGAGCCGGGGCCCCTCCGACACCTCCGTGTCCTCGATGTGCTCGATGGGTTTGCGACGCAGAATGCCCTCGCCCGCCCTGAGTCTGGCCACGTGCCTCACCTCTTCGCCTACGGCAATCGGCTGACGGCGGATCATGATGGCTCAGGGTCGTCCGGGACGGAAGACGCCACGCACGGGTCCGGTCCCGGGGCCGCGGCCCACAGAGGGGGCTCAGGGGCTCGTGACCTCGGGGTCTTGGGGCCTCGGTGTCCGAGGTCAGGAACCTCGCCGCACGTGCCCTACGGCACCACCGTCACCGGCCAGCGTCCCGCCTTCACCAGCCGGATCGCCACCGAGCCGATGATCCGGTGGCCGGCCTGCTCGGAGGCGCCCACGACCACCGCGTCCGCCTTGAGCTCGTCGGCCGCCCTGACCAGGCCGTTGTAGGGGTCGCCGCGGTAGGTGTGGAACTCCCAGCGCACGTCGAATATCCCCTTGAGCCGCTCGGTCGCCTCCCGGATCTGGCTGATCAGGTCCTCGGCGATCTCGTCGGTGGTGTCCGCCACCGGCGCCCCGAAGGCCGCACCGGCCGCCAGCACGGGCTGCACGTACACGACGGCGAGCAGCGCGTTCTGCCGCCGCGCCAGGCCGCCCGCATAGGCCGCGGCACGCATCGAGGACTCCGAGCCGTCCATTCCGACCAGGATGACCCTGGGGCCGTCCGTGCCCCGCTCGAAGCGATGCGCGTGCTGCTCGTGCTGTTCCCTCACGCATGCGAGGCTATCGGAAGCCGCAGATCCGGCCCCCTCCGGGATCGTCGGAGCCGCTCGGGCCGGGGGCGACGACGGGACGACGCCGAAAGCGCCGCGCTTCCGGGGCCGACGACCCCGAGCGGCCCGCCCTTTCCACCCGTTCGCCCCGGCCAGCCGCGTTGACCGCTGGGCCGATCGGGTGTTTTTCTGCCGCCACACCGGTGTCCTAGTGGTGCGCCGGTGTCCCTGGGGCGACTGATGAGGCATGACGAAGGATCAGTTGTTCACGCGGCGCCGGGCGTTGCTCGCCGGAGCCGCTGCCTTGGGGGCGGTCGGCACCGCCGGTCTTGTCTTCTCCGGCACCGAGGACACCGGCCCCGCACCGCAGAGCGCGTCCGCCCCCGGCCCCCAGGCGCGCCCCGTGCTGAAGTCCTCGACCTACCGTCTGCAACCCCTCGTCGGCGACGGACCTCCGGCCGCCGCGCCCACCCGGCTCCGCGTGCGGCACGCGCCGATCCTGCGCATGTCCGGGGCCGGCCGCCACATGCTGCTGACGTTCGACGACGGTCCCGACCCCGAGTTCACCCCGCACATCCTGGACACGCTGGCGCAGTACGACGTCCGCGCGACGTTCTTCGTGTGCGGCGGGATGGCCGACCTGAGCCGGGACCTCGTGGCCAGGATCGCCGACGAGGGACACGTGGTCGGCAACCACACCTGGTCCCACCCGCTGCTCACCCAGCTGCGCCGCTCCCGGATCCGCTCCGAGATGGAACGCACCAGCGACCTCGTCGAGAAGGCCTGCGGGGAACGCCCCCGGTGGTTCCGCGCGCCGTACGGAGCATGGAACCGGGACGTCTTCCAACTCGGCGCCGAGATGGGCATGGAGCCGCTCGCCTGGACCGTCGACAGCCTCGACTGGACCGACCCCGGAACCCGCATCATCGTCCGCCGAGTCGAGGACGGCGCCGCCCCCGGTGTCGTGGTGCTCAACCACGACGCCGGGGGCTACGACCGTGCGCAGACCGTCAACGCCGTGCGGACCTATCTGCCCCGCCTGCTGGACGACGGCTATCACATGACCGTTCCGCGGCGGGAGTACATCTGACCGCCCACTCCCCACCGCCCGCCCGGCCGGGGTGCGTTGCGCGGCACTCCCGCTCAGCGCACCTCGGCCAAGCGGGCGAAGACGACGACGTTGCCGTCGTAGCCGCTCTGCTTCGAGAAACCGCCCCCGCACGTGATGACCCGCAGTTCGGGCGTGCCCTTCGAGCCGTAGACCCGGTCGCCGGGGAAATCGCTCTTCTCGAAGACCTCGACGCCGTAGATCTCGAACACGGCGGTCTTTCCGTCCTCGCGCCGGACCTCGACGCGATTTCCCTTCCGCAGGGAACCGAGTCCGTAGAACACGGCGGGGCCGGACGAGTTGTCGACGTGACCGACGACGACGGCCGTTCCCTTTTCGCCGGGCGAGACGGCGCCGGAGTACCAGCCGGCCAGGTTCGGGTTCTCGGGGGGCGGTGCCGCGATCCAGCCGTCCGCGTCCTGGCCGACGGGCCGGAGGGGTGCGTCGACCCGGATCGCGGGGATCCTGATCCGGTCCGCGGCGGAGAACGGCAGCGCCTCCACGCCCGTGGTGACGTGGGTGTCCGGTGCGCGGGTGTCCACGGCCGCGGCGGCGGCCGGCGCGGGCTGAGGGGGCCCGGCGTCGGACTCGCCCGAACCGCTGCGCACGAGCGCGAACCCGGTCAGCAGGACCAGCGCCATCACACCCCAGGGGACACGCTTCCTCTGCCGCTCCTCCACCTCTTCGGCAGGCCCGGACAGCTCGAACGGATTCATTCGCCATCCCCTCTCGACGGACGGCTGTCGCCCCGTCCTTCGCGCATACGAGAACGCTAAGTCCCGAGCGGTCGAGCGGCGACGGGGGAAGGCACGAACGAGTGGCCTCCACGCCTCATCAGCCCTTGATGTGCGGGAAGAGCTGCAGGAACGGTTGCACCGTCGCGGCGATGCCCCGGCTGTAGGGCGCGTCGAAGTCCCAGATCAGGAAGAGCATGAACGCGATCGTCACCGAGAACAGCCCGGCCAGGACGAGCTCGCGTTTCGTGCGCTGGATCTGCAGCGCGAACACCATGCCGACCGTGATCACGGCCCCGATGAGCAGCCCGAACCACACCACGCCCGGCATCGTGGCCCCGGTCGAGTCGGCCCGGGCACTGCGCGCCTGGTCCACCGCGGCCACCTGGTCGACCAGCGGCTGGTAGGCCTGCGCCTGGAAGTCCGTCTTCGGCTGGTAGTCCGTCACGTCCCGGCGGATGTCGTCGAGCAGGTCGGTGCCGGACTGCGTGAGACGGCCGTGGTCGACCATCGTCTTCCACTCGGTGGTGACGGTGTGCCGTACGTACGCGTCGACATCGGCCCGGACGGCGTCGCGGACGTCGGGCGGATAGACGCGCACCCGCTCAGAGATCTCGTGCAGCGCCTGAGCCTCCGCCTGGACGTGGTCGGCGGCGGCGCTGCGTGCCTCCCAGACCCCGGCGATGGCCAGGCCCAGGACGATGGCGTACACGACGCCGATCCACATCGTCATGTACTCGATGACGTCGGGTGTCTCGCTGGGATCGTCCTCGGCCGACGCCGTGCGGTGCCGTACGAGGGTGATGACGACCACCACGGCACAGGCGGCCAGCATCGCGAGGAGGAGAACAAGCCAATCCGACAACGGGTGCCTCCTGGAACGAACGGGTCGGCGCGTCAGCGCGGACGCAGAGCGGCTACGGCGACGATCGCCGGGACGGTGATGAGCAGGACGTAGGTGACCGGCGATGTGCGGTGGGGGGCGCGGTGGTCGACCGTGTGGGGCCGGTAGCGCGGATAGCTCACCGGCGTCACGGACGGCCGCGGACGGGGCTTGGCCGGCGGAGTCGGTTTCGGGCGGGGGCTCGGCGGCGGGGGTGGAGGCGGCGGCGGGGGTGGTGCGGGGGCCGACGGGGCCGGGCGTGCGGCCGGCGGCGGCGGTTTCGGTGGGGGCTTGGGGGTGGGCTTCGGCGGCGGGGGCGGCGGAGGCGGTGTGGGGGTCGGCGTCGGAGTCGGCGCGGGGGGCGGGCAGGGCGGCGGGGGCGGCCAGGAGCCGCCGGCGACGGCCACCGCCACCAGGCCGTCCGGGCCTGCCGAGGCGTACGCGCAGGCGTCGGCCGACGCCGTGCCGACCGGACAGCCCACGAGCGTCCAGGTCAGCGTCACCAGGGCCAACGCCCGGATGACGGGCGCCAGTCGAGTCGATTCGGGACCATGCACGACGGGATCATGAGTCGCTCGGAGCCCGCTCACTCCGATGAACGGCGGGATTGCTTCGAAGGGGGGAGATGCGGCGCACGGCGGTTTGAACCACCAGGTCCGGCGTCCAACCCCTTGTGTCCGCACGCGAGGTGGGGCCGCTGGGGCGTGAAGAAATTCGCGCGACGGTTGAACGCTCCGGCCGGTGCGGTCCGTACCCAGTGTCGTGCGGCGGCGCGGCAGGCGCTGCGACATCCCGGCGATGATGGGGAGTTGACGATGAAGACCTCCAGGCGGACCGCCTCACTGATGGCGACGGCCGCTTCGGTTCTGGCGCTGACCACGGGGTGTGGTCAGGACAATGCCGGAACCCCGTCGTCGGCCGCCCAGAACGTCGGTGCCACGGCCCCGGCCGGCGACTACGGCAGCTCCGGGATCGGCAGCGGCGCGGACAACGGATACGGCGCCGACGGCAACCAGGGCTCGGGGGCCGACCCCGCGGGCAAGGTGTCCGTGGCCAGTATCCCGAAGCTGGGCAAGGTGCTGACCGACGGCCAGGCCCTCACCCTCTACCGCTTCGACAAGGACACGGCCGATCCGCCCAAATCGAACTGCGACGGCGACTGCGCGAAGACCTGGCCGCCGGTTCCCGCGGGCGACGCCACTGCAGGCGCCGGCGTCGACAAGGCGCTCCTCGGCGAGGTCACCCGTTCCGACGGCACCAAGCAACTGACCGTGGGCGGCTGGCCGGCCTACCGTTACGCGAGGGACCGCAACGCCGGGGACGTCAACGGGCAGGGCGTGGGCGGCACTTGGTACGCGCTCGCCGCCGACGGCAAGAAGGCCGTGCTCGCCGACACACCGGGCCTGTCGACCCGCAAGGACCCCAAGCTCGGCGAGATCGTCATCGACAGGAACGGCATGACGGTCTACCGCTTCCTGAAGGACAAGGCCTGGCCCAAGTCCGTCTCGAACTGCACCGGAGCCTGCATCGAGAAGTGGCCCGCCGTCGACCCGGTCAAGGCCGACGACACCCGAGGCGTGCAGAAGAAGGGCCTGATGGGCTTCACCCGGCCCGACGGACACAAGCAGATGACGGTCGACTGCTGGCCGATCTACACCTTCTCGGGGGACAAGGCCCCCGGGGACATCAACGGTCAGGGCGTCGGCGGCACGTGGTACGCCGTCGCACCCGACGGAAAGCCGGTCGGCGCGCCGAAGTAGAGATCACCTCCCCAGGGTTGATCGCCTCACCCACGTCAGGAACGGACCACCGCGGAAGGGAGGGACGAGAGCAAGCGAGTGCAGGACGAACGACAACAGGCGCACGGCCGACGGACCGCCCCCTCCGCACCGCACGGAGGGGGCGGTCCGCCGTGCTCCGGGCGGCCCCGGCCCGGCGGCGGTGCCGGAGCGGCACGTGCCGGAGGCAGTGACCGGGAACGGATGGTCAATTTCCGGTTCTGGTCGCTGCATTGGCGGGCGATCAGTAGCCTCGGCTCGAACACCGGATCGCCTACGCCTTGGAGAGATACATGGAGCGTCCCGCCTGGGCCCCACGGAGCATCGACATCTCGGCGCCGAGCGTTGCGCGTATCTACGACTACTACCTGGGCGGTTCGCACAACTTCGAGGTCGACCGGGAGGCGGCCCGCAAGGCGATGGAGTTCATGCCGGGGCTGCCGAAGATCATGCAGGCCAACCGGGCGTTCATGCGCCGCGCCGTGTGCTTAGCGGCCGACGAGGGCATCACACAGTTCCTCGACATCGGCTCCGGCATCCCCACCTTCGGCAACGTCCACGAGGTGGCCCAGGCCGTCAACCCCGGCGCGCACGTCGTGTACGTCGACCACGACCCCGTCGCCGTCGCGCACGGCGAGGCCGTCCTCGACGGAAACCAGGAGGCCGACGTCGTCGCGGGCGACCTCCGCAAGCCCCAGGAGATTCTGTCGAGCCCTCAGGTCGAGCGCCTCATCGACCTGAATCGGCCAGTGGCACTCCTGCTCGTTGCCATACTTCACTTCGTGGAAGAAGCGGACGACCCGTACAGTGCTGTGGCCGAACTGCGCGACGCGCTCGCGCCCGGCAGCCTGCTCATCCTGACGCACGCCTCGTACGAGGGGATCCCGCTGCCGCCGCAGCGGGCCGAGGGCGCGGTGGGCGTGTACAAGGACATCCGCAATCCGCTGATCATGCGCTCGCGCGACGAGATCGCGCGGTTCTTCGAGGGGTACGACATGGTGGAACCCGGACTGGTGCCGATGCCGCGTTGGCGCGCCCAGCCGGCGTCCGAGGAGGAGGACCCCTATGCCTTCTCCGGATTCGCCGGCGTGGGGCGTACGGCGTGACCGCGGAGCCGGACGGAGCGGCGGACAGAGTGCGCCGGTTCGCGACGATCTGGAGCCGGGCCGTGTTCCCGGTGACCTCCACGTCGCTGACCCGCCCGGAGCTGGAGGAGCGACTCCTGCCGCTCGCCGCTCGGTTGAGCGCGGCGCTGCGGGAGCGGAGCTTCGACGCCGCAGCGGCGCGCGCGGTCGGGGCCGCGCTGATCGACGCGCACTGCACCGACCCCGAGGCACTCACCCGCAGCCTGGACTGCGTCGACGCCTACCTGGTGCTCTACTGCGGTGAGGACGGCCACCAGGACGAACTGCGGGCGCGTTCCTCGCGGTTGCAGCACGCGATGGCCGCCGGGTTCGCTCAGGCGCTGCGCGAGCGCACCCTGGCCGAGCAGGAGGCCATCGCCCAGGCCGCGTTGCGGGCGCAGGGCGTCGTAGCCCAGGCGCTGCACGCCAGCGAGGCCCGCTTCCGCGCCGTGTTCGAGGGCGCTGCCATAGGGATCGGCATCGCCGACCTCGACGGCAACGTCCTCCAGGCCAACGGGGCGCTGCTGCGCATGTTCGGGGGCTCCGAACCGCTGGTGCACGGCCGTAACGTCAGGGACTGGACCCACCCCGAGGACGCGCCGCAGACGTGGCGGCTCTACGACGAGCTCGTGAGCGGCCAGCGCGAGCACTACCACGTCGAGAAGGCGTTCAACCGCCCCGACGGAACGGTCCTGTGGACCAATCTGACGGTCTCCCTGCTGCGCGACGCCGACGGCGAACCCCAGTACCAGCTCGCCCTCATGGAGGACACCACCGAGCGGCGGCTGCTCAACCTCCGGCTGCGCTACGAGGCCACGCACGACGCGCTCACCGGCCTCCCCAACCGCACGTTGTTCTTCGAGCGCCTGGAGAAGGCCCTGAACGCGGGCGACGGCCAGCGCTTCGGGCTGTGCTACCTCGACCTGGACGGCTTCAAGACCGTCAACGACAGCCTCGGCCACGCGGCCGGCGACCGGCTGCTCGTCGAGGTGGCCGACCGGCTCCAGTCGTGTGCGACGGCGCCCGGGGAGATGGTCGCGCGGCTGGGCGGCGACGAGTTCGTGGCGCTGACGACCGGGCCCGGCACCGAGCGCGAGGTCGACGAACTGGCCGAGCGCATCATGAGCGCGCTCGTCACCCCGGTCCGCATCGACGGCCGTGAACTGCTCGTCCAGGGCAGCATCGGCATCGTCGAGGGCCCGGCGGGCGAGCGCACCGCGGCCGAGGTGCTGCGCAGCGCCGACATCACCATGTACCGGGCCAAGTCGGCCGGAGGCAACCGCTCCGAGCTCGCCGACCCGGAGGCGGACGCCCGCGCCATCACCCGGCACGGCCTGACCACCGCGCTGCCCGCGGCCCTGGACCGGGGCGAGTTCTTCATCGAGTACCAGCCGCTGGTCCACCTCGGCGACGGCAGCGTCCGCGGCGCCGAGGCCCTCGTGCGCTGGCTGCACCCGCAGCACGGCGTCCTGGGCCCCGACCGCTTCATCCCGCTCGCCGAACACACCGGCCTGATCGTCCCGTTGGGCCGCTGGGTCCTGCAGGAGTCCGTCCGCCAGGCCCGCGTGTGGCGCGAGCGGTACGGCGACGGAGCGGCGGCCGGCCCGCTGCGCATCAACGTCAACCTCTCGCCCTGCCAGCTCAGTCACCCCGGCCTGGTGCAGGACACGGTGGACATCCTGGAGCGCATGGGCGTCGCGCCCGACGCCCTGTGCCTGGAGGTCACCGAGTCCGCGCTGATCGGCGCCGACGACGACCTCCTCAAACCGCTGCGCCGACTGGCCGAGATGGGCGTCGACATCGCCCTGGACGACTTCGGCACGGGCTACTCGAACCTGGCGAACCTGCGCCGCCTGCCGGTGAGCATCCTCAAGCTGGACCGCTCCTTCACCCAGAGCATGCAGCGCTTCCCGGCAGACCCCGTCGACCTCAAGATCGTCGAGGGCATCGTCTCGCTCGCCCACAGCCTGAACCTCGCGGTCACGGTCGAGGGAGTCGAGACCGCCGCCCAGGCCGAGCAGTTGCGCATACTGGGCTGCGACACGGCCCAGGGCTGGTACTACGCCCGCCCGGGCCCACCCGAGCGCCTCCACGAGCTGGCACTGGTGGACGCGACGGGGTGACTTGCCGGTGAGGCAGCGCCCCGAAAGGCGCGCGGGGCTGTATCGATGTGCGGCTCAGCCGCGTGGGCGCGAGAAGCGACCACGGACCCGCGCTCCCGGGCGGCGCTGTCGTGGCAGACGCAACCGGGCACAAGCACCCTCACCGCTCCAGCAGCATCCGCTGCAGCTCCCGAGCCGCCCGAGGCGGAGCCACATCGCTGCGGTGCGCCAGCGCGATCGTCCGGTGTAGCCCCGGCGGGGCCAGCGGGGTCACCCGTAGGCCCCGCCCCGACCGGGTGGCGACCATGCGCGGTACCACGGCCACGCCCAGCCCCGCGCGGACGAACCCGAGCACCGCATCCATCTCACCGCCCTCCACGGCGAAATCCGGCTCGAACCCGGCGGAGCGGCACGCGGCGACGGTCAGCTCCCGCAGGTCGTAGCCGTGCCGGAACATGACCAGACGCTCGCTCTCCAGGTCCGATACCCGCACCGCGCGATCGCCGCCCCCGGGGGCCGGAGCATCCGGTGACGACACGACCACCAGGTCCTCGCGCAGCAGCTCCACCGTGCTCAGTGCCGGGGACGGCGTGGGCAGCGGGAGGACGACCAGGGCGAGGTCGAGGGCGCCGCGCGCGAGGTGCCGTACGAGATCGTGGGAACCGCCCTCCTCGACCAGCAGCCGGATGCCGGGGTAGCGGTCGTGGAAGGCGCGCAGCACGTCCGGCAGCAGGCCCGTGCACAGGCTCGGGGTGGCGCCGAGGCGGACCCGGCCGCTGCGCAGCTGGGCCAGCTCCTGCACCTCCTGCCGGGCCGTGTCCGCGTCGGCCAGGATGCGGCGGGCCAGGGGCAGCAGTGCCTCGCCGGCGTCCGTGAGCGTGATGTTGCCGCGTGCCCGCAGGAACAGATCCGCCCCCAGCTCCCGCTCCAGCGCCCTGATCTGCTGGGACAGGGACGGCTGCGCCACGTGGACGCGTTCGGCGGCACGCGTGAAGTGCCGGGTCTCGGCGACCGCGACGAAATACTGGAGCTGCTGGAACTGCACCTTACCGACGATAGCTCATGCCTATCGAAACGAGCTGGACCATGTCTTGGACCTCTGGCCTCTGTGCGCCTTAGCGTGCGTGCCATGGCACTGGCAACGCGGACGGACCGAGGGTCGTCCATGGCGCGCACCGTGTGGGACAGCACCGTCGGCAAGAAGACGGTCATGGCCGTCAGCGGACTGATCATGCTGCTCTACCTGGTCGCCCATGTGATCGGGAACCTGAAGATCTTCTTCGGGGCGGGCGAGTTCAACCACTACGCCCACTGGCTGCGCACGGTCGGCGAACCCTTCATGCACTACGAGTGGACGCTCTGGCTCGTCCGCGTGGTGCTGGTCGTCGCCGTCGTCGCGCACGCCGTCAGCGCGTACCAGCTCAGCCGCCGCGACCTCAAGGCGCGCCCCACCAAGTACGTGCACAAGAAGCCCACGGCGAGCTACGCCACGCGCACCATGCGCTGGGGCGGGATCATCCTCGGCCTGTTCATCGTCTGGCACATCCTGGACCTGACCACCGGCACCGTGCACTCCGGCGGATTCCAGGAGGGCCACCCGTACCAGAACGTCGTGGACACCTTCTCCACCTGGTACGGCGACGTGATCTACATCGTCGCGATGCTCGCGCTCGGCCTGCACATACGGCACGGCTTCTGGAGCGCCGCCCAGACCCTCGGCGTCGGCAGCCGCGCCCGCGCCCTGAAGACGATCGCGAACGTTCTCGCGCTGCTGCTCACGGCCGGCTTCATCGCCGTACCCGTGGGCGTCATGACCGGAGTGGTGAGCTGACATGACCTACACGGACTACGCGACCGGTGAGCCGGTCACCGACACCAAGGCCCCCTCCGGCCCCGTCGCCGAGCGCTGGGACAAGCGCCGTTTCGAGGCCAAGCTGGTCAACCCCGCCAACCGGCGCAAGCACACCGTCATCGTCGTCGGCACCGGGCTCGCCGGCGGCTCGGCCGGCGCCACGCTCGCCGAACAGGGCTACCACGTCGTCCAGTTCTGCTACCAGGACTCCCCGCGCCGCGCCCACTCCATCGCCGCGCAGGGCGGCATCAACGCCGCGAAGAACTACCGCAACGACGGCGACTCCGTCCACCGCCTCTTCTACGACACCGTCAAGGGCGGCGACTTCCGCGCCCGCGAGTCCAACGTGCACCGGCTCGCGCAGATCTCGGTCGAGATCATCGACCAGTGCGTGGCGCAGGGCGTGCCCTTCGCGCGCGAGTACGGCGGCCTCCTCGACACCCGCTCCTTCGGCGGCGTCCAGGTCTCCCGTACTTTCTACGCCCGCGGCCAGACGGGCCAGCAGCTGCTCCTCGGCGCCTATCAGGCCCTGTCCCGGCAGATCGCGGCCGGGAACGTGGAGCTGCACCCGCGCACCGAGATGCTCGACCTGATCGTCGTCGACGGCCGGGCCCGGGGCATCGTCGCCCGGGACCTGGTCACGGGGCGTATCGACACGTATTTCGCCGACGCCGTGGTCCTCGCCAGCGGCGGCTACGGCAACGTCTTCTATCTGTCGACGAACGCCATGAACTCCAACGCCACCGCCGTCTGGCGGGCGCACCGGCGCGGCGCCTACTTCGCCAACCCCTGCTTCACCCAGATCCATCCGACCTGCATCCCGCGCACCGGCGATCACCAGTCCAAGCTCACCCTGATGAGCGAGTCGCTGCGCAACGACGGCCGTATCTGGGTCCCGAAGGCGCAGGGCGACACCCGGCCGCCGCACCAGATCCCGGAAGACGAGCGCGACTACTACCTGGAGCGCATCTACCCGTCCTTCGGCAACCTCGTCCCCCGCGACATCGCCTCCCGCGCGGCGAAGAACGTGTGCGACGAGGGCAGGGGAGTGGGGCCCGGCGGCCAGGGCGTGTACCTGGACTTCGCCGATGCCATCAAGCGCATGGGCCGCAAGGCGGTCGAGGAGAAGTACGGCAACCTCTTCGACATGTACGAGCGGATCACCGCGGAGAACCCGTACGAGGTGCCGATGCGGATCTACCCCGCCGTGCACTACACGATGGGCGGCCTGTGGGTCGATTACGACCTCCAGACCAGCATCCCGGGCCTGTTCGCGATCGGCGAGGCCAACTTCTCCGACCACGGGGCCAACCGCCTCGGCGCCTCCGCGCTGATGCAGGGCCTCGCCGACGGCTACTTCGTCCTGCCGTCCACCATCAACGACTACCTGGCCCGCAACCCGCACCAGGAGCCGGTAACAGTCGAACACCCGGCGGTGCGCGAGGTGTTGGCCGAAACCGAGAGGAGGATCGAGGCGCTGCTGTCGGTCGACGGTGACCGCACCCCCGACTCCTTCCACCGCGAACTCGGCGAGCTGATGTGGGAGTTCTGTGGCATGGCCCGCACCGACCCCGGTCTGCGCAAGGCACTTGAGCGCATCCCGCAGATCCGCGAGGAGTTCTGGCGGCGCATCAAGGTGCCCGGCACCGGCGAGGAGTTCAACCAGTCGCTGGAGAAGGCCAACCGCATCGTCGACTACCTCGAACTCGCCGAGCTGATGTGCCTCGACGCCCTGCACCGCGCCGAGTCCTGCGGCGGCCACTTCCGCGAGGAGTCCCAGACCCCGGACGGCGAAGCGGCCCGCCGGGACGAAGAATTCACCTACGCGGCGGCCTGGGAGTTCACGGGCACGGGCGAGGCCCCGACCCTCCACAAGGAAGACCTGGTCTTCGAGTACGTCCACCCCACCCAGCGGAGCTACGCATGAAGCTCACCCTGCGCGTCTGGCGGCAGCGCGACACCGATGCCGACGGCGCCATGTCCACGTACGAAGTGGACGGCATCTCCCCGGACATGTCCTTCCTGGAGATGCTGGACACCCTCAACGAGGAGCTCATCCTCAAGGGCGAGGACCCGGTCGCCTTCGACCACGACTGCCGCGAGGGCATCTGCGGCGCGTGCTCCCTCGTCATCAACGGCGACGCGCACGGACCCGAGCGCACCACCACCTGCCAGCTGCACATGCGGTCCTTCCAGGACGGCGACACGATCGACATCGAGCCCTGGCGGGCCTCGGCCTTCCCGGTGATCAAGGACCTGGTGGTGGACCGGTCGGCGTTCGACCGGATCATCCAGGCCGGCGGCTACGTCACCGCGCCCACGGGGTCCGCGCCGGAGGCCCACGCGACGCCGGTCCCGAAGCCGGACGCCGACTTCGCGTTCGAGCACGCCGAGTGCATCGGCTGCGGCGCGTGCGTGGCCGCGTGCCCGAACGGCGCGGCGATGCTGTTCACCTCGGCCAAGGTCAACCACCTCAACGTCCTCCCGCAGGGCGCGCCCGAGCGCGAGACCCGCGTGCTCGACATGGTGGCCCAGATGGACGATGAGGGCTTCGGCGGCTGCACGCTGACCGGCGAGTGCGCGACGGCGTGCCCCAAGGGCATCCCGCTCATGTCGATCACCAGCATGAACAGGGAGTGGCTGCGGGCCACCCGAAAGGTCGCCAAGCGGTAGCGGCGCGACGCATCACAGAACGTTCGCCGAGGCGGCGGACGGGCGGGGCCGGGGATGGTGCTCATCCCGGCCCCGTTTCGCACCCCCGGTCATTCAACAACCGCACACCCCGCCTCTCCGCCCCGGTCACACGAAGGTCAGCCGGCCTCGGAAGAACAGGAGCGGCGGGCCGCACGCCACCGGCCCGCCGTCCCGCCCCGCCGTACCCGGCCCGTGACCAGGAGAGAGCCATGACCGGCGTCACCACGCTCGACCGCTCCGCGCAGCCCGCGGCACCCCCGCGCTACACCGTCACCCTCGCCCGCGACGAGTCCGAGGTGCGGGCCGCGCAGCGGCTGCGGCACGACGTCTTCGCCGGGGAGATGGGCGCCCTGCTGTCCACCCCGCAACCGGGCCACGACATCGACGCCTTCGACGCGTACTGCGACCACCTGCTCGTGCGCGAGACCGGGACCGGCCAGGTCGTCGGCACCTACCGGCTGCTGCCGCCGGAGCGTGCCGCCGTCGCCGGACGGCTGTACTCCGAGGGCGAGTTCGACCTGACCTCGCTCGACGCGATCCGCCCCGGCCTGGTCGAGGTCGGCCGCTCGTGCGTGCACCCGGACCATCGGGACGGCGCGGTCATCAGCCTCATCTGGGCCGGAATAGCCCGCTACATGGTCGACCGCGGCCACGAGTGGCTGGCGGGCTGCTGCTCGATCCCGCTGACCGACGGCGGCGCCCTGGCCACCGCGACATGGGACCGCGTGCGCGCCAAGCACCTGTCCCCGCAGGAGCTGCGGGTACGACCGCTGCTGCCCTGGACGCCGGACAGCGAGACGCCCTCCACCCCCACCGACCTCCCGGCCCTGCTGCGCGGCTACCTCCGCCTCGGCGCCTGGGTCTGCGGCGAGCCCGCGCACGACCCGGACTTCGGGGTCGCCGACCTGTACGTGCTGTTGCCGATGCGCCGGGTCAACGCCCGCTATCTACGGCACTTCCTCTCCCTCGTACCGTCCGCATGAGCGCCTGGCTGCCCAGCGCGCCCTGCACCCCGGACACGTGCGTGGAAACGACGGGCCCGCCGGCCACGGCCACGGTCCCGCGCGCCGTGCTGCGGCTGACGGCGGTCGCGTCCCTGCTCCTGGCCGGGATCGCGCTGTCCCCGCTCGCCGCCCGCATCCCGGCAACGCTGGTCGGGCGCTGGTGCCGGGCGATCGTACGGGCCGCCGGGGTCCGCATCCGCATCACCGGCGGCGCCGCGCCCACCACCGGCGGCCTGCTCCTGGTGGCCAACCACATCTCCTGGCTGGACATCCCTCTGCTGGCCGCCGTGCGTCCGGCGCGGATGCTCGCCAAGACGGAGATCCGCCGGTGGCCGGTGGCGGGCACGCTGGCGGCCCGCAGCGGCGCCCTGTTCATCGAGCGCGACCGCCTGCGCGCCCTCCCGGACACGGTCGCCCGTATCGCACAGGCCCTGCGGGACGGCGCGGCGGTCGCTGTCTTCCCCGAGGGCAGCACCTGGTGCGGCCAGAGGCAGGGCCGCTTCCACCGAGCCGTCTTCCAGGCCGCGCTCGACGCCGCCGTCCCCGTCCAGCCGGTCCGTCTCGGCTACCGCCTCACGGACGGAGCCCTCACCACCGCCCCCGCGTTCGTCGGCGAGGACACTCTGCTCGCCTCCCTGTGGCGGGTGGCGTCGACACGGGGGCTGGTGGCCGAGGTGGAGGTGCGGCCGGTGATCGGGGCGGGAAGGTGGCCGGACCGCGGCGCTCTGGCAGGCGCCGCGGCCGCGGGAGTGGTCAGCCGTCCAGACGAACCGGCATCAGGATCGAGCAGGTCGCCTCGTCGTCGGGCCGGCGGATCGCGATCGGGGACGTGGGCGCGCCCAGCTCCAGGAGCAGCTTGTCCCGGGCACCGGCGGTGAGTGCGTCCAGCAGGAACGCGCGGTTGACGGCGACAAGGTGCGGATCGTCGTCGCCGTCCTCGCGGACGGTCACCGTGCCGTCGGCCGTCACCCCGAGCACGCTCAGCTCGCAGGACATGCCGTCCTGCTTGCGCGCGTCGCTCGTGCGGACGGGACCGGTCCGCACCGCCGCCCGGAAGTCCGGAACGTCGACCAGGACCCGGCGTCCTGCCGGCACCTGCATCAGGCGCCGGTAGTCCGGGAACTCGTGATCGAGGCACTGGCCGCCCGCCTGTCGGTCGCCGGCCAACAGCGTCACGCGGTCACCGTCGACGGTCAGTTGAACGGACTCCTCGGCGGTCAGCAGCGCCCGCATCGCGTCGACGAGCGGGGCCGGCACGATCACCTGAACACGGGGGCCACCGTGCCCGGTGGTCCCGGCGTGGGCGACAGCCATCCGGTAGCGGTCGGTGGCCACGACGCGGAGCGCCTCGCCCTCGATGTCGAACAGGACACCGCCGAGCATGGGCAGTTCGGGATCGGCACTGGCCGCGAAGCGTACGGCGTCCAGAGCGGCGGCCAGTCCGGGCGCCGAGACGGACAACCGGGCGGTGGCGGTACGGAGCGAGGTCATGGGGTTCTCCCTGTGGTCGAGGTGTGCTCGGAGCGTGGAGAACTCACTGCGGGCATCGGACAACCCGCCTTCGAGGCGGCGCAGATGCGCCTGAAGGAGCTGCCGCACCAGATCGGTGTCCGCACCGGACCAGCCGGCCAGCACCAGCCGGATGTCCGCGAGCGGCATGGCGGCCCGGCGCAGGCGGGCCAGCAGCCGCGCTTCGTCGAGCTGTCCCGGGTCGTACCAGCGGTAGCCGCTCACCGGATCCACCCAGGCCGGCACCAGCACACCGGCTCGGTCGTAGAACCGCAGCGCGCTCACGCTGAGTCCGCTGTCCTGGGCCATCTCGCCAATGCTGCGCATCTCGCTCTCCACGCCCGGAACTCTGAGCCCTTCACCAGGTTGAGGGTCAACCCCGATCCATCGTGGGGGAGGCCCGGGGTAGAGGCGGGAAGGCTCAGGCCATCGCCCGCCCCAGATAAGGCCCCGTAACGCTCCCCTCCGCCCCCGCCACCTCCGCCGGAGTGCCCGCCGCGACGATGCGGCCGCCGGCGTCGCCGCCGCCCGGGCCCAGGTCGATGACCCAGTCCGCGCCCGCCACCACCGACATGTCGTGCTCGACCACCACGACCGTGTGACCGGCGTCGACCAGGCTGTGCAGCTGGCGCATCAGCACTTCTACGTCGGCCGGGTGGAGACCGGTAGTCGGCTCGTCGAGGAGGTAGAGGGTGTGGCCGCGGCGGCCGCGCTGGAGCTCGCTCGCGAGCTTGATGCGCTGGGCCTCGCCGCCGGACAGTTCGGTCGCGGGCTGTCCCAGGCGGAGATAGCCGAGGCCGACGTCGAGCAGGGCGCTCAGGCTGCGGGAGACGGACGGGGTGTCCGCGAAGAACTCGGCCGCGCGTTCCACCGTCATGTCGAGGACGTCCGCGATGCTCTTGCCCTTGTACGTCACTTCGAGCGTCTCGGGGTTGTAGCGGGCGCCTCCGCAGTCCGGGCACGGAGCGTACGTGCTGGGCAGGAAGAGGAGCTCCACGCTGACGAATCCCTCGCCCTGGCAGGTCTCGCAGCGCCCGCCCGTCACGTTGAAGGAGAACCGCCCCACGCCGTAGTCCCGGGCGCGCGCCTCGTCGGTGGCCGCGAACAGCTTCCGTACGACGTCGAACAGGCCTGTGTACGTCGCCAGGTTGGAGCGCGGGGTGCGGCCGATCGGTCTCTGGTCGACCGAGACCAGGCGGCCGACGCCCTCCAGCTCCTCGCTGATCTCGCCGATCAGGGTGGACTTGCCGGAGCCGGACACACCGGTGACCGCGGTGAACACGCCGAGGGGGAACTCGGCCGTCACCTCGCGCAGGTTGTGGCGGGTCACCGGGCCCACGGTCAACCGGCCGTGTGGGGTGCGCAGTTCGCGTTCCGGGGCCGGGGCGCGGTCGAAGAGGTAGCGGGCCGTCGCCGACTCCGCGACCGAGGCCAGGTCCGCCACCGGACCGCTGTGCAGGACGCGCCCGCCGTGTTCGCCCGCGCGCGGGCCCACGTCCACCACCCAGTCGGCGCCGCGCATCACGTCGAGGTGGTGTTCGACCACGAAGACCGAGTTTCCCGCCGCCTTCAGCCGCTCCAGCACCGTCAGCAGGGCCTCGGTGTCCGCCGGATGCAGTCCCGCCGACGGCTCGTCCAGGACGTACAGCACGCCGAACAGGCCGGAGCGCAACTGCGTGGCAAGGCGCAGCCGTTGGAGCTCGCCCGCCGAGAGGGTGGGGGTCGACCGGTCCAGGCTCAGGTAACCGAGGCCGAGTTCGACGACCGGGGCGATACGCGCCAGCAGGTCTTCGGCGAGGACCCGCGCCGTCTCCGACGTGTCCTCGTGCTTCAGCGCGTCCTTGAGCAGCTCGACCAGCTCCGTCAGCGGCAGCGCGGCCAGCTCGGCGATGTTGCGGCCCGCGAAGGTCACCTCCAGCGCGTCCGGCCGCAGCTTGCTGCCCCGGCACGCCGGACAGGGCGCGGTGACCAGAAAGCGCTCGGCCTTGGCCCGCAGGTGCGGGCTCTTGGACTCCGCGAAGGTCTTCAGCACGTACCGGTCGGCGCTCATGTACGTGCCCTTGTACGACCGTTGGATCTTGTCGGCGTCCCGCACCGGGTGCACCGTCACCGTCGGCGTCTTGTCCGTGAACAGGATCCACTCCCGCTGCTCGGGATCCAGCTCGCGCCACGGCCGGTCGACGTCGACGCCGAGCGTGTCCAGGATGTCGCGCAGGTTCTTGCCCTGAAAGGCGCCCGGCCACGCGGCGATCGCTCCCTCACGGATCGACAGCGACGGGTCGGGGACCATCAACTCCTCTGTGGTCCAGTGGATCTGCCCCAGGCCGTGGCACTCCTCGCAGGCACCGATCGGGGTGTTGGGGGAGAAGGCGTCGGAGTAGAGAAGTTCGGCGCCCGGCGGATAGTCACCGGCGCGCGAGTACAGCATGCGCAGGTAGTTGGAGAGACTGGTGACGGTGCCCACGGAGGAGCGGGAGGTCGGGGTCGAGCGGCGCTGCTGGAGCGACACCGCGGGCGGCAACCCGGTGATCTCCCCGACCTTCGGCGCCCCGACCTGGTGGATCAGCCGGCGGGCGTACGGCGCCACGGACTCGAAGTAGCGCCGCTGCGCCTCCGCGTAGATCGTGCCGAACGCCAGTGAGGACTTCCCCGAGCCGGACACGCCCGTGAACACCGTGATCACGTCCCGTGGGATGTCCACGTCGACGCCCTTGAGATTGTGCTCGCGGGCGCCGTGGACGCGGACGTACGGGTCGTGGGGGCTCGGCATCGGGGCGCTTCGCAGGTCCGTCCTGAGGAGTGGGGGAGTGCCGGTTAAGGATGCGGAGGAATGTCGCGGTCCTGACCGCCGAGCTCGTCCTTCATCCTCTGCTGGGCCGTGTCGACCTGGGACTGGTGCTGGCCCTGGGTCTTCTCGTCGATGCGGTCGCCGGCCTGGTCGATGCCCCTGTCGGCCTGCTGCTCGTGACCCTTCAGCAGGTCCTTGATCTTGTCCTTGATGGACATGGCAACCCTCCTAGCCGATTGCGCTTCCGTCTTCCAGGGTCTCCGCCCGGGACGCGGTTCGCATCCTGAGCTGCCGGGCAGCGTGGCGGCCCGGCGGCCGTCAGGTATCGCCCTCGAGGCGGAAGCCGACCTTCATGCATACCTGGAAGTGCTCGACCCTCCCGTTCTCCAGCTGGCCCCTGACCTGCGTCACCTCGAACCAGTCCAGGTTGCGCAGCGTCTGGTCGGCGCGGGCGATGCCGTTGCGGATGGCCTGGTCGATGCCCTCCTGGGAGGTGCCGACGATCTCGGTCACCCGGTAGGTGTGGTCGTTCATACGGGTGCTCCTCTTCACCGGTGACGGGGATGTCACCCGTCACGTCACTCCACCGTGCCGCATGCGCGAACGGAGCGCGAGGCGTCGCGGGCGCGGCCCGGGGGCGCCCGGGCCGCCGCCCCCGGGTCAGCGGACCGTGCTCAGCGACAGCGCGAAGCGGCCCTGCGCGTCGGTCCACCAGTGGGTCAAGTGCAGGTCCGCCGCGGCGAGTTCCGCGGCCACCCCCTCCTTCCGGAACTTCGCCGACACCTCGGTGCGCAGGTCCTCGCCCGCCGCGAAGTCCACGGCGAGGCCGAGCGCGGGAACCTTCACGGTCTGCGCCGTACGGGAGCGCAGCCGCATCTCGATCCACTCCCGCCCCGCGTCCCACAGCGCCACATGGTCGAAGGCGCCGGGATCGAAGTCCGCTCCCAGTTCGCGGTTGACGACGGCCAGGACGTTCTTGTTGAACTCGGCCGTCACGCCCGCCGCGTCGTCGTACGCCCGGACCAGCACGTCCGTGTCCTTGACCAGGTCCGTGCCCAGCAGCAGGGCGTCGCCCGGTGCCAGCAGACGGCGGACCGACGCCAGGAACGCGGCCCGTTCGGCGGGCAGCAGATTGCCGACGGTGCCGCCCAGGAAGGCGACCAGCCGCGGCCCGGGCGTCTCCGGCAGGGCCAGCCGGGCGGTGAAGTCGGCGATCAGGGCGTGTACGGCGAGCCCCGGCCGATCCTCGATGAGCGCCTGCCCCGCCTGGGTGAGCGCGCTCTCGCTGACGTCCACGGGAACGTACATGTGCAGGTCGGCGAGCGCGTCGATCAGGTGCCGCGTCTTCTCGGACGAGCCCGAGCCCAGCTCGACCAGGGTGCGGGCGTGGGTCGCGGCGGCGATCTCGGCGGCCCGGTCGACGAGGATCTCGCGCTCGGCCCGGGTCGGGTAGTACTCGGGCAGCTCGGTGATCCGCTCGAACAGCTCGCTGCCCCGGGCGTCGTAGAACCACTTCGGCGGCAGTGTCTTGGGGGTGGCCGTGAGGCCGGCCTGGACGTCGGCGCGCAGCGCGGCGTCCGTGGCGTCCTCGGGCAGGGTGCGGGTGACTCGCAGGGGGCTCACGTACAGGGCTCCTTCGGGGATGTGGACGCGAGGTTCCCGCTCGGGGAATCGCCCGCATCGCTCGCGCAATCACTCGGAGATCCGCCCCGGCACTCGGTCCGGGAACCGGAATCGGCCTGGGATTCGGCCCGGGAGTCGATCGGGGAGAGGAGGACGTCGGTGCGGCTCGCCGTGAGCAGCGTGCGGTCGGGGACCTCCTGCCAGCGCGGATCGTCGTCGTACGGCTCGGAGGCGACGACGGTGCCGCCGCCCGGCTCCGTGCGGTACCACAGCGTGTCGCCCCAGGCGGTGGCCGCGACGGTCGTGCCGTCGGTGAGCAGCAGGTTGAGCCGGGAGCCGGGGGCCGCCTCCGCGACCTCGCGCACCACCTCGGCGAGCGCCCGGCCCGCCTCGGTGCCCGCGCGCAACCGGGCCAGGGCCAGCGCCCAGACGAACGCCGAGTCGGTGCGCGCCTCCAGCGACAGCAGGTCCACCGGGGAGAGGGCGGGCACGAGGGCCGCCGCCGACCGCGGCCAGCCCACGACGGCGCCGTTGTGGCTGAACAGCCAGGTGCCCGCGGCGAACGGCGCCGCCGCGGCCTCCCCGTCGGCGCCCGGCAGCGTCGCGTCGCGCACCGCGGCGAGCAGCGCGCCGGTGCGCACGACCCGGGCCAGGTCGGCGAACGACAGGTCTGCCCAGATCGGCCCGGCCCGCCGGTAGCGTGCGGGTACCGGATCGCCGGCTGCGTACCAACCCACCCCGAAACCATCGACGTTGACCGTGCCGTACCGCTGCCGCCGAGGTGCCCACGACTGACGGTACAGGGCGTGCGGGGGCTCCGTGAGGAGCCGGCCGAGCGGCTCCTCCGGTCCCAGATAGGCCAGATGACGGCACATCAGACATCTCCCGAACGGGCCGTGCGGAAGCCGCAGAAGATCTGCCGCCGGATCGGGTAGTCCCAGTTGCGGAACGTGCCCCGGCAGGCCACCGGGTCCACGGCGAACGAACCGCCGCGCAGCACCTTGTACTCGGGCCCGAAGAACACCTCCGAGTACTCCTTGTACGGGAACGCCGTGAAGCCGGGGTACGGCAGGAGGTCGCTCGCCGTCCACTCCCACACGTCACCGATCAACTGCCTCACGCCCAAGGGAGATTCACCGGCCGGATAGCTGCCTGCAGGCGCGGGACGGAGGTGCCGCTGGCCCAGGTTGGCGTGTTCCGGGGCCGGGTCGGCGTCACCCCACGGGTAGCGCGTCGAGCGGCCTCGGGCGGGATCGTGCCGGGCCGCCTTCTCCCACTCCGCCTCGGTGGGCAGCCGACGCCCGGCCCAGCGGGCGTAGGCGTCCGCCTCGTACCAACTCACGTGCAGCACGGGCTCGCTGGGCGGTACGACCTCGGTGACGCCGAAGCGGCGCCGCAGCCACTGGTCGCCCTCGCGGCGCCAGAACAGCGGCGCGGTGATGGAGTGCTGCCGGATGTGTGCCCAGCCCTCGGGCGCCCACCAGCGCTCCTCCTCGTAGCCGCCGTCCTCGATGAACGCCTGGTACGCGGCGTTCGTCACCGGCGTCGTGTCGATGTGGAACGGCGCCACCTCCCGCCGGTGCGCCGGGCGTTCGTTGTCCAGGGCCCAGGGCTCGGTGGAGGTCCCCATGATGAACGGACCGCCGGGGACCAGGACTTCGGCCGGGCCGGTGAAGTCGGGCGCCGGTTCGGGGTCCGGGGCGCTCAGCGCCTGCGGGCCCTCGCGCAACTGATGAGTGATCAGCATCGTTTCGTCGTGCTGCTGTTCGTGCTGCGCGATCATCCCGAAGGCGAAGCCGGACTCCGTCAGCCGCGTCCCGTGGAACGCGGTGCTCTCCAGGAGGTCGAGGGCGCGCTCACGCACCTCGGCCGCGTACGTGCGCGCCTCGCCCGGTGGCAGCAGCGGCAGCGACGGCCGCTGTGCGCGCGGGTGCTCGAAGGCGTCGTACAGCGTGTCGATCTCGGGACGCATCGCCTCCCGGCCGCCGACCGCCCGCAGCAGCCACAGCTCCTCCTGGTTGCCGATGTGGGCGAGGTCCCACACCAGCGGGGACATCAACGGCGAGTGCTGCGCGGTGAGATCGGGCTCGTCGACGCAACTCGTCAGCAGCGCGGTGCGGGCGCGGGCCCGCAGGAGCGAGTCCAGCGCGCGCCCGCGCAGGGCCTCGGCGTCGATTTCGGGGGCGCTCATGCGGGGACGTCCTTCCCATGGGTGCGGCGGTGCGCGCCGCTCCGGCGCTCCAGCAGGTCGTCGGCCGGGCAACGGCCCTGCACCACATAGCGGTCCCGGTACGCCGCCACGGCCGCTGTGACCTCGGCCGTGGCCCCGAGCCGCGGCAGGGCGTCGAGAGCCGCCGCGAAACATGCGACCGCGGCCTCGTGCAGTTCCGGGTCGGCCAGCCCGGAGCGGGCCGCGTCGATCCAGAGCGGATTGTGCGGCGCGGGCCGCGACAAGGACCGCTCGGCCAGCGGCTTCACGGTCCGGTACGCCGTCTCCGCGGCCTCCGGGTCGTCGAACAGCGCCGCCGTCACCGCGAGCGGCACGATCCACCCGTCGTCGCCGGGCTGAGCGTCGATCATGCGCAGCTCCAGGTGACCGCGGGGTCTGACGGGAGGGAAGAGCGTGGTGAGGTGGTAGTCGACGTCCTCCCACGTGGGCGGCCGGGGCCGTGCCGAACGGGTCCACTCCCGCAGGGTCAGCCCCTCGGGCACGGCCCACGGGCCGCCGTCCTGCCGTACGCACATCACCGGGGCGTCCAGCACGTGCCGGGCCCAGGACGCGCGCGGCTCGCCGTTCAGCGGGGGAGCGCCCGCCCGGCCGGGGCCGATGTCCGTCCATATCCGCTGCCGGGTGGAGAGCCAGCCCGTGGGTTTTCCTCCGGCCAGCGGGGAGTTGGCGAACGCGGCCACCAGGACGGGCCCCAGCTGGTGGGCCAGCCACCAACGCCGCCCGTGGCCCAGCGGTCCCGGCTCCTCGTACCCGGCGTCGACGCACACCTGGACCGAGGCCGAGCAGCACATCATGTGGCGGCCGGCCGGGCCGGTGCGGTCGAGGCAGGCCTCCAGGGCGTCGTAGCGCGGCTCGCGCAGGAACCGGCGCGGTGGGTGCCAGGGATCGTGGCCGATGCCGAGGAGGCCCAGACCGTCCTGTTCCAAGGCCGCGCGGACCGCGTCGAGATCGGCGGAGACGGTACCGATGCACTCCATCAGGGACCCGGCGGGCGGCGAGCTGAGCTCCAGCTGACCACCGGGTTCGACGGTGAGCGCCGACTTCAGGGGCACGGTACGCAGTGCGGCGTAGGCCGCTTCGAGTCGTTCGGACGTTATGGGGAGCTGCGGCAGACGCAGCTCGTGGACGAGCCATTCCACTTCGACCCCGAGGGCGCGGGGTGGTCCGGTCTTGAAGCAGATGCCGTGGACCAGCGCCTCGACCTCAGCCTCGGTGACGGCTGTACGGGACTCACGATGCTCCGTACAGCCACTCGCCGTATCGGAACAGCCACTTGCCGCATCGGACATGTCGGGATCCTCCTGAGATTCCACCATGTCACCGGCCCGGGACCGGGACGGCCCGGGCAGGCACTCGTTCCACCCAAGACCCTCGTGCCCGTTCGCACAAGAGCGCCCAGCGGGACGTTCCGGGGCCGCCATCTCCGTTTCCGTTCGCGTTTCCGGGACGTTCCGGGGCCGGGAAAACTCCGTTGCACCGTCACACCAGCATCGCTCAGGATGCGTGCATGAGCACGACGGGGGAGATCACCACGAGTACGGCGGGGGAGGCCGCGCGGCGCGCGGTCGCGGTGCCCACGGGGGTGGCACCGTGAGCGCGCGGCTGCGCAGCATTGCGCGGGAGACCGAGAGCATCGTGGCGGCGGGTGCGTACCGCGCGCTGGACGGCCGCGAGGTGTCCGTCGCGGCGGCGGTCGAGGCCGCGCGGGCCGCCACGCGCCTGTACGGGCCGGACCCGGTGCCGGTGCCGGACGCCCCCGAGACGGAGACGTTCTTCGAGGTCACGGGCGAGAGCAGCCTGGAGGCCGCCCGCCGGCTCACCGCCACCCCGGGACCCGTCGCCGTCCTGAACTTCGCCTCGGCGCGGAACCCGGGCGGCGGCTACCTCAACGGCGCCCAGGCCCAGGAAGAGGCCCTGTGCCGAGGTTCCGCGCTGTACACCTGCCTGCTGCGGGCCCCGGAGTTCTACGAGCACCACCGCACCCACCGTGACCCGCTCTACTCCGATCGAGTGATCCACTCCCCGGCGGTGCCCGTCTTCCGTGACGACCGGGGCGCTCTCCTCGACGAGCCCTACCCCGCCGGATTCCTCACCGCCGCGGCCCCGAACGCCGGCGTCGTCCGGCGTACGGCCCCGGAGCGGGCCGCCGAGCTGCCGCGCGCCCTTGCCGTGCGGGCCGAGCGGGTCCTGGAGACGGCCGCGGCCCACGGCTACCGGCGGCTGGTGCTGGGCGCCTGGGGCTGCGGCGTGTTCCGGAACGACCCGGCACAGGTGGCGGGCGCCTTCCGGACCCTGCTCGGCCCCGGCGGCCGGTTCTCGCGGTCCTTCGAGCACGTGGTGTTCGGGGTGCTGGACCGCACGCCGGGAGCCGTGGTCCGGGAAGCCTTCGTACGGGCTTTTCCGGAGCGTCAGTTCCAGCCGTAGCGTTCCCGCAGGCGGTGCACGACCAGGTTGAACCGCATCCGGTCGAGCGCGCACGCCTCGCGGCGCATGCCCTCCTCGTGCAGCCGCATCACGCGGTCCACGGCCACCCAGGAGTCACGACCGGACCGGTCCCAGGGTCCGCTGCCGATCGCCACCCAGTCCCGGTCCCCGTTGTGCTCCTTGCTGGACAGCTGCACGGCGAGGAAGGTCCCCGCGACCTCCCGGGCCACGACCAGCACCGGCCGGTCCTTGCCCCGCCCGTCGTTCTCCTCGAACGGCACCCACGTCCACACGATCTCACCGGGGTCCGGGTCGCCGTCGTGCGCGGGCGAGTACTCGGTCTTCACCCGGCCGACCTCGCGGGGTTCGGCCTCGGTGGTCGCCGTGGGGCCGTGCCGGCCGGGGACGTCTTGATCAGTAAAGTCAGTCACGTGGGCACACCTTAGAGCCTGCCCCCGCAGCGGGACGCGCGGGGGCAGGCTCCAAAGGACAAACGAGGCAGGTCACTTGCCGTCGATCGGCACCTGCTCGGGCGTCTCGCGAGGAGTCACCACCCCGTGCGCGGGAGCGGAAGTACCGCTCGTGCTCTGCCCGTTGTGGTTCATGGACGCGAGCAGCTGACGCGCGAGCCCCAGCCCCGTACCGCCCATCGTGAGCGCCTTCGCGAACAACTCGGCCACGCCGTCTGCGCCGTTGAGCACCACCATGTTGTCCACGTTGCCGAACGCGGACGCACCGGCCTCGACGATCAGCGGCCAGTTCTCGGCGAGCTGCTGGGCGACGACGGCCTCCTGGTTCTCGGCGAGGGCGGCGGCGCGGGCCTTGATGGCCTCCGCCTCCGCGAGGCCCTTCGCCTTGGACGCCTCGGCCTGCGCCAGACCCTTCGCCTGGGTGGCCGCCGCCTCGGCCTCACCGGTGGCGCGGGTGGCCGAGGCGCTGGCGGCGCCGCGGGTCTTCGTCGCCTCGGCCTCGGCGCCCGCGGCCGTCTTCACCCGGGTCGCCTCGGCCGCCGCCGCGAGCTCCGTCTCCTTGGCCTTGGCCTGCGCCGCCGAGATCCGCGCGTCACGCTCGGCCTCGGCCAGCGTGCGCTTCTCGTAGGCCCTGGCGTCGGCGGGCTTGCGGACGTCCGCCTGGAGCTGCTGCTCCCTGCGTTGCGCCTCCAGCTCGGCGACCCGCGTCTCCTGGACGACGACCTCCTGCCGGGCGGCGGCGTCGGCGAGCGGTCCGGCCTGCCGGGCCTTCGCCCCCGCCTTGTCCCGCTCGGCCTGGTAGCCGGCCTGGAGGATCTCGCTGTCCCGGGTGGCCTCGGCCATCCGGGCGTACGACTGCTGCTCGGCCTCGGTGGCGAGGCGGTTCGCCTCCGCCTGCGCGATGCGCGCGTCCCGCTGCACGGCCGCCGCGTGCGGCATCGAAAGATTCTGGATGTACCCGGTCGGGTCCTCGATCTCGTGGATCTGCAGCGAGTCGACGATCAGGCCGAGCTTCTCCATCTCCGTGCCGCAGGCCGCCCGGGTCTGCCCCGTGAGCTTCTCCCGGTCACGGATCATGTCCTCGACCGTCAACCCGCCCACGATGGACCGCAGATGACCGGCGAAGACGTTGTGCACCCGCTCCGACATCATCCTCTGCTGGTCGAGGAACCGGCGGGCCGCGTTGGCGATCGACACGAAGTCGTCGCCCACCTTGAAGATGACCACGCCCCGCACCTTGAGCGGAATGCCCTGGTGCGTCACGCAGTCCACCGACAACTCGGTTTCGTTCAGGTCGAGGGAGAGCTTGCGCACCGCCTGGACACCGGGCAGCACCAGCGTGCCGCGCCCGGTGACGATGCGGAAGCCCATGCCCTCTTCGAGGCCCTCGGTCCGGTGCTTCGAACCGGAGATGATGAGCGCCTCGTTCGGCTCGGCGACGCGCCACATGAGCTTGAACAGACCGATCAGCACGAGAACGGCGGCAACCGCCGCCCCCGCAACGACGCCGACAACCATCGGCATTCGCCCCCTCTGCATGGTGCCCTGTCGGCACCGAACGAGGGGAGTGTGCTCCTGCGGGGACCCCGGGAGAAGACGCTGACGGAACCTTGTTGCAATCTTGACGCATGCGCCTTCCACCTGGGGCGGAGCAGGCTCAACTGCCGTACGCCGGGGTGACGTAGACCGTCCTCGGCGGCAGGTACTCCACGACCGTCACCACCGTGCCCGGCTCGATCCGGACCGCCCCGTCGGCGGCGTACGCGAGGAAGTGCTCCGCGCCCCCGCGCACCCGCACGATCACCTCGCCGACGAGTCCGGGCGCGACCGTGCCGGTGACCCGCCCCATGAGCCCGATCATCGACGCATCATCCATGGTCACAGCGTACGGCGGGATGCCGCCGGAACTCCCTCACGCGACAGGGGAATTGAGGTCCAGCTGCCCGGGCGGCCACAGCTCGTACCAGCGCAGCTCCGCCTCCAGCTGAGCGGCGAGGGAGACCAGCAGCGGCTCGCTGCCGGCCGGCCCGAGCAACTGGGCGCCGACCGGCAGCCCGCCGGTGACGAACCCGGCGGGCACGTTGACACCCGGCCAGCCCAGCACGTTCCACGGCCAGGCATAGGGGCACGCGGCGATCATGGCGCGGTCGGTGGCGAGCCCGCCGAGCGGGAGCATCGAGCCGATCCGCGGCGGGGGCGCCGCCGTGGTCGGGGCGAGGACGACGTCGTACGACGCGAAGAACGCGCCGATCCGCCGGTGCAGCCCGGCCTCCGCGCGCCGGGCGGCCCGTAGCGGGGCCCCGCCGAGCAACCGGCCCAGGCGAGCGGCGTCCCGGGTGCGCCGGTCGAGCAGGGCGGGCTCGGGAGTCATGCCGGCCCACTCGGCGAGACCGACTGTGGCCCGCGGCACGAAGGTCAGCCCGATCCGCCCGTACGGCGGGTCGGTCTCCTCCACGCTGTGCCCCAACGCGGCAAGTTTCTGGGCGAGTTCGAGTACCCGCGCCCGTACCTCCGGCCGGATCCGGGCGGGCAGCGCGGTGAACGGCGGCTTCAGCGACAGCGCGATCCGCAGCCGTCCCGGGTCCCGGCCGACCGCGTCCGCGACCTTGACGGCGGGCGGCTGGTACGGATCGCGTCCGTGGTTGCCGGAAGCCGCGTCGAGGAGCAGGGCCGCGTCCGCGACCGTCCGGGCCAGGGTGCCGTTGACCGAGATGCCCTGGAAGTCGTCGGGGCGCGGCCAGGTGGAGATGCGGCCGCGCTGCGGCTTGATGCCGATCAGATGGGTCCAGGAGGCCGGGATGCGCACCGATCCGGCGCCGTCCGAGCCGAGCGCGGCCGGAACCAGCCCCGCCGCGACGGCCGTCGCCGAACCGCCCGAGGAACCGCCCGGCGTGTGTTCGGTACTCCACGGGTTGCGGGTCGCACCGAACGCGGGCCCCTCGGTGAACGGCCACTGCCCGAGCTCGCAGGTGTTCGTCTTGCCGACGATCACGGCCCCGGCCGCACGCAACCGCCGTACCGCCTCGCTGTCCTCGGCCGCCGGCGGGAAGTCGCCGCGGCAGCCGAACGCGGTCGGCTCGCCCGCTACGTCCATGTCGTCCTTCACGGCCACCGGCACTCCGAGCAGCGGACGCCGCACCCCGTCCGCCAACTCGGCGTCGGCGGCGTCCGCTTCGGCCCGCGCGGACTCGGCCCGCACGATCCGGAAGGCGTTCAGGGACGCCTGTGTGGCCTCGATCCGTGCGAGGGCCTGCTCGACGAGCGCACGGGAGGTGACCTCCCCGTCGGCCAGCGCGCGAGCGGACTCGGCGAGGCCTGCGGCACGGTCGGGCATCATGGCGGGACCACCTCCGTCGTCCGCCGGGTGGCCGGCGAGCCGGGTCGTCTGCTGACCGGGTTGTCTACTGCACGGTAACGTGCGGTTGGCCGGTGCGGTACGGCTTTCGCTCGGCGCGCGCGTTCGGCGCGGAACTGGTCTGCTGGTTCCCGGGGGTCCACAGCCGTTGCCGTTCCTGCCTCCGGAGACACGCATGAGTACCTACCGAGTCGCGCAGGTGCCCGCCGCCGGCGCGCCCTTCGAGATCGTCGAGCGCGAGGTGTCCAGTCCGGGCCGCGGCCACGTACGGATCGCGGTGGAGGCCTGCGGGATCTGCCACAGCGACGCCGCCTTCGTGAACGCCGGGGTGCCGGGGGTCCGGTTTCCCGACGTGCCCGGGCACGAGGCCGCGGGGCGCATCGAGGAACTCGGCGCGGGCACGCAGGACAAGGGCTGGGAGGTGGGCGACCGGGTGGCCGTGGGCTGGTTCGGCGGCAACTGCGGCTACTGCAGGCAGTGCCGGGACGGCGACTTCATCGTGTGCGACCACCTCCAGGTGCCCGGCTGGACGTACGACGGCGGCTTCGCGGACAAGATGATCGTGCCGGAGACCGCCCTGGCCCGAATCCCCGACGGGCTGGCGGCGACCGACGCGGGCCCCATGGCGTGTGCGGGCGTGACCACGTTCAACGGACTGCGGCGCAGCTCCGCACGGTCGGGTGACCTGGTCGCCGTTCTCGGGCTGGGCGGCCTCGGTCATCTGGGGGTGAAGTACGCGGTCGCCATGGGCTTCGAGACGGTGGCGATCGCCCGGGGCGGCGACAAGGCCGACTTCGCCAAGCAGCTCGGTGCGCACCACTACATCGACAGCACGGGCGGGGTCCCCGTCGTGGACGCCCTTCAGGCGCTCGGCGGCGCCGACGTGGTGCTGGCCACCGCCGGCAACTCCGACGCCATCTCCGCGACCGTGGACGGCCTCGCGCCCCGCGGTGAGCTGGTGGTCATCGGTGCCACGCCCGAGCCCATGGCGATCAGCCCGCTCCAGCTGATCATGCAGGGCCGGGTCATCCGCGGCCATCCGTCGGGAACCGCGCAGGACGTGCAGGACACCATGGACTTCAGCGCCCTGCACGGCATCCGCCCGATGATCGAGACGGTGCCGCTGGACCGGGTCCAGGAGGCCTACGACAAGATGCTCGCCGGCCGGGCACGCTTCCGCATGGTGCTCACGACCGGCTGACGCACGACGAGGGGCCGGAGCTGCCCGCACGTGCGGCTCCGGCCCCTCAGGGTGTGGCGGCCCGGGTCAGGCGGCCGCGCCCACGGTGCCGTGCAGGCGCGCGACGACCTCGGCGAGCTCGGCGGCGACCTCGGTGTCGTCGGCCGGGTGGGTCTCGGCGAAGCGGGTCATCGAGCCGGGGACGGACATCTTGACGTCCTCCAGCACCTTGCCGCCGGCGATGCCCACGGCCTTGCGGGTGTCGTCCTGCGCCCACACGCCGCCGAACTGGCCGAAGGCGGTGCCGACCACGGCGACGGGCTTGCCGGTGAGGGCGCCGGCACCGTACGGGCGGGACAGCCAGTCGATGGCGTTCTTCAGTACGGCCGGGATGGTGCCGTTGTACTCGGGGACGAAGAGCAGGAACGCGTCGGAGGCCTGCGCGGCCTCGCGCAGCTTGGCCGCGGCGGCCGGGACGCTGCCCTCGACGTCGATGTCCTCGTTGTAGAAGGGGATGTCACCCAGGCCCTCGAACAGCTCGACCTCCGCGCCCGCGGGGGCGAGCTTGACGGCGGCCTCGGCGAGCTGACGGTTGTGCGAACCGGCGCGAAGGCTGCCGACGAGCGCAAGGATGCGTACAGACATGAGAACAACTCCAAGACGATGAAACAGTGCGTCACGGTCCGAGACGATCCGGACCGTGGTCCGTTTAATGTTGTACCAGTCTAACCGGACCGCGGTCCAGTTCTGTTCCCCATGCTTTACGCTGTCTTCATGTCCCGCGCTCTGCCGCCCTTTCCGACGCCCCAGGAGCCCGTAGACGCACCGCAGTTGCTCGAACTCGGCTCCGGTGAGGACGAGCCCTGTCTGCGCGCCGACGCCGCGCGCAACCGCGCCCGGCTGCTGGAGGCCGCGGCCCGGCTCGTGAAGGAGCACGGCGCCGCGCACCTCACCATGGAGGCGGTGGCCGCGGCGGCCTCGGTCGGCAAGGGCACCGTCTTCCGCCGGTTCGGCGACCGCACGGGCCTGCTGATGGCGCTGCTGGACCACTCGGAGCGGAAGTTCCAGGCGGCGTTCATGAGCGGCCCGCCGCCGCTGGGGCCCGGCGCGGATCCCGTGGAGCGGCTGGGCGCGTTCGGCCTCGCGCTGGTGCGCCGTACCGCGGACGAGCTGGAGCTGCAGCTGGCGGCCGAGCCGAGCCCGGAGCAGCGCTTCTCCGTGGCCCCGCGCTGCGTCCTGTACACCCATGTGTCGCTGCTGCTGCGGGAGGCGGTGCCGGACGCGGACTGCGAGCTCCTCGCCCAGACGCTGCTCGGCTACCTCAATCCCGTCCTGATCCACCACCTGACGCGGCAGTGCGGGATGCCGCTGGAACGGCTGGAGGCGGGCTGGCTCGACCTCGTGGCCCGCGTGACGAGGACCGCGCCCGCCGTGTGAGCCGCGTTCGTGGAAGTGTGAACCACGTTGCCCCCGCCGGTCGTTGCGTCTTCGGCCTCTGCCAAGATGCGGTACGTCATGGTGCAGATACCGAACACGCCCTCGGCCGCGCCGCCGACGCCGCGCTCCGTCCCGACGAGCGCCGATGTGGCCCGCGCGGCCGGCGTCTCGCGCGCGACCGTCTCCTACGTCCTCAACAACTCCAGCGCGGTGCGGATCAGCGAACCGACGCGCCGCCGCGTCCACGCCGCCGCGAAGGAACTCGGGTACGTGCCCCACGCGGCCGCCCGCAGCCTGCGCGCCGGACACAGCCGTATGGTCCTGATGCCCGCCCCGGCCATCCCGGTGGGCCCGCTCTTCGGCCGCTTCGTCACCGAACTCCAGTGGGCCCTCGGCAGCCTCGACTACACGGTCGTGCAGTACGGCACCCTCGGCCTGCACGGTGACGAAGCCGCCCGCGCCTGGGCCGAGTTACGGCCCGTCGCCGTCCTCGTGCCCGGCGCCGGGCTCGGCCCGCAGGGCGTCGCCGTCCTCAAGCGCGCCGGGGCCCGGGCCGTCGTGACCTTCGGCCCCGAGCGCGTCGACGGCGCCCATGCCCTGCTGACGGACCAGAGCGGCGTCGGCCACTGCGCCGCGGCCCACCTGTACGCACGTGGCCGGCGCCGTATCGGCGTCGTCATCCCGGAGGAACCCGGCCTGGAGGTCTTCTCGCGGCCGCGCCTCGACGGCGTACGCCGGAGGCTGCGCGACACGGACGCCGTGGTGACCGGGCTGCCCCTCGCCTACGCGGAGGCGTCCGCCGCGGAACTGGCCTCCCGCTGGCGTGAGTTGGACCTCGACGGGGTGTTCGCGTACAACGACGAGTACGCGATGCTGCTGATGCGCGCCCTGCAGGACGAGGGGGTGCGCATTCCCGAGGACACCGCCGTGGTCGGCGCCGACGACCTGATGCTCGGCCGGCTGCTGCGGCCCCGGCTCAGCAGCATCCACATCGAGCTGCCGTCCGGCCGCGCACTCGCCGAACTCGTCGACCGTGCGGTGTGCGCCCCCGGCGCGCAGCCCGAGACGCACACGGTGCTGGGGGCGTCGCTGGTGCAGCGCGACTCCAGCTGAGCGTCGATCGGGCTGAACGCCGTCCGGGATGGACTACTTGCCCTCCCCGTTGCCCTGGGCCTGCGCCTGCTGGGCGGCGACCGCCTTGCGGACCTCGTCCATGTCCAGGTCGCGGGCCTGTCCGATGACGTCCGCGAGCGCGGCCTCGGGCAGCGCGCCGGGCTGCGCGAACACCGCGACCCGGTCGCGGACGATCATCAGCGTCGGGATCGACTGGATGCCGAAGGTCGCGGCCAGCTCAGGCTGGGCCTCGGTGTCGATCTTCCCGAAGACCAGGTCGGGGTTCTCCTGCGCCGCTTTCTCGTACACCGGCGCGAACTGCTTGCACGGCCCGCACCAGTCCGCCCAGAAGTCGATCAGGACGAATTCGTTGTCCGTGACCGTCTGATCGAAGTTTTCCTTGGTGAGCTCAACGGTGCTGCTCATACGGGTTACCTCTTCCTGATGTGGGGGCGAAGTCCTCGGGACAACCACAGTCGCCCACGTGCGTATTCCGCCCGCGTACCCGTGTGGCCACGACGCACACCACCCACCAGACTGAGTCCATGACGGAAACCGATTCGATCGCGTACGACGTCGTGGTGCTCGGGGCCGGGCCCGTGGGGGAGATCGTCGCCGAGCGCACCCGGGCCGGTGGCCTGACCACCGCCGTCGTGGAGAGCGAGCTCGTCGGCGGCGAGTGCTCGTACTGGGCCTGCATGCCCAGCAAGGCCCTGCTGAGGCCGGTCATCGCCCGCGCCGACGCACGCCGTCTGCCCGGCCTGAGCGAGACCGTGCAGGGCCCGCTGGACGCGGCCGCGGTCCTCGCCCGGCGCAACGAGTTCACCGGGGACTGGAAGGACGACGGCCAGGTCCGGTGGCTCGACGGCATCGGCGCCGACCTCTACCGCGGCCACGCCCGCCTCGCCGGACCGCGCACGGTCACCGTGACCGCCCCCGACGGCGGGGTGAAGACCCTCACCGCCCGGCACGCCGTCGTCGTCGCCACCGGCACCCGCGCCCGGCTGCCCGACCTGCCAGGACTCGCCGACGTGAAGCCCTGGACCAGCCGCGAGGCCACCAGCGCCCAGGCCGTGCCCGAACGACTCATCGTGGTGGGCGGTGGCGTGGTCGCCACCGAGATGGCCACCGCCTGGCAGGCGCTGGGCTCCCAGGTCACCGTCCTGGTCCGCGGCAAGGGCCTGCTGCCCCGCATGGAGCCCTTCGCCGGGGAGCTCGTCGCCGAGGCCCTCACCGAGGCCGGCGCCGACGTCCGTACCGGTACGTCCGTCGAGTCCGTGAGCCGCGAGAACGGCACCGTCGTGGTGATCACCGACCGCGGCGACCGCATCGAGGCCGACGAGATCCTGTTCGCCACCGGCCGCGCCCCGCGCACCGAAGACATCGGCCTCGACACGGTCCGCCTGGAGCCGGGCGCGTGGCTGCCGGTCGACGACGGCCTGCGCGTCACCGGCAGCGACTGGCTGTACGCCGTCGGGGACGTCAACCACCGCGCCCTGCTCACCCACCAGGGCAAGTACCAGGCCCGCGTCGCGGGCGACGCCATCGCCGCCCGCGCCTCCGGCGAACCCCTCCGGGACGGCCCCTGGGGCGCGCATGTCGCCACCGCCGACCACCACGCCGTACCCCAGGTCGTCTTCACCGACCCCGAGGCCGCTGCCGTCGGACTCTCCCTGGCGGAGGCCGAGCAGGCCGGGTACCGGGTCCGGCCCGTCGACGTCGAGTTCTCGTCGGTCGCGGGCGCCGGCCTGTACGGGGACGGCTACAAGGGCCGTGCCCGCATGGTCGTCGACCTGGACGACGAGATCCTGCGCGGGGTCACCTTCGTGGGCCCCGGCGTGGGGGAGCTGCTCCACTCGGCGACCGTCGCGGTCGCCGGCCAGGTCCCCATCAGCCGCCTCTGGCACGCGGTGCCGTCCTTCCCCACGATCAGCGAGGTGTGGCTGCGGCTGCTGGAGGCGTACCGGGGCTGAACCGCGACGGCAACGGCCGAGCGTCGCTCAGACGTCTCGGCCGTGTCAGTCGTCCCGGACACGCAGACGTCTCGGACGTCTCAGATGTCTTCGAAGCTCCCCGCGAGCGCCGAGGCGATCCGCAGATGGGACTCCGCCTCCTCGTGCCGGGCCTGCCGTTCGAGCGTGCGGCCCAGCATCAGCCGGGCGTAGTGCTCCACCGGGTCGCGTTCGACGATGGTGCGCAACTCGGCCTCGGCGCGGCGCAGTTGGGCCGAGTGGTAGTAGGCACGGGCCAGCAGCAGCCGGGGCCCGGTCTGCTCCGGCACCTCCTCCACCAGCGCGGCCAGCACGCGTGCCGCGCCCGCGTAGTCCTTGGCGTCGAAGAACTGCTGCGCGCGCTCCCAGCGCTCCGTCGCCGTTCCGTGGTCGTAGTACGTCGTGTTCGCGGTGTCGGCCGCGTTCGCCATGTTGGTCGTGTCCGCCGTGTTCACTCGAGACTCCACTCGTGACCTCCTTCGAGGTGCACAACGGGGGCCGGTGGTTCAATATTCCACTACCTTCCCCTCTGCTTCGCTCCGGAGTGCGAAGAGATCCCCGCACCCCCCGCCAGGCGCGCCCCACGCACACCGCCGACGACGGTCCGCCGCTCCTCAGTCCTCGACCGCCCGCCGAACGCGCCGGGACGGAGTGAAGGTGTACAGGTCGAGGATGTCGGGCGGGTCGGTGAGGCCGGGGCCTCCGGAGCGCACCCAGCTCACGACGTCGGCGGTGGCGTCCGGGTCGTTGACCAGTCCGAGCCAGACCGGTCGGCCACCGGCCTCGCGTCCTGCGGGGGACGGCTGTACGACGATGACGTTGGCCTGCTCGCAGGCGTCGAGGCAGTTCACGACCCTGACCTGGGCTGTCGGCCCCAACTCGGCCTTGAGCGTGGCGAGTTGACTCCTGTGGTCGACCCCGGGGATCTTGTCCGTGCCGCAGCAGCAGCCCCTGCACACGGTGATCGTGCAGCGGGGTGCCGTTTGGGGCGCGGCTTTGCGGCGGCTCACTCGGCGGCCCTCCGCCAGGCCGCCTCACGCAGCAGCCGAAGGCCGTTGAGGCCGACGATCACCGTGGAGCCCTCGTGGCCGGCGACGCCGAGCGGCAGGGGCAGGCTGCCCGCCAGGTCCCAGACCACGAGGCCGGTGATGAACACCGCGGCGATGACCAGGTTCTGCACGACCAGTGCCCGGGCCCGCCGGGACAGGGAGATCGCGGCGGGGACGGTGGCCAGCTCGTCACGGACGATCACCGCGTCGGCGGTCTCCAGGGCGAGGTCGGAGCCCGCCCTGCCCATCGCGACTCCGGTGTGCGCGGCGGCGAGCGCGGGTGCGTCGTTGACGCCGTCGCCGACGACCATCACCCTGCGCCCGGCCTGCTCCAGCTCCCTGACGGCAGCCACCTTGTGCTGCGGCAGCAGTCCGGCGCGCACGTCATCGATGCCGACCTCGGCGGCGAGGCGGGCGGCGGCGCGCGGGTTGTCGCCGGTCAGCAGGACGGGAGCGGTTCCGGTGAGGGACGTCAGCGAGGCGACGGTGGCGGCGGCCTCGGGGCGGACGCGGTCGGCGATGCCGAGGGCGCCGACCGGCACACCGTCGACCGTCACCAGTACCGCCGTCCGTCCGCCGTCCTCCAGTTCAGCGGCGAGAAGCGAGGCCGCCGGTGCCGAACCGGCGTCCGGTGTCCCGCCTGCCATGCCTGTCCCGCCTGTCGTGTCCGCCACGGCGGCCCCGCCTGCCCCGTCGAGCAGCCGGGCCGGGGCGCCGACCGCGATCGCGCGCCCGTCGACGGTGGCGGTCACCCCGACACCGGGCGTCGAGGCGAAGTCCTCGGCCACCGGCAGGCCGAGCCCGCGTCCGCGTGCCGCCTCCACCACGGCCCGGGCCAGCGGGTGCTCGCTCGGGTGCTCCGCGGCGGCCGCGAGCATCAGCAACTCGTCCTCGCCCACGCCCGATCCGCTCAGCGGCCGGACGTCGGTGACCTGCGGGGTGCCCTCGGTGAGGGTGCCGGTCTTGTCGAGCGCCACCGCGTCGACCTGTCCCAGCCGCTCCATCACCACGGCCGACTTGACCAGTACGCCGTGCCGTCCGGCATTGGCGATGGCGGACAGCAGGGGCGGCATGGTGGCGAGCACGACAGCGCACGGCGAGGCCACGATCATGAAGGTCATGGCGCGCAGCAGTGAGCCGTTGAGGCTCGCGCCGACGGCGAGGGGGACGAGGAACACGGCGAGCGTCGCGGCCACCATACCCAGGGAGTAGCGCTGTTCGACCTTCTCGATGAACAGCTGGGTGGGCGCCTTGGTCCCGGACGCCTCCTCCACCATCCGCACGATCCGGGCGATCACCGTGTCGGAGGCGTCCCGCTCGACGCGGACGCGCAGTGCCCCGGTGCCGTTCAGGGTGCCGGCGAAGACCTCGTCGTCCTTTTCCTTGGCGACGGGCAGCGGCTCACCGGTGATGGTCGCCTGGTCGACGTCGCTCGTGCCGTCGAGGACGCGCCCGTCGGCGCCGACGCGCTCACCGGGCCGTACGAGGACGACGTCGCCCACGGACAGGCTCTCGACGGCCACGAGGGCCTCGTCGCCGTCGGCGCCGATGCGGGTGGCGGTGGCCGGCGCCAGGTCGAGCAGCCCGCGCACCGAGTCGGCCGTACGGGCGGTGGCCAGCGCCTCCAGCGCCCCGGACGTGGCGAAGATGACGATCAGCAGTGCTCCGTCCATCACCTGGCCGATCGCCGCCGCCCCGAGCGCGGCGACGACCATCAGCAGATCGACGTCGAGGGTCTTCTCCCGCAGCGCCTGCAGACCCGCCCAGCCCGGCTCCCAGCCGCCGGCCGCGTACGCGAGCGCGTACAGCGGCCCCCACGCCCAGGCCGGTGCGCCGGTCAGCTGCAGCGGGAGGGCGAGGAGGAACAGCACGGTGGCCGCTGCCGCCCAGCGCGCTTCGGGCAGCGCGAAGACGCGGGTGCGCCGCCTGGGCGCACCGTCACCGCGGGGATCGGCGGTGCGGCCGGCCGGCGCCGGAGCCAGGGTGGAGGTCATCGGAACGGAAATCCTTCAATGCGGGAGGACGAGCTGACGGGCAGCCCGGAGCGGGGTGCCACGCCCCTCACCGTACAGGACCACATGAAGACACATTCATACGTTCATGGGTTCTTCTCCGTAGGATGAAGACCATGGGCCACGGAGCTGACGCCAGAACCACAGCAACCGCACGCGAGCGCCTCGAAACCGTGGGCGCCGCCGATGTGGCCGCCACGCTCCAGGCGCTGGCCACGCCCTCCCGGCTGCGGATCCTCGCACGCCTCCAGGAGGGCCCGTGCGCGGCGACGGAACTCGCCGACGCCGTCGGCATGGAGCAGTCCGCGTGCTCCCACCAGCTCCGGCTGCTGCGCAACCTCGGCCTGGTCACCGGCGAGCGCCGGGGCCGGTCGGTCATCTACGCCCTCTACGACAACCACGTGGCCGAGCTCCTGGAGCAGGCCCTCTACCACGTGGAGCATCTGCGCCTCGGCCTGCGCGACGTCCCGGACGAGGTCGCGGGTGAGGCCCCGGCCACGGTGGCGGCCGGGGCGAACTGAGCCCGACGGGTCCAGCACCTCATCCACGCGCCGGGACGGCACTCGCCGCCAGGCGGCCGGTGCGGTGCAGGCGTGCGTGCCCGCCCGTGGGCCGCGCCGGAAACATCAGCGGCGGAACCCGCTGCAACCCGGACGCGGTGATCCGTGGGCTCCGCTTCCGGCTGCTGTGAACCAGGTCAGAGGCCTTCAGCGCGGCCTGCCCATCGGTACGGACCGGCGGCCGTAAGGGCCCCGTCAAAGCCGTGGCCGTCGCCGTAAGAGAGCCGTCAACGGGCGGCCCGATCCGGCCGGATGCGCGCTTTCCTCTAAGCGTCCGTATCCGACGCACCCCACTCCAGGAGTTCGCGATGGCCGATGTGGCCTTCGTCGTCACCGTGCTCGCGGCGTTCGCGCTGATGGCACTCGTCGCCAGGGGGGTGACGAAGCTGTGACCGCCGAGAACGTCGTCGGCCTGGTCGTGGCCGTCGCCCTGCTGGGTTATCTCGTCCTCGCCCTGATCTTCCCGGAGAGGTTCTGAGAGCAGACATGAGTCCCGTCCTCGCAGGCGTGCTCCAACTGCTCGCCCTCATCGGCGCGCTGGCGCTCGCCTACGTCCCCGTCGGCACCTATATGGCCCGGGTCTTCTCCTCCCGCACGCACCTGAGAGCGGAGAAGCGGATCTACCGGTGCATCGGCGCCGACCCCGACGCCGAGATGACCTGGCCCGCCTATCTGCGCGGCGTCCTCGCCTTCTCGGCCGTCAGCATGCTGTTCCTCTACCTGCTGCAGCGGCTCCAGGGCGTCCTGCCCGGCTCGCTGGGCTTCTCCGCGGTCGACCCCGCGCAGTCGTTCAACACGGCTGTGTCGTTCGTGACGAACACCAACTGGCAGTCGTACTACGGCGAGCAGACCATGGGACACGTCGTGCAGACCGCCGGTCTCGCGGTGCAGAACTTCGTCTCCGCGGCCGTCGGTATCGCCGTCGCCGTGGCGCTGGTGCGCGGCTTCGCCCTCCCCCGAGGTCTCGGCTCCGCTCGAGCAGGGGGGACCCCCATGCGCACCGGCGAACTGGGCAACTTCTGGGCCGACCTGGTGCGCTGCACGATCCGCATCCTGGTGCCGGGCGCGGCGATCGCCGCGGTCGTGCTGGTCGCCTGCGGTGCGATCCAGAACTTCTCCGGCATCCACGAGGTCGGCCAGTTCATGGGGGGATCGCAGCAGTGGAACGGCGGCGCGGTCGCCTCGCAGGAGGCCATCAAGGAGCTGGGTACCAACGGCGGCGGCTACTTCAACGCCAACTCCGCCCACCCCTTCGAGAACCCGACGCCCTTCACCAACCTGTTCGAGATCTTCCTGATCCTGGTGATCCCGTTCTCGCTGACCCGCACGTTCGGTGTGATGGTCGGCAGCGTGAAGCAGGGGTACGCGATCCTCGCCACGATGGGCTCCATCTGGCTCGGCTTCGTGGCGCTGATGATGTGGACCGAGTTCGCGCACCACGGCCCTGCGCTCCAGATCGCGGGCGGTGCGATGGAAGGGAAGGAGGTCCGCTTCGGCGTCGGTGCCTCGTCGATCTTCGCGGTGTCGACCACGCTCACGTCGACCGGTGCGGTGGACTCCTTCCACTCGTCGTTCACCGGTCTCGGCGGCGGCATCACGATGCTGGGCATGATGCTGGGCGAGATCGCGCCCGGCGGTACCGGTTCCGGTCTCTACGGCATGCTGATCATGGCGGTGATCGCGGTGTTCATCGCCGGTCTGATGGTCGGCCGTACGCCCGAGTACCTGGGCAAGAAGATCGGCTCCCGCGAGATCAAGCTCGCCGCCTGCTACATCCTGATCACCCCGGCGTTGGTGCTTGTCTTCACCGCCGCCTCCATGGCCCTGCCGACGCCGCCGCACTCGATGCTCAACTCCGGCGCGCACGGCTTCTCGGAGGTGCTGTACGCCTTCACGTCCGCCGCGAACAACAACGGCTCGGCGTTCGCGGGCCTGAACGCGAACACGGACTGGTTCAACACGATGACCGGGCTCGCGATGCTGTTCGGTCGCTTCCTGCCGATGGTGTTCGTGCTGGCGCTGGCCGGTTCGCTGGCCGAGCAGAAGCCGGTGCCGGTCACCGCGGGCACCCTGCGCACCGAGAAGCCGCTGTTCACCGGCCTGTTGGTGGGCGCGATCCTGATCATCACCGGTCTGACGTACTTCCCGGCGCTCGCGCTGGGTCCGCTTGCCGAGGGGCTGGCGTGATGACGACCCGCACGGAAAACCACGAGGACTCGATGTCCACAGTCACTCCGACCCGGGCGCCGCACAGCGACGTCCCCACCGGGCGCGCACCCGCCGAAGGCCGTGTCGGTGCGGGCCTGTTCGATCCCAAGCAGCTCGTCAAGTCCCTGCCCAACGCCTGCCGCAAGCTCGACCCCCGGGTCATGGTCAAGTCGCCCGTGATGTTCGTGGTGTGGATCGGCTCCGTGCTGACCACCGTGTTCTCCTGCACGGACCCGGGCGACTGGTTCGGCTGGGCGATCAGCGCCTGGCTCTGGCTGACCGTCGTCTTCGCCAACCTGGCGGAGGCGGTCGCCGAGGGCCGCGGCAAGGCCCAGGCCGACACCCTGCGCAGGGCCAAGACGGACACCGTGGCGCGCCGGCTTGTCGGGAGCTCGGAAGAGCGGGTCCCCGGCACCGAGTTGACGATCGGCGACCTGGTGGTCTGCGAGGCCGGCGACGTCATCCCCGGTGACGGTGATGTCGTCGAGGGCGTCGCGTCCGTCGACGAGTCGGCCATCACCGGTGAGTCCGCGCCGGTCATCCGCGAGTCCGGCGGCGACCGTTCGGCCGTGACCGGCGGGACGAAGGTCCTCTCCGACCGCATCGTCATCAGGATCACGACGAAGCCGGGCGAGACCTTCATCGACCGCATGATCAGCCTGGTCGAGGGCGCGGCACGGCAGAAGACGCCGAACGAGATCGCGCTGAACATCCTGCTCGCCTCGCTCACGATCGTCTTCCTGCTGGCATGCGCCACGCTGCCGCCGTTCGCCGACTACGCGGGCACGCACCTGACGATGATCGTCCTGGTCGCCCTGCTGGTCTGCCTCATCCCGACCACCATCGGCGCGCTGCTGTCGGCGATCGGCATCGCGGGCATGGACCGGCTGGTGCAGCGCAACGTACTGGCCATGTCCGGCCGGGCGGTCGAGGCCGCCGGCGATGTGTCGACCCTGCTGCTCGACAAGACCGGCACCATCACCCTCGGCAACCGCCGGGCCGCCGAGTTCGTGCCGGTGCGCGGCACCACCGAGGCCGAACTCGCCGACGCCGCCCAGCTGTCCTCCCTCGCCGACGAGACCCCCGAGGGCCGCTCCGTCGTCGTACTGGCGAAGGAGAAGTACGGGCTGCGCGAGCGCCACCAGGGCGAGTTGGCGCACGCCGAATGGATCGCGTTCACCGCCCGGACACGGATGTCGGGCGTGGACGTCGACGGGCGCAGGATCCGTAAGGGCGCGGCCGGTTCGGTCGTCGCGTGGGTCCAGGAGCAGGGCGGTACGGTCGCCGAGGACGCCGATGCCATCGCCGGTCTCATCGCGGAGTCGGGCGGCACGCCGCTCCTCGTCGCGATCGAAGACGCCGACGGTGCACGGGTGTTGGGTGTCATCCACCTCAAGGACGTCGTCAAGCACGGCATGCGGGAGCGCTTCGAGGAGCTGCGCCGCATGGGCATCAGGACCGTCATGATCACGGGCGACAACCCGCAGACCGCCAAGGCGATCGCCGAGGAGGCGGGCGTCGACGACTTCCTCGCCGAGGCCACGCCCGAGGACAAGATGACCCTCATCAAGCGGGAGCAGGCGGGCGGCAAGCTCGTCGCGATGACCGGTGACGGGACGAACGACGCGCCCGCGCTGGCACAGGCGGACGTCGGCGTGGCGATGAACACGGGCACGTCGGCCGCCAAGGAGGCCGGCAACATGGTCGACCTCGACTCCAATCCGACCAAACTGATCGAGATCGTCGAGATCGGCAAGCAACTCCTCATCACCCGGGGCGCGTTGACGACGTTCTCCATCGCCAACGACGTCGCGAAGTACTTCGCGATCATCCCGGCGCTGTTCGCGGCCGTCTATCCGGGCCTGGACAAGCTGAACATCATGCAGCTGTCCTCTCCCGACTCCGCGATCCTCTCCGCCGTCATCTTCAACGCGCTGATCATCATCGCGCTGGTGCCGCTCTCCCTGAAGGGCGTGCGGTACAAGCCGGTCAGCGCCGACAGGATGCTCCGCCGCAACCTCGCGATCTACGGCATCGGCGGCCTGATCGCCCCCTTCATCGGCATCAAGCTCATCGACCTGCTCATCTCCCTCGTCCCCGGGCTGTGACTTCCTGAAAGCGTGCTGATCACCATGAACAACTCCGTGACGAACACCGCCCGGTTGCTCGGGGCCGGTCTGCGAGCCCTCCTGGTGCTGACCCTGGTGACGGGCGTCATCTATCCGCTGGTCGTGACCGGCATCGCCCAAGGGCTGTTCCACGACAAGGCGAACGGCTCGGCGATCACGGCGGGCGGCAGGGTGGTGGGCTCGTCCCTGATCGGGCAGTCGTACGACCTTCCGCCGAAGAAGGGCCGGCAGAACCCGGACGCCGACCTGAAGTGGTTCCAGGGCCGCCCGGCGAACGGCCTCGGCACCAACAGCGTCAACACGCGGTACAAGCTGCTGCTGTCCGGTGCCACCAACCTCGCCGCCGACAACAAGCAGTTGATCCAGCAGGTCGAGGACGCCAAGGCCGCCGTCGTCAAGGACAACTCGGTGCCCGGCCACACCGTCAGGGCGTCCGAGGTTCCCGCCGACGCGGTGACCTCCTCCGGCTCCGGCCTGGACCCGGACATCTCACCGGCCTACGCCGCGCTCCAGGTCCACCGCGTGGCCGCCGAGAACGGCCTGCCCGCCACCCAGGTGGAGAAGCTGGTCGAGGACCACACGGCGGGCCGGACTCTGGGCTTCATCGGCGAGCCCCGCGTGAACGTCCTCGAACTCAACATCGCACTCGAGGACCTCGCGGCGAAGAGGTGACGGCCTTGTCCGACCCACTGGGGAGCAAGGGCCTGCGAGGCTGGAGCCGCGTGCCGATTCTGGTTCTGTCCGCCCGGCAGGCGTCCGACGAGAAGGCGGGACGTGCGGCCGACTCGGGCGTAGCGGCCCTGCGTCCGGCAGCGCCGTGCGCGGCGTGGTCCTGCGGGCAGCCCAGGCGATCCCACGGGCCCACTCTTAAAGTGAAAGGGTGGACAGCCCGGCGAACGGAACGACAGAGGCGGCCACCAAGGAGGTCGACTACTCCGCGCTGTTCGCTGCCACGCCCAGCCCCTATCTGGTGCTCTCCCCGGACCTGATGATCGTCGGCGCCAATGAGGCGTACTGCCGGGCGACCGGGCGCGCTCGTTCCGATCTGGTGGGGCAGTACGTCTTCGACGCCTTTCCCGACAACCCCGACGACCCGGACTCGGATGGGATGCAGAATCTGTCGGCCTCGTTCGAGCGGGTCCTGACCACGCGAGAGCCGGATGTCATGGCCGTCCAGAAGTACGACATCCCCGTCCCAGGCAGGCCGGGAGTGTTCGAGGAGCGCTGGTGGTCCCCGGTCAACGCGCCCGTGCTCGGGCCGGACAACAACGTCTCCTGGCTCATCCACCGGGTCGAGGACGTGACCGCCTTCATCCGGGCCCGCCGCGCCCGCGGTCATCACTTCTCCGAACCTCTGAGCGAGCGCGAAGAGGTCATGGAGGCCGAGCTGTACGAACGAGCCACAGAGCTGCAGCGGCTGAACGAGGAGTTGCGTCGCGCCCACACTCGCGAGCGGCAGGTCGCCATCACCCTGCAGGAGGCCATGCTCCACTCCCCGGATCTGGCCCGGCATCCGGACGTGGCGGTGCGTTACCTGCCCGCGATCGGCTCGCTGAACGTGTGCGGAGACTGGTATGACGCCGTCGATCTGCCGGACGGCCGCTTCACCGTCGCGGTCGGTGATGTGGTCGGCCACGGTCTGGAGGCCGCCACCGTCATGGGCATGCTCCGCAGCGCACTGTCCGCCGCCAGTCGTGCGGTGCCCGGCCCCGCCCAGGCACTGGAGGTCCTCGGCCTCTACGCCCGCTCCGTGGACGGTGCGCTGGCCACCACTGCGGTGACCGCGTTGGTAGACCACCGTTCCCGGCTGATCATCTATTCCAGCGCCGGTCATCCTCCGCCGGTCCTGCTGCACTCCGACGGCACCTTCGACCTGCTGGACCAGGCCACCGACCCGCCGCTCGGCGCCCGGCCCGAGCACGTCCCGCGCCCCCAGGCCGGCATCAGCTATCACGCCGGCGACACGCTCGTCCTGTATACCGACGGCCTCATCGAGCGCCCTGACGAGGACATCTACACCGGCCTGGCCCGCCTGACCGGCACGCTCGTCCAGTGCAGGGGGCTGAACCCGGACGCTCTCGCCTCCACCCTGCTGGACCGCCTGGGAGTCAGCCACGGTGCCCGTGACGACATCGCCCTCGTCGTCGTCCGCCTCTGACGAAGCGTCCGGAGGAGCTCCCGATGACCTCGCACCAGCGGCCCGCACCCTCGCCCATACCGACACCGCACCCCCTGTCCGAAGCGGCCTTCCGTGATCTGTACCGCCGGCTGCGGGACCAGGCCCTGGAGGGCGGGGACCGGCGGCGCGGCGCGCTGGACCGGCTGACGCCCGAGCGCGTGGTGGCGGCCGCCGCCGAGGTCCGGTGCGGACGCACCGTGTCGCTGGCCGCGCCCGTCGAGACCCGGTCCGGCCCGGACGATCCGGAGCCCGCGTCCCACCGCATGACGGCGCCGACGCGCCGGGAGACCGTCGAGCACGGGCTTCACTTCGCGCGCGACCGCTTCGCCATGAACGTGCACGGCGACGTCGACAGCCACCTCGACGCGCTGTGCCACGTGATTTTCGACGGCGAGCTGTACGGCGGCGTCCCGGCGAGCACCGTGACGCCGGACGGCGCCGAGGCGCTCACCCTCGATCTGGTGCGCGACGGCATCGTCGGCCGTGGAGTCCTCCTGGACATCCCGCGCCTGCGCGGTGTGCCGTGGCTCGATCCCGGCGATCAGGTCGGTGCCGAGGACCTCGTCGCGGCCGAGGCCGCCCAGGGGACCACCGCCGGACCGGGTGATCTGCTGTTCGTGCGCGTGGGGCACCGCCTGCGGCGGCGGACCGTCGGCGCCTGGGACGTGACGCGGGCGCGGGCGGGCCTGCATCCGACGGCGATGCGCTTCGTGGCCGAGCGGCGCGTGTCGGTCCTGGGATCGGACGGCAACAGCGACGCCGCGTCCAGCGCGGTGGCCGAGGTCGCGTTCCCGGTGCATGTGCTGGCCGTCAACGCCATGGGGCTGTATCTGCTGGACTACCTGGACTTCGAGGAACTGGTGCCCGTGTGCGAACAACAGGGACGCTGGCACTTCCTGTGTGTGGTCGCCCCGTTGCGGCTGCCGGCGGCGACCGGCTCTCCGGTGAACCCGATCGCCGTTCTTTGACCGTCCGGGTGCGCAGCCGTTCCAGGTGCCGCACCGTCGTACGGCGCGTACGTTCGAAGAAGAGGAGACCCGCAACGGCCCCAGACCACGCGAGCAAGGACGGTGGTTGGCGTGGACGCCCTGCCGCGGTACGACGTCATCGTCATCGGCAGCGGTGCCGGCGGCGGCACACTGGCCCACCGCCTCGCCCCGTCCGGTAAGCGGGTCCTCATCCTCGAACGCGGCGACTACCTACCGCGCGAACGCGACAACTGGGACTCGACGGCCGTGTTCGTGAAGGGCAAGTACCGGGCTCCCGAGTTCTGGCTGGACAGACACGGCAACGAGTTCCCGCCCGAGGTGAATTACTACGTCGGCGGGAACACCAAGTTCTACGGTGCGGCGCTGTTCCGGCTGCGCCCCGAGGACTTCGGCGAACTGCGCCACCACGACGGCATCTCTCCCGCCTGGCCCGTCGATTACGACGATCTGGAGCCGTACTACACGCAGGCGGAGCACCTCTACCTGGTGCACGGCCGGCACGGCGAGGACCCCTGGGAAGGGCCGAGCAGTGCACAGTACGCCTATCCGCCGGTCGAACACGAGCCGCGCATCGAGGAGTTGAGCCGCGACCTGGAGAAGCAGGGACTGCACCCCTTCCATCTGCCGATCGGGGTCAACCTGACCCAGGACGAGGACGGCCGGGCCACCCACTCCAGCGTCTGCATCCGCTGCAACCGGGTGGACGGTTTCCCCTGTCTGGTCCGCGCCAAGTCGGACGCTCAGGTGATCTGCGTGGAGCCGGCACTGCGTTACCCGAACGTGGAGATGATCACCAACGCCCGGGTGACACGGCTGGAGACCGACGCCGCCGGGCGCAGCGTCACCACCGTCGTCGTCCAACTGCCAGGGGAGGAAGCCCGGTTCTCCGCCGACATCGTGGTCGTGTCGTGCGGGGCCGTGAACTCCGCGCTCCTGCTGCTCGCTTCCGCCAGTGACCGGCATCCGCAAGGGCTGGCGAACAGCTCGGACGTCGTCGGCCGCCACTACATGCGCCACAACAACCTCGCGTTGATGGCCGTTTCGAAGGAGCCCAACGACACCCAGTTCCAGAAGACGCTCGCCCTGCACGACTGGTACCTGGGCGCGGACGACTGGGACTACCCCCTCGGCGGGATCCAGATGCTCGGCAAATCGGACGCCGAGCAGATCCACGGCGAGGCTCCGCGCTGGGCCGGAGCGGTGGCGCCGGACATGCCGTTCGAGGTCCTGGCCCATCACGCCGTCGACTTCTGGCTGTGCGGAGAGGACCTGCCGCGGCCGGAGAATCGGGTGACCCTGGAGGACGACGGCCGTGTCCGACTCACGCTCGACGAGGGCAACAACATCGCCGCTCTGAAGCGCCTGCGGCACAAACTGCAGCAGATGCTCGGCCATCTGGGCATGCACGAGCACCGTTTGCTGTCCCGGAGCATCTACCTGCACAAGGGCATGCCGATCGGTGCCACCGCACACCAGGCCGGCACGGTGCGCTTCGGCACCGACCGTGCGTCCTCGGCCCTGGACGTCAACTGCAAGGCCCACGACCTGGACAACCTCTACGTGGTCGACACCAGCTTCTTCCCGAGCATCGGCGCGGTCAATCCGTCCCTGACGGCCATGGCGAACGCCCTCCGCGTGGGCGATCACCTGCTGGAGCGGCTGGACTGACCGTCCGCCGGCGCCAGGAGGCCCGGCCGGGCGAAGACCCTCAGCCGGGCGGCGCAGCGAGGCCCGCTCCGGTAGGCAGCCGCCCCTCTCCGATGCTTGTCTGATGGCTGGACCTCCGGGCGACGTGCCCGGCAGAGGCGGGCACGCAGTGGAGGAGCAGGACATCGTGAGTTCCACCGAGGGCGCACCCAAGGGCGTGATCCCCGCCCATCTGCTGAGGGGTCAGAAGGCACTCGTGACCGGCGCGAACTCCGGAATCGGCAAGGCGACGGCCGTCGCGCTCGGCCGGGCCGGGGCCGATGTGATGGTGAACTACGTGGCCGGCCGCGAGGAGGCCGAGAAGGTGGTCGAGGAGATCACCGGTTTCGGGGTCCGGGCGTCCGCCTACGAGGCGGACGTGTCCGACGAGGACCAGGTCGTCGCCATGATGGACCGGATGGTCCAGGAGTTCGGCACGATCGACATCCTGGTCGCCAACGCGGGACTGCAGCGGGACGCCTCGTGCACGGAGATGACCACCGCCCAGTGGCAGAAGGTCCTGGACGTCAACCTCACCGGGCAGTTCCTCTGTGCCCGTGAGGCGACCAAGGAGTTCTTGCGTCGCGGCGTCGTCCCCGAGGTGTCGCGCGCGGCCGGGAAGATCATCTGCATGAGCTCGGTGCACCAGCTCATCCCGTGGGCCGGTCACGTCAACTACGCCGCGTCCAAGGGCGGCGTACAGATGATGATGGCGACCCTGGCCCAGGAACTCGCCCCGAAACGGATCCGGGTGAACGCGGTCGCCCCCGGAGCCATCAAGACCCCCATCAACCGCAGCGCCTGGGAGACGCCGGACGCGCAGGAGGACCTCATGCGGCTGATCCCCTACAGGCGGATCGGCGACCCCGAGGACATCGCCTACGCCGTCGTCGGTCTCGCGTCCGACCTCATGGACTACGTCGTGGGCACGACCCTCTATGTCGACGGCGGGATGACGCTCTTCCCGGGTTTTGCCACCGGCGGCTGACCACCCCGCCCGCGCCGGCCCCGGAGAGGCATCCCATGCACACGGTCCTGCTGCTGACGGACGCACCGCCGCAAACGCTGCCGGCCAGATCGATGATGGCCTTCACCCTGGCCTCCCACATCATCCTGGTGCCCCTGGGCGTGGCACTGCCGCTGATCACGCTCATCACGCACGGCTACGGTCTGCGTCGTGGCGACGCGACCGCCCTGCTGCTGGCCCGGCGGTGGTCCGCCGTCATGGCGGTCCAGTTCGCGATCGGCGTCGTCACCGGCACGGTGCTGTCCTTCGAGTTCGGGCTGCTGTGGCCGCGCATGATGGGCCGCTGGGGCGATGTCTTCGGCATCGGGTTCGGTGTCGAGGCGTGGGCGTTCTTCCTGGAAGCCGTCCTCATCGCCATCTACCTCTACGGCTGGCGAAGGCTGTCCTCCCGGACCCACTTCCTGCTCGGACTGCCCCTGCCGCTCGCGGCGCTGCTCGGCGCCTTCGGCATCCTGGCCGCCAACTCGTGGATGAACACACCGCGGGGCTTCACCCTCGACTCCGCCGGCAACCCGGTCGACGTGAAGATCTGGAAGGCGATCTTCACCCCCATGTTCGGCCCGGAGTACTGGCACTTCGTCGTGGCGATGCTCGTGACGGCGGGCTACGTCGTGGCCGGCGTCTACGCCGTCGGGTGGCTGCGCGGCCGCCGGGACCGTTACCACCGGCTGGGCTTCACGATCCCCTTCACGCTCGCCGCTGTGTTCACCCCCGTGCAGTTCGTGCTCGGCGACTCCATCGCCCGGCAGGTCTTCCACAAGCAGCCGGTGAAGTTCGCCGCCATGGAGATCGTCTGGAAGACCGACACCCACCAGCCGGAGTACCTGTACGGCCGGCTGCATCCGGACGGTGCCATCTCCGGCGGCATCAGGATTCCGCAGCTCGACTCCATCCTCGCCGGGTTCCACGCGGACACCGAGGTGACCGGGCTGACCTCGGTGCCCGCGAGTGACCGGCCGACCCCCACCCAGGCCACCATCGCCCACTGGACCTTCGACACCATGGTCGGGATCGGCTCCCTGCTGGTGCTGCTCGCGCTCTGGTACGCGGCGATGTGGCTGCTGCGCCGCAGGATGCCCGCCAGCCCCTGGTTCTTCCGGTGCGCGGCCGTGTCCGGCGTCGCCTCCGTCGTCGCCGTCGAGTGCGGCTGGATCACCACCGAAGTGGGCCGCCAGCCGTGGATCGTGTACCAGAACATGCGGGTCGCGGAGGCCGTGACGGCCACGCGGGCCGGCGGTCTGTGGGCCATGTTCGGCGTGATCGTCGTCGTGTACGTCTTCGTCTTCGGGTCGCTCCTCACGGTGCTGCTGAAGATGCGCACCCGCTGGCGGCTCGCCGACCAGGCGGGCGGACAGCGGCCACCGAAGGAGACACCGGAGACGGACACGCCGTACGGGCCGCGCTCCGCCGGGAGCCGACCGTGATCGCCGGGGTCATCGCCGTCGTCCTGCTGGTCGCGATCGCCGCCTATGCCTGCGGCGGAGGCACCGACTACGGCGCCGGCTTCTGGGATCTGGCCGCGGGCGGAGCGCAGCGTGGCGAGCGCCCGCGCCGGCTGATCGACCATGCGATGGAGCCCGTCTGGGAGGTCAACAACGTCTGGCTGATCTTCGTGCTGGTCATCACGGGGACGGGTTTCCCCGTCTTCTTCCAGCAGGTGTTCACCACCATGTGGCTGCCCCTGGCGCTGGCCGCCGTCGGCATCGTGCTGCGCGGCGCCGGCTTCGCCCTGCGCAAGCCCGTCCGGCGGCTGGCCGGACGGCGCCTGTACGGAGCGGTCTTCGCCGTCTCCTCGCTGCTGACCCCGTTCTTCCTCGGTGCCGCGATCGGGGGAGTGGCCTCGGGGCGGGTGACGTCCACGACGACGGCGTCGACCGACGCCTGGGCCAATCCGACGTCGCTGCTGTTCGGTCTGCTCGCCATCGCGGCCACGGCGACGCTCGGGGGCGTCTTCCTCGCCGCGGACGCCCGGCGGTTCTCCGCTCCGGACCTCGACCGGTACTTCCGGCGGCGGGCCCTGGGCGCCCTCGCCGTCGTCGTCGTGCTCGCTGTGATCACCCTGTTCGTCACCCACGGGGACGCGCCGCATGTGTGGCACGGACTCACCCACGGTGTGGGTCTCGTCTTCCTCGTCATCGCGGCGCTGGCCACGCTCGCCACCGCATGGCTGCTGACACGCCCCTCCGGAGTCTGGTCCCGGATCTCGGCGGTCGGCGTGGTCGCGTCGGCCGTCATCGCCTGGGGCATGGCGCAGCGCCCCTACCTCGTCCCGACGTCGCTGACCGTCGCCGAGGGCGCGGGCGCGCACACCACACTGCGCTGGCTGGCGTTCGTCACCCTCGTCGCCTTCGTGCTCGTCGTTCCCGCGGTCGCCATGCTGTACTGGCTCGACACCCATGGCGAGCTGGAGGGCCTCACCGACGCCGACCTGCGGCGCGGTGGCGGGTGACCGGGGCCGCCTTGGGCGCAGGAAATCGATCAGCAGCGGGGCGCCGGGCGGCCCCAGTGGCGGTGGGCCGCTACGGCGGCCGCGAGTGCCCTCACGAACTCCGCGCTCGCGGGGTCGGGGGCGGCGTCCGTGATCACGCCCTGGTCGGTCACCTGGTGGTGCGGCTCCAGGGACAGGCGCAGGCCCTCCGGTTCCAGGGCCGCGAGTACGTCGACGCCGTTGCCCAGCGCCGCCACGGGCTTGCCGTGCCGGTAGGCGTCGCGGACGAAGCGCATGGCGTCCGGATCGACACTGAGCGGCGAGGTGTGTGCGGCGTTGCCGGGGAGGACGACCGCGTCGTACAGGACGGACGCGACGGTCGGGAGCGCGCGGTCGACCTCCAGCGGTTCGCCGTCGGCCGTCGGCACGGTGCCGTCCGTCGCGGCCAGTACCTCCACGATCGCGCCCTCCGGTTCCAGTGCCTCGCGGATCGACGCGACCTGGCCGCCGTTCACCCCGTCGGCGACCGGCACCGCGATCTTCCGGGTGCGGATCGACCCGTCTCCGGTCAGCGACTCCAGGCTGAGGGCGGGCGAGGACTGCTTGGACGCGGTCTGCGTGCCGTCGGCCGGCTCGGGGACCCCGATGCCGTGCGCCACCTGACGCGCCAGTTCGCCGTCCACGCAGGCGAGTTGTTCGACCGTGCGGGCCCGCACCTCCGGCGTCCCGACCTTGCCGAGCTCGAACCGGAAGGCCTCCACGATGTGCTGTTTCTCCCAGTCGGACATGCTGTTCCAGAACAGCGCGGGCTGGGTGTAGTGGTCCTGGAAACTCGGGCTGCGGCGGCGGATCTTGGCGCCGTCGACGCGCTCCGCGTAGTGCGTGAACGCCTCGGAGTCGGCGCCCGCGGGCGCGGGGCAGCCGCCGCCGAGGGAGTTGGGGTTGTAGTTCGTGCCCCGGTGGATGGTGCTCTGGTGGTAGCCGTCGCGCTGGTTGTTGCGTACGTCCGCCACCGGGCGGTTCACCGGGATCTCACTGAAGTTGGGGCCGCCGAGCCGGATCAACTGGGTGTCCAGATACGAGAAGTTGCGGGCTTGGAGCAGCGGGTCGTTGGTGAAGTCGATGCCGGGCACGACGTTGGCGGTGTGGAAGGCGACCTGCTCGGTCTCGGCGAAGAAGTTCTCCGGGTTGCGGTCGAGGACCATCCGGCCGATCGGCCGGACCGGCACCTGCTCCTCCGGGATGATCTTCGTGGCGTCCAGCAGATCGAAGTCGAACGCGAACTCGTCCTCCTCCGGCACGAGTTGGACACCCAGCTCCCACTCCGGGAAGTCGCCCGCCTCGATCGCGTCCCACAGATCGCGCCGGTTGAAGTCCGGGTCGCGGCCCTGGCACTCCTGCGCCTCGTCCCACACCATCGAGTGCACGCCGAGCCGCGGCTTCCAGTGGAACTTCACGAACGTGCCGCGCCCGTCGGCGTTCACGAACCGGAAGGTGTGCACCCCGAAGCCCTGCATCATGCGGAAGCTGCGCGGGATCGCCCGGTCCGACATCAGCCACATGACGGCGTGCAGGGTCTCCGGCTGGAGGGAGACGAAGTCCCAGAAGGTGTCGTGCGCGGAGGCACCCGTCGGGATCTCGTTCTGCGGCTCCGGCTTCACCGCGTGCACGAAGTCCGGGAACTTGATGCCGTCCTGGATGAAGAAGACGGGGAAGTTGTTGCCGACGAGGTCGTAATTGCCGTCCTCGGTATAGAACTTGGTGGCGAAGCCGCGTACGTCCCGCACCGTGTCGGCCGAGCCGCGCGGCCCCTGCACGGTCGAGAACCGCACGAAGACCGGCGTCCGCACGCCGGGATCCTGGAGGAAGGCCGCGCGGGTGAACTCGGCGCAGGACTCGTAGGGTTCGAAGTAGCCGTATGCGCCCGAGCCACGCGCGTGCACGACCCGCTCCGGGATGCGCTCGTGGTCGAAGTGGGTGAGCTTCTCCCGGGCGTGGAAGTCCTCCATCAGCGTCGGCCCGCGCTCACCGGCGGCCAGCGAGTCGTCGGTGTGGTCGACCTCCACCGCCTGGTCGGTGGTGAGCGGTCCCGAGGCGGGGTCCGCGGCGCGGTACGTCTCGAGCTGTTCGTCCTTGGGATCGGGGCTGGTGGTCATCGCTCTGCCGCCTCCTCCTGGAACACGTCCATATATGTTTCGCAGAACGCCTTCAGGTCGCCCGGCTTGCGGCTGGTGACCAGCTTGCCCGGCCCGTGGTCGCAGACCTTGACCTGCTCGTCGACCCAGGTGCCGCCCGCGTTGCGGATGTCGGTCCGAAGGCTCGGCCACGAGGTCAGCTCACGGCCCCGCACCGCGTCCGCCTCGACGAGCACCCACGGCGCGTGGCAGATCGCGGCCACCGGCCGGCCCCGCTCGAAGAACTCCTTCACGAAGGCGACGGCCTTGTCGTCCGTCCTCAGGAAGTCCGGGTTGGCGACGCCGCCCGGCAGCACCAGGCCGTCGAAGGAGTCGGCGGACGCCTCTCCGACGACCTCGTCCACCCGGAACGTGTCCGCCTTGTCGAGGTGGTTGAAGGCCTGGATCTCGCCGGACTCGGTCGACACCAGGACAGGTTCGTGCCCGGCGTCCACGGCCGCCTGCCAGGGCTGGGTGAGTTCCACCTGTTCGACGCCCTCGGGCGCGGTCAGGAAAGCGATACGCATGATCGGTCGGCTCTCCTCTCCTGTCTCGGTGTCGTACGTACGGTCCTGCGGTCAGGCGCTGGGTCCAGGGCTTCCGTACAGGTCCGGCGTCGGCGACGTGATGCTTCCGATCTGCCCCTGGACGGCCGGATCGTCGAGGCAGAGCAGGCCCACGAGCTCACCGTCCTCGACCACCGCGACCCGCCGGGCCTCGTGCTCGCGCATCGCGCCGGCGGCATGCGTGACGTCGTCGTCCGCGTCGACGGTGAGCAGGTCTCCCCGCACCACCTGGGCGACGGTCATCTGGCGCGGGTCGGCCCCGTCGGCGACGGCACCGACCACCAGGTCCCGGTCGCTGACCAGCCCCATCGCTTCGTCCTCGTCCATCACCAGGACGACGTCGATGCTCTGGTCGCGCATGATCCCGGCCACCGAGGCCACCGACGCGCTCGCCTCCACGGCTGTCGGAGCACTGGTCATGATGTCGCGCACGTTCCTGGTCATGTCGACTCCCTTCCACGCACGGGCAGGGCGCTGTCATCGCGCTTCCCTGCCGGGTACCCAAGGCCACGCGCCCCACCGGTCCGCGTCCGGCTCAAGCGCTCCCTCCCCGGCTGTCATCGCGCCAGCGACCGGTGGACGCCCGCGAGCAGGCGGGTGACGGGGCGGTGGGCGCACAGTGCCGCGTGCGCGGCGTTGGCGCCGGGCGCGCCGTGCACGCCGCCGCCGGGATGGGCGGAGGCGGAGGCGAGGTACAGGCCGTGGATCGGTGTCTCGGGACGGCCCGTACCGGGGACGGGACGGAAGACCGCCTGCTGGTGGAGACTGGTCGTGCCGCCGTTGATGGCACCGGCGTCCAGGTTGGCGTCCTCGGCCTGGAAGGTGGTCGGCGCGAGGATGCGCCGGCTCACGATGCGGTCGCGGAACCCCGGGGCGTACTGCTCGACCCGCCGCTCGATCCGGTCCGCCATGGTCTCCCGCTCGGACTGGTCCCAGGTTCCGGTGAGGCCGTCGTCGGCGGCGTCGCCCCGTATGTCGCGGGGCAGGTGGGTGTAGGCCCAGGCGGACTCGGTGCCGTCCGGGGAGCGCGTGGGATCGGCGGTGGTCATCTGTCCCAGCAGCAGGAACGGCCGGTCCGGGACGAGTCCCATGGCGATCTGCGCGGCGAACCGGGTGAGGTCGTCCACGTCGTCGGCGATATGGACGGTGCCCGCGCCCGCCGTCTTGCCGGCGGTCCAGGGCACCGGCCCGTCGAGGGCCCAGTCGACCTTGAACGTGGCGAAGTCCCACTGGAAGCGCCGCAGGTCCTGACGCACGCGCTCCGGCAGATGGTCCGGGGCGACGAGCCGGCCGTACAGATCGGGTGCGGACACATCCGCGAGGACGGCCCGCCGGACCGGGATCGACTCGCCGTCGGCCGTGCGCACGCCGACGGCCCGGCCACCGGCGACGACGACCTCGGTCACCCGCTCACCGCAGCGGACGCTGCCGCCCCGGCGCTCCAGGCGGCGTACGAGCGCGTCGGTGAGGGCACTCGCGCCGCCGACGGGGACGGGGAAGCCGTACGTCTGACCGAGCATCGCCAGCAGCCAGCCGAAGCCTCCGCTCCCGGCGGCCTCCGGGCCGAGGTCGGCGTGCAGGGCGTTGCCCGCGAGCAGCAGCCGTCCGCCCTCACCGTCGAACTCCTCCTCGCCGAGCCGCCGTACGGGAAGCAGCATCCTGCGCGCCAGCCGCAGCGCGCCTCCGGCGCGCAGCCGCAGCCCCAGCGACACCGGGCCCTTCAGGGGCGGCATGGGGGCGAAGAGCGCGGCGAGCAGGCCCGCTCCGGCCCGCTCCCAGGTCCGGCACTGCTCGCGCCACGACTGCCCGTCCCCTTCGGCGAAGCCGTCCAGGCTGTCCGCGGTGACCTCCCGGTCCCGGTCGAGGACGGCGCAGCGCCCGTCGGGCAGCGGGTGGGCCAGCACGTGCGGCGCGTGGGACCAGCGCAGTCCCTCGTGCCCGAGGTCCAGGCGGTCGATGACCGGGGAGGCCGCGGCCAGTGGGTAGAAGGAGCTGCAGTGGTCGTTGACGTAGTCGGGATGGAGCCCGCGGTCGCTGCGGACGGCTCCGCCCGGGGTGTCCTGGGCTTCGAGCACCTCCACGGACCATCCGTGGTCGGCGAGGATGTTGGCCGCCACCAGGCCGTTCGGCCCGGCGCCGATCACCAGGGCGTCACTCACGGCCCGCCTCCCCGGTGACGGAGGACGGCCGGGCATCCGCGGACCCCGGCTCCGTCGGCGGGTTCAGCCGCTCGACCAGCCGGGCGAGACGCCGGAGCATGTCGCGATGGCGGAACTGGATCGCGGTCTCCAGAACCGTGTTGTGCAGGGTGCCGCCGAGCCCGCGCAGCGGATGCTCGTCCACGATGAGGAGCGTCTCCTCGCCCCAGGGGCGGATGTCGAACGCGATGCGCGCCGTGCCGAGGCTGGTGTGCGCTTCCAGTTCGAGGTACCGCGGATGCTCGAGACGGCGTACGACCGTGTATCCCTCGACGCTCTTGGGGCCGAGCTTCACCGTGTAGGCGAGCGATGAGCCGACTTCGGGCCAGCGGCCCGTGCGGGGAGCCGACTCGGACGTGCCCACGACCCAGTCCGCGTACCGGGACGGGTCTCTCAGGACGTTCCACACCGCGGCCGGTTCGCGTTCGACGAGTTGGTGCCGGATGGCCATGGCCGCCTCCTTCCGGACGAATGACCCAGCCAGGTGTGCCCCGAGTGCCCAGCCGGGCGCCGCGCCTCACGCGCCCTGCGCGGTCACACCACGCCGGCCGGCACCTGGCCGCGTGGCTTCCAGGCCCCGGATCGGGGCCCCGAGCGTCTCGGTCAGCGACGTCATTCCGTCGCGGGTCTCGCCAGGCCTCGCGCGGGCCCGTCTGGAGACGGACCAGATGCGCGCAACGACCCCCCTGCCGCCGTACAGCTTCGTGCAGCGGTCGGTCACTCCGTGCGGCCGTGCGAACCGTCCGGACCCGGTGGGCCGGCGTCGGCCGCCCTCACATGTTCTTGCGGGCCCTGCCCTTCATCTCCTCGGCCTTGCCCTTGGCCTCTTCCGCCGTCCCACGCACCTTCTGGCCCGCCTCACCGGCTGCCTGAAGGGTCTTGCCCGCCATGCGGTCGCCCGCGCCCTTGGCGCGCATCTTCTCGTCGCCGATGGCACGACCGACGAATTCCTCGGTCCTGCCCTTGATCTCCTGGGCCATGCCCTTGATCTTCTTTCCCTGATCAGTCACGTGGATCAGCCCCTCGGCAGAGGATTCCCGGCTCTTCTCACGCCCTCCGGCTACCTCGACCGGGCCTTCTGAAACCGCCGGATCGAGGGTCGTGAAAGGCCGCGGGCTCGATGAACCGAGGCCGAGGACCTGCGTCCCGTACCCGAGAAGGGCCCCGCATTCCCGGCCTCGAATATGAAGGGCGCCTTCATGAAGGGCGCTTTTACGAAGAGACCGTACGGTTCCCCGCACCATGACAGCCATTACGGGGTACAGGAGGGTTTCGCGTGTCGGGGCAGCAAGTTGGGGACCGTGTACCGGCGATGAGCCGACGTCGGCTGCTGGCCGGGCTGGCGGCGGGGCCGGTGGTGCTCGCGGGGTGCGGACTCGTGGGCGACTCCGACCCCCTCCACCTGGCGGGTTCGAAGCTCGACACCACCATCATGGTGATCCGCCATGGTGAGAAGCCCGACGGAAGCCGGCTCGGCTACGACGAGCACGGTCGGCGGGATCCCCACTCCCTCACCCGGCGCGGCTGGGCCCGGGCCCGGGCGTTGCCGAAGCTGTTCGATCCGCCGAGGGGCCGGTCCCTCGTCCCCGGCCTGATGCGCCCCAGGACCATCTATGCCGCCACGGACAAGGGCCCGCTGGCCGGCGGCCACCGGATGCGGCAGACCGCGACACCGCTGGCCCACCAGATGGGCATCACCCTCAATACGACCTTCGCCGAGTCCCAGGAGGCCGCCCTGGCCAAGGCTGCCGTCGCTGCCCCCGAACCGGTGCTGATCTGCTGGCAGCACAGCCGTATCTCCGACATCGTCGAGGGCCTCGGCGCGGCCGACACCGGCGTACCCGACGCGTGGCCGGACCGTTTCGACCTGGTCTGGGTCTTCACGCACGCCCGCGGCAAGTGGTCCTTCCGCCAGGTCCACCAGCACCTGCTCCCCGGCGATGCCTGAGCATGTCGTCGACGCCGCGCAGCCGGGGGTGTCCCAAGAGGCCGGAGTCCCCGACACTGCGGGCAGCCTCGGCTGTCGCGTGCGCGGCCTTCGCCTGACCTCATGGCTGTCTGCCAGGGGAGCCTTCGATCATGGATCGGTTGCTGTCCGTGGAGCAGAGGTGCGGGGGCGGGATCTCGGGGAGGGCAGCCGAGCCGTTCCGGGTGGCCGAGGCCCGGGCGGGACGGAGGCGGACGACGGCGTCGAGGCCGCTGCGCGGTGCGGCGTCGAGGGCGATCTCGCCGCCGCTGGCACGGGTGAGTTGCTGGACCATGGTCAGGCCCAGGCCGGTCCCGTCGTGGTGGGCGTCCGCCGCGCGCCAGAACCGGTCGAAGGCGCGCTGCCGTTCCGCTTCGGTCATGCCGGGGCCCTCGTCGGTGACATGCAGCTCGACCACGGGCGGTGTGCGGCCGCCGTCGCCGGGAGTGGTGCGAGCGGCCAGGGTGATGGCGGTTCCGGGTGGGGACACGCGCAGCGCGTTGGAGAGCAGGTTGTCGATGATCTGCTCGAGCGCGCCGGGTACCGCCCACACGGGGCCGGCCTTCGCCCCGGCCACGGCGATGTCGACGTGCTGTTCCCCGGCGAACGCCGCCCAGATCGCCGCGCGGTCGGCGACGACGGCGTCGAGGTCGACGGCCTCCGGTGTGATCGCCGCGTTCTCCGACCGGGCCAGGGCCAGCAGCCCCTGGACCATGCGGCTGAGCCGCTCCACTTCGCAGATCGCCTCGTCGAGGCTGTCCTGTGCGCAGGGGGCGAGGTGAGGCTCGAAGTTCTCCAGACGCAGGCGCAAGGCGGTGAGCGGGGTCTTCAGCTGGTGCGATGCCTCGGAGGCGAACGCCTGCTGGGCGCGGAGCAGGTGCTGGAGCCGGGTTGCGGCGCGGGTGAAGGAGGCGGCGAGACGGCGTAGTTCGGGCGGCCCGCGATCGGTGGCCGGCGGGTCGGTGAGGCGGCCGTCCGACAGTTGCGCGGTGGCGCGCTCCAGGGCCCTGACGGGGCGGGTGATGGAACGGGCGAGCGTGAACCCGATCAGAGTGACCGCGGCCAGTACTCCCAGCCCCACGACGGCGAGCGCCGTCCACATGGCGCGCTCCTTCCGGGCGACGGCGGCAAGGGGGTAGAGGGTCCGTACGGCGCAGAGGATCGCGTTGCCGGAGCCGCCGGGCGCGGTGGCGAACAGCGTCCCACCGTACGAGGCCGGGTCGGTGCGGGTCCCGGTCGTGGGCCCGCCGTGCAGTGCGGTGGCGATGTCCGGCTCGGCGGACAGGTCGGTGCCGGCGGTGGTGGCCCTGGTGGTGTCGGTCATGACGACACCTCTTCGGTCGGTGACGATCACGCGGCTGCCGGTGCGCCGGGCGTAGTTGCGGGCGAATTCCGGCAGATCGGTGGCCAGCCCCCGTTCGACCTTGTCCTCACAGACCTCGGCGAGCGTCATCGCGCCCTGTTCCGCCGTGCTGGCGAAGCGAGATTGCTCGCTGCGGGCGTAGACGAGGCCGAACGGCACTTCGAGGGCGAGCAGGACGAGCAGTATGAGGCTGAGGTGGCTGAGCAGCAGGCGACGGTTCACCGAGCGCCTCCCACGCAGGGTCCGGGTGGTGGTGTGGAGGCGGCATGGGGTGCGCTCGGCGGGACCAGACGAAAGCCGATGCCGCGGATGTTCTCGATCCAGGAGGAGTCGCCGAGTTTGCGGCGCAGCGCGGCGATGTGGACGTCGAGGGTCTTGGTGGGGCCGAAGTAGTGGGGTTCCCACGCGGTGTCCAGGATCTGCCGGCGGGAGCAGACGGCTCCCGGGTCTTCGGCGAGGCAGGTGAGCAGGTCGAACTCCTTGGGTGCCAGTGCGATCGGCGACCCGTGCAGATGGACCTGGCGGGTACGGCGGTCGATGGCCAGGGCGCCGATTCGCTGGGCGCCGGGTGTCCCACCCGCGCCGCCGGCTCCCGTCTCCGGGCCCGCGCCGAGGGCCCCGGGCCGGGCGCGGCGGGTGACGGCGCGGATCCGGGCCACCAGTTCCCGTACGCCGAACGGCTTGGACACATAGTCGTCCGCGCCCAGCTCCAGGCCGAGCACCCGGTCGACCTCGTCGTCCCTGGCGGTGATCATGATGATCGGCACGGGGGAGCGGGCCCGCAGGGCCCGGCAGACGTCGATGCCGTCCATGTCGGGCAGCCCCAGGTCCAGCAGCACCATCGCCGGTTCCGGCGCGGACAGCCCGGCGGCCCCGGTCCGGGCGTGCTCCACGGCGAACCCGAAGCGGCGCAGGCCCTCCATCAACGGTCCGGCCACCCGGTCGTCGTCCTCGATCAGCAAGACGCGCATGCCGACAGGCTCACAAACCTCCGGTCCGTCGTGCAGCGCAATCGCCGTGGGCTCCCCCGAGTCAGTGATCCTTTCGGGCTGGCCCGGTGACGATGCGCGGGGCCTGCGGATCGACGGTCGAAGGACGGGGCTCGCCCCGGACGGTGGAGCAGCGGGGCGGGGTGTCACGGAGAAAGCAAGGACATGGCCAGCGTGCGGTGAAGAGAGGGTTAAGAAGCCCGCGGCCCGGTGCGCGGCGTGACGGGTCGAAGCAGGCCCGCGGAGGACGGGCAACGCCCCTCACCACCAAGGAGCTTGACGTCTGCCGGCATGCACGGCCCCTTGCGGATCCGACGCGATCTGCCCCCGGGAATCCGACGGTCGTCACCGGCCGGCCCGCGCGTACGGAGAGCAGCTTCACTCCAGGAAGAGCGGACGAACCCTTGATCATCTGTCGGGGCCCGCTGTATCTGCGCTGGCAATGCGCTTGATCGCCGCCTCCTAGTGTCGAGGTGCGGCCGGATCCCACAGGAGCACGCCGCGCCCTCCGTGTCTGCAGGCACCGCATCCTGCCGAACCTCCGCACTTTTCGTGAATCCGCTCTTCTTCGCCATGCCAGGACGGTGATGATGTCCCAGACCAGCACGATCGACGAACTGCGCCGCGTCCGCGCGGATCTGGTGGAGCCGTTCACTGCCGCGCTCCCGGGGGCGCGCGCCGCCGTGCTCGGCCGACTCTGGGGGGCCTTCGCGCGAGAGCCCCTGCCCGGTGTGACCGGCCGACGGAAGAAGGCGGACACCCTGGTGGTCACCCTGCGGCAGGGCGGCCGGCTCGTCGCGGCCGAGTCCTGTGCCCGGCGGTTCGCCCAGGTGCCCGACCACTTCACCGTGACCGGGCCGACCGGGCGGATCGGCGGCCCGGCCGAGCTGCTGGCGGAGCTGGGGCTGCGAAGCCCGGCCGCGCGGCGGCTGGCGGCCGAGCTCGACAACAGCGTGGTCAACCTGGCGCTGGCCCGCGCCGCGAACGCCGAAGGCACCGGACGGATCCAGGATTCGGCCGACGCCGAGCAGGCGGTGATCGACGGCCACCCGCAGCACCCGTGCTGCCGGACCCGTACCGGCATGTCGGTGACCGACATCCTGGCGTACGCGCCCGAGCACCACCCCCTGCTGGAGCTGGCGCTCCTCGCGGTCCCGGCCGACCGATGGCAGGGCGCCGGCACCTGGCCGAAGGCGCTGCGGGACGGCGACACGGTCCTGATGCCGGTGCATCCCTGGCAGCGGGACCACGTCCTCGTACACCACCCGGATCTCGTCGCGGCGCGGAGGACGATCGCGGCCCGGCCGCTGCTGTCGCTCCGCACTCTCGCGCCCCTGGACGAACTGCCGGGCTGCCACGTCAAGACGGCGCTCGACGTGCAGGTCACCAACTACCGGCGCACCATCTCCCCGGCCGAGGTCGCCGACGGTCCGCCCCTGTCGGATCTGGTCTCGGCCGTCATCGACAAGGCCGGGTACGGCAGCAGCCTGCGGGTCCTGCGCGAGCTGGGCGGCGGTTCGGTACGAGTGGGCGGTGAGGCGTCCGCAAGCCTCGCGGCGATGATCCGGGAGTCTCCAGAGTGCCACCTCGATGCCGGGGAGATCGCCGTGCCGCTCACCGCGGTCCACGCGACCGGAGCCGCGATGGTGACCGGCGATCCGGTGCGCTGGATGGCGGACTTCGCCGGGCAGGTGCTGCCGCCCGCGCTCACGCTGCTGTCCATGGGCGTGGCACTGGAGGCCCATGGCCAGAACACGCTCGTCGTGCTGCGGGACGGGCGGCCGGTGCGCGTGCTGTACCGGGACCTGGACGGGGTGCGGGTCAGCCCGCGCAGGCTGGCCCGATGGGGTTTCACACTGCCGCCCCTGGCCGGCACGCGCGCCGGGGACGACGTGGAGGCACTGCGCACCAAGCTGTTCGGCGGCCTGCTCAGCGGCGTCTTCAGCGAACTCGTCGATGTCCTTTCCCGTACCCGGTCCATCGAACCGGAGGCGCTGTGGGCGGCGGTGGCCGAGGCCGGCCGCCGCGTGTACGCCGAACTGCCGGACGACGGGGACGCGGCGGCGTTCTTCGGCGACGCGCTGCCGCTGAAGGCGACCGTCGCGATGCGCCTGGCCGACGACCCGGGCAAGGCGCAGTGGACTCCCGTCCCCAACCCGCTCGCGCGGCGGAGCTGACCGGCGCACAGCACCGGATGCGGCCACCGCCCCCCCCACGCACTGGAGACCCGGCATGACCACCACCCCCACTGTCATCACCACCCCGCCGACGGAGCGGCCTGCGCGGACCGCCGACGCCGTCACCACCCACACGCTGCTCAACTGCCTGATCCGCGAGGCGTCCGCCCCCGAGCACCAGGTGACGGTCGATGAGGACCACCTGCTGCTGCGCCTGCCCCGTCGTGACCTTCTTCTGCGCGTCCGGCTGCGCCGGGTGTCGCTGATCGGCGCCCACCGCTTCCAGGGACCGGTCCAGCGGCTGGACGGCGACGCCTGGGCGACGGTCGACTGGCGGGAGCTGGCCCGGTACGTCCAGGACGAACTGGAGCTGCGCACCGGCATCACCAACGACGAGTTCCTCGACCAGGTCGCCGACAGCCGCGAGACCATCCGCACGGCTCTGGAGCAGCGGGCGCACTCCGCCCCGCAGGCCGATGCGTATGTGGCTTCGGAACAGTCGCTGGTCTTCGGCCATCGCTTCCATCCCACCCCCAAGGCCCGCACGGGTGATCCGAAGGACTGGCTGGCGTACGGGCCGGAAACCGGCGCCCGCTTCTCGCTGCGCCATCTCGCCGTACGCCGCCCTCTGGTCCGTCAGGAAGGCGACCTGCGCGAGCTGGACGCCCTGTGTCCGGTGGCCGACCCCGGGTTCGTGACCCTGCCGGTGCACCCCTGGCAGTACCGGCTGCTGAGCGACCACCCCCCGCTGCGTGCCGCCATGGCGGCCGGCGACATCGTCGACATGGGCGTGAGCGGGCCGCAGTCGGTGCCGACGGCGTCCGTGCGCACGCTGTACCAGCCGGACGCCGACACCTTCCTGAAGTTCAGCCTGAACGTCCGGCTCACCAACTGCCTCCGCAAACACGCGCGGTATGAACTCTCCGGTGCCGTCGCCCTCAACCGCATCGTCCAGCCCGTCATCGCCGGATTCGCCGACCGCTTCTCCGGATGCGCCCTGCTGGCCGAGCCCGGCTACCGCACGCTCGACATCGACGACGACACCGATCTGCTGGAGGGGCTCGCCGTCATCGTCCGCTCCGGGCTTCACCCCCACCTGCGGCCCGGCGTGACCCCTCTGCTCGCCGCCGCGATCGCGGACGAGTACCCCACCGGCACCGCCCACGTCTCACACCTCCTCGCCCGTGGTGAAGGAGACGTACTCGCCTGGTGGGACGCCTACTTGGGGCTGCTGCTGCCGCCGGTGCTGGCCGCGTACTTCGAATACGGCGTCGTCCTGGAACCCCATCTGCAGAACGTCGTCGTCGGTGTGCGCGCCGACGGAACGCCGGCCCAGATGCTCTTCCGCGACCTGGAGGGCACCAAGCTCCTGCCCACCCACCACTGGCGCTCCCTGGCTGCTCTGCCCGAGGACGTTCGCACGGCGCTCACCTACGACGCCGAACGCGGCTGGAACCGCGTCGCCTACTGCCTGCTCGTCAACCACACCGCCGAACTTCTCGGCGCGCTCGCGGACTTGCGGCCGGAACTGGAGCCGGCCCTGTGGGGCCTGGTCCGCGACCACCTCGACGCCTACGCCCACACCGCCGGCGAACCGCCACGGCTGCGCGCCCTGCTGTCGGGCGTACCGCTGCCCGCCAAGGCCAACCTCCTTCTGCGCTGGGCCCGTCAGGCCGACCGGCACGCCACCTACGTGCCGCTGCCCAGCCCGCTCGGCGCCGACTTCCTCCGCGAGGTGACCCAGTGAGGGCCCAACTGCGCGCTCACATCAACGGGTTGACCGCCGACGAACTGCCCGCCTACGTCTACGATCTGCCGGCCTTGCGCGCGCACGTCCACGCGATCCGGGCCGCGCTCCCGGATCGCGTGGAGCTGCTGTACGCGGCGAAGGCCAACTCCGACCCGTGGCTGCTGCAGGCCCTGGCCGCGTACGTGGACGGGTTCGAGGTGGCCTCGGGCGGCGAACTGGGCCATGTCCGCGCCCACTTCCCCGAAATTCCGGTCGCCTTCGGCGGTCCCGGCAAGACCCCGGCCGAGCTCGACCAGGCGCTGAAGGAGGGCGTACAACGCCTGCACGTCGAAAGTGAACACGAGTTGCGCCTGCTCACGAGCGTGCTGGGGGAGCGCACCGCCGATGTCCTGCTGCGCGTCAACCTGCCGGTCGCCCTCGCATCCGTCGCCCTCGCCATGGGCGGCCGGCCCAGCCCGTTCGGGATGGACCCCGCACAGTTGGACCGGTGCCTGGCGGTCATCGCCGCCGACCGGCGCATCCGGCTGCGCGGGCTTCATGTCCATCTGGCCAGCGGGCTTCAGGCCACCGACCAACTGGCCCTGATCCAACAGATCTTGGCCTGGGCAGGCGACTGGGCCCACACACGGAGGCTCGACCTGACGGAGGTCAATGTCGGCGGCGGCATGGGCGTCGACTACGCCCGCCCGCACCACCGGTTCGACTGGGCCGCCTTCGGCGCCGGACTGCGCCGGACCCTGCTCCGGGACCCCCGGTTGACGGTGAGGATCGAGCCCGGCCGCTCCGTCACCGCGTACTGCGGCTGGTACGTCACCCAGGTCCTGGATGTGAAGTCCAGCCGTGGTGAGGCGTTCGCCGTGCTGCGCGGCGGCACCCACCATCTGCGCACCCCCGCCGCCAAACAGCACGACCACCCCTTCGAGGTCATCCCCGACGACTCCTGGCGGCAGCCCTGGGAGCGCCCAGAAGTGCGGGACCAACCGGTCACGCTGGTCGGGCAGTTGTGCACACCCAAGGACGTCCTGGCCCGCCATGTACGGGTGGAGCGGCTGCGGGTCGGCGACTGGATCGCGTTCGCCATGGCGGGCGCCTACGCCTGGAACATCTCCCACCATGAGTTCCTCATGCACCCGCACCCGACCTTCCATCACGTCGACGATCCGCGGATCGACGATGCGGAGGCGGTCGAGCGTGCGGAGATGTCCGTGGCGGGCATGCGTGCTCTCCAGGCGCCATGAGCGTGCGATATGGCCTCCGTATCCGCGCGTCCCGTGGCGAGCGGGCCCCGCGTGCGGTGCTCATCACCCTCGGCGTCCGCGACTTCCGCCGCTACCTGCTCGGTCAGCTGACCTCCAACGTGGGCACATGGATGCTGCGTGCCGCCCAGGACCTGCTGGTCCTGCACCTCACCGGCAACAGCGGCAGCGCCGTCGGTATCGTGACCGCACTGCAGTTCCTGCCCCAGACCCTGTTCGGCCTGACCGGCGGCGTCATCGCCGACCGCTTCCCCAGGCGCCGACTGCTGCTGATCACCCAGACGGCCATGGCAGTACAGTCCCTGCTGCTCGGCGTCCTGACCGTCACCGGGGCGGTGACGCTCGGGTCCGTTTACGCGCTGGCCTTCGCGCTCGGCACCGCCACCGCCGTGGACAGCCCAGCCCGCAACGCCTTCATCTCCGAGCTGGTCGCCAAGGAGCAACTGGGCGCCGCCGTCAGTCTGAACGCCGCCCAGTTCAACGTCGCCCGCATCCTCGGCCCCGCCCTCGCGGGCCTGACCGTAGCCGTCGCCGGAACCGGCCCGGTGTTCCTCATCAACGCCGCCTCGTACCTGGCGATCCTGTACGGCCTGCTCACCATCCGTACCGACGAGTCCGCCGTGACGGTCCGCCGTCGGCACGACGGCACGCGGCTGTCGGACGCCTTCCGCCACATCACCGCGAGCCCGGACCTGCTGCTGCCGATCACGCTCATCGCCTGCGTCGGCACCTTCGGACTCAACTTCCAGGTCACCATCTCCCTCGTGGCGATGACGGTCTTCCACTCCGGCGTCGCCGCCTTCGGCTACCTCTCGTCCGCCTACGCCGTGGGCAGCCTGGTCGGCGCAATCCGCGTGGCCGACCGCGGGCAACCTCCCACGGCGCGGCGCCTGGTCACCGCGACGGTCGTCTTCGGGGCGCTGGAGGCCACGCTGGGCCTGATGCCCGGATACGCCGCGTTCCTCGCGCTGCTCGTCCCGACCGGCTACGCCGCGGTGACCGTGACCACCCTCGCCAACGCCCTGACACAGCTTCGCGCCGACCCGCACCTGCGCGGGCGCGTGCTGTCCGTCTACTTCCTCGTCCTGCTCGGCGGCACTCCCGTCGGCGCCCCCCTGGTCGGCATGGTCGCCGACGCCTTCGGCGCCCGCTCCACCCTGGTCTTCGGCGGCGTGATCTCCGCGTCCTCCGCTCTGGTCCTCTCCGCATGGGTCACCGGACGGACCCGACGCCTGGATCGCCTCGAGCAACTGCCGTGCGGCACGGATCTTCACGGGTCACTGTCGGAGAGCACCGGCCGGCCCACCCAGCCCTGGGTACTGCGGTATCGACGCCGCCAAGGCCGGCTCAGTCGTGTGGAGCCTGACCGCTGACGCGGTGGTCCGCGTGGCTGAGCGCTTCCATCACCAGGCGCCGCAGGTGCCCGTCGCGCAGGCTGTAGTGGATGTGCCGTCCCTCGCGCCGGGTGTTCACCAGCCCCGCGAGGCGCAGCTTGGCCAGGTGCTGGCTGACGGCCGTGCGGGACGCGCCGCACTGTTCGGTCAACGAGCCGACGTCGGACTCTCCTTGGGCGAGCAGCCACAACAGGTGCAGCCGGGTCGTGTCGGACAGCATCGCGAACACCTCGGTCGCCTCCGCCAGCCGGGCTCCGTCCGGGACCCGCAGATGCGTATGAGATGCAGATGAGACCGTGTCGCGTGCAGCCATGAGGACAGGGTAAAGCCCCGACCGGCCGCGATCACCTTTGAAAGACGGCAGGTGCGCACCCAAACATGTGCACACATGCGCACCTGAATGTAGAGTGAGACGCCCTCATCGCCACCCACCATCGAGGACCGTCTCGCATGCTTTCTGTCCTGCGTGATCGCACGTACCGTCACCTGTTCGCGGCCCAGGTGGTCTCTCTGGTGGGTACCGGGCTGGCCACGGTCGCCCTCGGTCTGCTGGCGTACGACATCGCGGGCGCCGACGCGGGCTCGGTCCTCGGCACCGCGTTGGCGATCAAGATGGTGGCATACGTCGCGATCGCCCCGGCCGTGGGCGCGCTCGCGGACCGTCTGCCGCGGCGGGTGCTGATGGTCGGCTCGGACCTGACCCGGGCCACGGTCGCCCTAGCCCTGCCGTTCGTGGACCAGGTCTGGCAGGTGTACGTCCTGATCTTCCTGCTCCAGGCCGCCTCGGCCGCGTTCACGCCGACGTTCCAGGCGGTCATCCCCGACGTGCTGCCCGCCGAGCGCGACTACACGCAGGCGCTGTCGCTGTCCCGGCTGGCCTACGACCTGGAGAGCCTGTTCAGCCCGGCCCTCGCCGCCGCGCTGCTGTCTCTGGTCACGTACAACTGGCTGTTCCTCGGCACCGTGGCCGGGTTCCTGGGCTCGGCGGCGCTGGTCGTCTCCGCGGTCCTGCCGAAACCCCACGCTTCCGACGTGCCGCGCACCGGCCGCGCCTACGCGAAGGCGACAGCGGGCACACGCCTGTTCTTCGCGACGCCTCGACTGCGGGCCCTGCTCGCCCTCAACCTCGCGGTGGCGGCGGCGAGCGCGATGGTCACTGTCAACAGCGTCGTCTACGTCCGTCACACACTGGGTCTCGGCTCGGCCGAGGTGTCACTGGCGCTCGGTGCGTACGGCGCTGGTTCCATGGCCGTCGCGCTGCTGCTGCCACGGGTGCTCGAGCGGGTCTGCGACCGTACGGTGATGCTGCGCGGCGCCCTTCTTCTCGCCGTGGTCTTCGCCGGGCTCGGCGGGCTCACGACTGCGGGCAGCGGTGGCTGGCGCTGGCCCGCGCTGCTGGTCATCTGGGCCGCCTTCGGTGCGGCGTGCTCGATGGTGCTCACGCCGACCGGGCGGCTGATCCGCCGCTCGGCGCCGCCCGAGGAGCGTACGGCCGCGTTCGCCGCGCAGTTCTCGCTCTCGCACGGCTGCTGGCTGCTGACGTACCCGCTGGCCGGCTGGCTCGGTGCCACGGCGGGTCTGGAGCCGGCGGTCGTCGTACTGGGCGCGATCGCCCTGGCGTCCGGCCTGTTGGCGGGGCGGGTGTGGCCGTCACGGGAAACGGTGGGCGTCGAGCACGAACACACCAGTCTCCACGAAGGCCATCCGCACCTGATCGACGCCGTACGCGTGGGCAACGCCTGGCGGCACAGTCACACACCCCTGCCGGACGCGCTCCACGCCCACCGCTGACAAAACTTCGCCGAGCCTGAGTACTCGATCGCCCGCCGCGGCGACCGGGGCAGGCCGGGCCCGACGGGCTCAACGCCTCATCCGGGCACCGGGATCGCGCTCGGCGCCAAATAGCCGGCCCGGTGCAGTCGCGCCACGAGCCCCGCGCAGCACAGGCCGGTGGCGGCCAGCGCCGCCCAAGGCAGCCACCGCACGCCGGTGTCGAAAAGGGCTCCCACGGCCAGGTTGCCGAGCGAGATCGCGATGCCGGAGGCGGTGTTGTAGGCGCCGTAGTACGTCGCGACCAGCCGGTCGCCTGACAGACGTACGACCGTGTCCATCTCGAACGGGTAGAGCAGCGCCCCTCCCCAGGCCAGCAGCGCCGCGCACGCTGTCAGTGTCGCCACCCCCGCGACTGCTCGGCGCGACCCGTGCAGCAGGGGCAGGAAGGCCGCTGCCATCGCCATCAGCCCGTACACGATCGCCTGCGGCCCGGACAGGTTTCGCTTGGCCCATGCGGTCAGTTTCAGCTGTCCGGACAGCGCCGCCAGCGCCGATACGGCGAAGACGGCGCCGGTGACCACACCGGTTTGGGCACCGAAGAGTTCGCGCGCACGCAGTGGCAGGGCGAGGTAGACCTGGAAGGCCAGGACGTACGAGCCGCTCATTGCCGCTGCGAAGAGCAGGAACGGCCGGTTGGCGGCGATGGAGCGCCAGTCGGTGGCAACCGCCCGCCAGACGGGCTCGGTGCCGGCGCGGGCAGGCGGCCGCGGAGGCAGTGCTCGGGACTGCAGCACGGCCAGTGCGCCGAAGATGAAGGCCGCGACGGCACACACCATGCTGAAGTTCCAGGTCAGCAGGGCGAGTCCGGCGAGTGGGCCGGCGAGGACGCCCGCCTGGTAGAAGACGTTGAAGGCGGCGAACGCCTCCACTCTGCGCTCCTCGCCCGCGTCGGCCGCGAGATACGCGCGTACGGCAGGGTTGAACAGCGCTCCCGCCAGGCCGGTCAGGGCCGAGGCCAGGACCAGCGCGGGCAGTTCGTCGGCCACGGCGAGGAGTCCGAAGGCGCCTGTCCGCAGCACACAGCCGATCAGGATCATCGGCTTGCAGCCGAAGCGGTCGGCGAGGGTGCCGCCGACGAGGAACATGCCCTGTTGGGAGAGGTTGCGCACGCCCAGCACGAGTCCGACGGCCCATGCCGCGAGACCGAGGCCGTGAGCGAGATGGTCTGCCAGGTAGGGCATGAGCATGTAGAAACCGAGGTTGATGGCGAACTGGTTCACCATCAACAGCCGGGCGGGACGGTCGAAGGAGGCCAGTTGGGCCCGCAGGCCCCTCATCGGACGGCCGCCTTCGTCGTGTCGCGCGCCAGTGGGTCACGCACCTGGCTGCACCGTGTCCAGCCGGTCACGACGCACTCGTCGGGTTCGGCGATCTCGTCCGGTTCGGTGGGCGGTTCCTGGTCCAGGAGTTGGTGCTTACGGCACCAGGTGTCGTCGTAGACGGTGTCGAGATACCGGTGCGGTCCGTCGGGGAAGATGGCGGCGACGCGGGTCCCGGCGGGATGCGTCCGTGCCACCCACCCGGCCACCAGGGCGACGGCGCCGACGCTCCAGCCGCCGGAGGCATGGTGGTGCAGCGCCAGTTGCCGGCACGCCCAGACGGCCTCGGCCGGTGCCACCCAGTGGACCTCGCCGAAGGCGGGGTAGTCGACGTTGGAGGGGTGGATGCTGGAGCCCAGGCCGCGCATGAGGCGTGGTCCGGCCGGCTGGCCGAAGATCGTGGAGCTCACCGAGTCGACTCCGATCAGCCTCACTTCGGGGAATGCCTCTCTGAGCCCTGCGGCGACGCCGGCGGAGTGGCCGCCCGTGCCCACCGCGGCGACCAGGACGTCGATACGGCCGAGCTGAGCGATCAGTTCACCGGCCAGTGGACGGTAGGCGGCTGCGTTGTCGGGGTTGTGGTACTGGTCCGGGCAGTAGGCGTCCGGGGTGCGGAGCAGAAGTTCGTTGACGCGGTCCCGGCGGGCCTGCTGCCAGCCCCCCTCGGGGTGAGGCCGGGCCACCTGGTCGACGTGGGCGCCGAGCGCGGTCAGCAGTCGGACCATGGCCGGCTCCATGCCCTGATCGGTGACGACCGTGACGGGATGTCCGAAGGTCAGTCCGGCCAGGGCCAGGCCGAGGCCGAGTGTGCCGCTGGAGGACTCGACGACGGGCGCACCAGGGGTGAGGTCGCCGCGCCGGCGTGCCTCGTGAATCATGTGCAGGCCAGGGCGGTCCTTGATGCCGCCTGGATTGACGCCTTCCAGCTTGGCGTGGAAACCGCGGCCTGATGGAGCGAAAGGCTCGTCGATCCACAGGACGGGGGTGTTGCCCACCAGTTGGGCGGGGCGGCGGGCGATGAGCGGAAGCGGGGCGTGGGGCCCGAGGGGTTCGAAGGGTTCGATCAGGGAGGGGCGCATGGGCGTACGGCTCCTTAGCACCTCGCTCTGGCGGCGGGTGCGGTCGACTGGAAACAGGGGCGCGCAGGCATGTCCCAGCCGTGCTGTTCAGGCGAGGACGAGGGCATGCGAGAGCGGCGCCTACTGGCGCCAGACGCAATGGAGCGTGAGGGTGTCGTCCTCGTCCGACGCGGCAGTGGCCTCGGGCGGACGTGAGCGGATCGCGGGGGTGAGCGCCGACAGTCTCGCCAGGACCGGAGCGAGAGGCAGGAGATGAAGGGCAGCGCCCGACGCCGTGTTGCCGCCTGAGACCCTGGGCCGGTCCACCGCATGCGAGAGGTGACCGTGTGCGTCGTGCCGGTGCTCGGGTGCCGGCTCGGCGCCATGACCGGTGACCGTGCCGGAATGAGGGCAGCGGCCCAGCTCGACGGCTACGTGCGGTGCGTCGAACGACGGACTGTCGAACGACGCACTGTGCACATTGGCCGTCAGGTGGGCCAAGACGAGCAGGACGAGCCCTGGCACGAAACCGGCTCGGCGCATGAATCCGGAGAGAACGCTCCCTCGCCGCACACCGATCACAAGCTCAGAGTAGTCGAATGATCACCCGACGCTATGGAGGTGTGAGCCATCGAGGAGACTCTCTGGGTTCGTTCATCTCTGGGAACAGTGATCGGTGCCGCGCATCATCCCCCGTGGTGGCGCAGCGCTGCGTGAGGGTCACCGCCGACCGGTGGATGGTCGGTGTGGACGGTGGCTGCGGTCAGGCGTGGCACGGCGTGCATCAGCGTGTGCTCGGCGTCGACGGCGCGCTCATGGGCCTGCACCACGGTGAGGTGGGGATCGACGACGATGTCCGCCTCGGCGCGCAGTGCATGGCCGATCCAGCGCATGCGCACCGAACCGACGTCGAGTACGCCGTCGACGTCACGCAGCGCAGCCTCGGCGGCATCGACGAGATGCGGGTCGACGGAGTCCATCAAGCGGCGGTAGACCTCACGTGCCGCGTCTTTGAGGACCAGCAGGATGGCGACCGTGATCAGCAGACCGACGATCGGGTCCGCGAACCGCCAGCCGATGGCGGCGCCGCCGACACCCAGCAGCACCGCCAGCGAGGTGAACCCGTCCGTGCGGGCGTGCAGACCGTCCGCGACGAGCGCCGCGGAGCCGATTCTTCGGCCGGTGAGGATGCGATATCGAGCGACCCATTCGTTGCCGATGAACCCGACGACGGCCGCGCACGCGACGGCCCGCAGATGGGAGATATCCCGCGGGTTGAGCAAGCGATCGACCGCCTCGTACGCGGCCAGCGCGGAGGAGGCGGCGATGGTCAGCACGATGGCGATACCGGCGAGGTCCTCGGCGCGGCCGAATCCGTAGGTGTAGCGGCGCGTGGGTGCCCGGCGCCCGATGACGAAGGCGATGCCCAGCGGAACGGCGGTCAGCGCGTCGGCTCCGTTGTGAATGGTGTCGCCCAGCAGTGCCACCGAGCCGGAGAAGGCCACGATGACGGCCTGGATCACCGTCGTCACTCCCAGGGTGCCGAGCGAGATCCACAGTGTGCGCATCCCTTCCCGGGAGGTCTCCATCGCGGAGTCCACCTTGTCCATGGCCTCGTGGCTGTGGGGTGTGACGAAGTGCCCCACCTGGTGCCGTAGGCGTGCCCATCGCCCGGTGCCGTGGCCAGGGGTGTCGTGCTCGTGGTCGTGGTCGGAGTCATGGCCATGACCATGACCACCGGCGGGGTGCGAGTGATGTCTGCTGCGCTCGTCGTGCGTGGGACGCAATGCGCTCATGGGTGCGCCTCCGACTCGGACAGAGGAATGCGGCACTCCTGTACACCCACTGTATTTGTGCGCATCTGGGCACGCCTCTTCGTCGATCGGACCAGGTGGTCGACCCGCGGTCCTGCGGGAGCGCGTGCGGGCGCCGGCGGTCCGAGGTCCGGCGAAATCTTCCCGGCCTCCGGACCCCGGGCCCGGCCCCGGATCAGCTCCAGATGTTCACCGAAGGGCCCCAGCACCCGCTTCACCAGGCGCAGTTGGGTCCGCGCGGGGACGGCTGACCGGTTCATGGTGATAATTACGGTTATGTCCCGCAAGTTCCCGGTCGACCTGACCCCTCCTGACTGGCTGGTGCGGAACCTGCGCCCCCACCCCGCGCCGCCCGTCAACTGGGCAGCGGTCGCACGGGCCGTCGTTGCCCTGGCCCTGCCCCTTGCGGTCGGACTCGGCACCGGGCACTTGGTCTATGGCGCCCTCGCCTGCCTGGGCGCCCTGAACGGCGTCATCGCCGACACCGCCGACGCCTACCGCATGCGGATCATCCACATCGTCATCCCCCAGCTCGTCGGCGCCGTCGGTATCGTCCTGGGCACCCTGGCATACGGCCGGGGATGGTACGCCGTCGGCATCGTCATCGTTGTCGCCCTGCTGTCCGGGATGATCTCCACGATCGGCGCGGTCGCCTCGGTCTCGGGCCTGCTGCTCCTGATCTACTGCATCATCGGTGCGGGCTTGCCGCTGCCCGAACCCTGGTGGTTGCCGCCCGTCCTGATGACCGGCGGCGGTCTGCTGGTCCTGCTCCTGACGCTGCTGGGGTGGCCGCTGCGGGCCGGAGTGCCCGAGCGAGTGTCGGTCGCGGGCGCCTACCGCGCGGTGGCGAACCTGCTCGCCGCCTGCGGCGACCCGGACCGGTACATCAGTCTTCGCTTCGACGTCACGCGGGCCCTGTACCAGGCGTACGACCTGCTCGTGTCCCACCGCGTCCGCCACCACGGCCACACCCGCGAATTGACCCGGCTACTGGCCCAGTTGAACGCGCTCACCCCGATCGTCGACGCGGCATCCGCCGTCCACGTCACCGGCCGCCCGCTGGCGCCCGAGGTCCCCGAGGCGGTCCGCCGTATGGCCGACGCCGTGGGAACCGGCCGAACGGGCACCCTCGAACTCCCCTCCCTCCCGCCGCCCGCCACCGGGGCGGCCCGCGCGGTCGACCACGCACTGCGGCACGCCGCCGAGGTCGTCACCTCCCCCGACGTCGACCCCCGCGGCATCGACGACCGCCTCGGCACGCAGGCCGCGCTCGGCATCCGTACCGCCCGCGCCGTCCGCAACGTCGCCCTGTGCGCCTGTTCCTGGCGCTACGGCCTGCGCCTGGCCATCTGCATCGCCATCGCCCAGATCCTGGTCTCCGTCGTCCAGGTACCCCGCTCCTACTGGGTCGCCCTCACCGTCGCCTTCGTCCTCAAGCCCGACTTCGGCTCCGTCTTCTCCCGGGCCCTGCTGCGCGGACTCGGCACGGTCGTGGGACTGGTGCTGGCGGCAGCGGTGCTGGAGGCTGTGCCGATCGGCTGGTGGGACGTACTGGTGATCGCCCTCCTGGCCCCGCTCGTCCCGGTCCTCGCCCCGCGCGGCTACGGCTACCAGACCGCGGCGATCACCCCGGTGATGCTCCTCGTCATCGACATCCTCACCCACCAGGGCACGGCACTGCTGCTCCCGCGTCTCTTGGACTCCCTCATGGGCTGCGCGATCGCCCTGGTCGCGGGCTACCTCCTCTGGCCGGAGAGCTGGTACACCCGCATCGGTCACCGCCTGGCCGACGCGGTGGCGCACACGGCGACGTACGTCGAGACGGCGTTCGGTCCCGACCCCGACCCCGTCGCCCGCGACCGCATGCGCCACCAGCTCTACCGCGACCTGTCCACCATCCGCACCGAGTTCCAGCGAGCCCTGACCGAACCCCCGCCCACCGGTCGCCGTGCCGCTGCATGGTGGCCAGTGGCCGTGGCCGTCGAACGCATCATCGACGCCACGACCGCGGCCCGTGTCCGCGTCCGCAACGGCGCACCGCCCCCGCCGCAGGCCGAGGTCCGCCATCTGGCCGGGCAACTGAGCGAACTCGCCAAAGAAATGCGCGAGGCCGACACCCTCACGGTCGGCCCCACCCAGTCGACAGGGCCGTCGCGCAGCGTCCTGGAACCGCTCCGCCAAGAGGTGGCGGCGGCCAGAGCCATCATGGCACCCCACTGACCAAAGAACTCCTCATCAAATGATCCTCGACGTGACGGGGCCACTCCCAGGCCGAAGCCCCGGGAGTGCTCAGCTGCGCTTGCCCTTCTGCCAGTCGCTCCAGCGGATCCGTGGCTTGTCCAGCACCTCGCCGACCGTCCCCCACTCGTTGCGACCCAGCCGCGTCAGCGGCCGCAGCAGCCCGATGTCCGGCAGCCCGTCCTCCGCGAGTGCCTCCTCGCTCACCACCGCGTGCACCACCCGCCCGAACACCACCGTGGAGTCGCCCAGCGTCAGCATGCTGTGCAGCACGCACTCCAGCGCCGCCGGCGAGGACGCGACCCGCGGCGGTTCGACCCGCAGCGAGGCCTCCTGCTCCAGCCCCACCGCCTCGAACTCGCTCACCTCGGTCGGGAAGTCGGTCGCGGTGTCGTTGACCTCCCGGAACAGCCCTTCCGGCGCGAGGTTGACCACGAACTCCCCGGTCTCCTCCACGTTTCGCAGCGAGTCCTTCCGCGTCACCGAGGTGAACTGCACGATCGGCGGCTCGACGCACGAGACCGTGAAGAAGGAGTGCGGTGCGAGGTTCGGCCGACCCGGGTGTTCCTTGGAGACCGTGGAGACCCACGCGATCGGCCGCGGTACCACTACCGCGGTGAGGAGCCGGTAGAAGGCGTTGTGGCTCATGGCCGAGGGATCGAAGTCGATACGCATGATCCCCAGTATCCGGGGCCGAGCGGCGCGGAACTCAGCGGTCCGGCGCCGAGCCTGAGTTTGATTCCTTCAGGGTTCCGGGTCCCTCCCGTGGGACGCGTCAGCTGACGCCTTGCCAGGAACGCAGGCGCCTTCCGCGCACGGGCCAAGGCCTCCTGAGCCCCGAGTTCCTGCTTGTACGCAAAGGGCCTCATGGTGTCCTTCTGGCGCTAATATGCCGTTCGTTCCGCCGAGTCGGCCTCCGGGAGGGACGGGGACAGGGCCGGTGATGCGCTGGGCTGGGCCTCGGGGAAGCCGCGGGGGCGGTTCGGATGTCAGCGATCGGGGAGGGCGCGCCGCGCTCTTGCCCGGCGTCGTCGTATGGCTGGGGGAGGCGTATGAGACCGCTGCTGGCGGTGCATGGGATTGGCAATTTCGAGGACGTCGGAACACCGGGGGAGGCGTCCGCGCTCATCGCGGGGCGATTGAGGCCCCGCCTCGTGTCCGGGTTCGCCAGGGCCGGGCTCGGCCACCTTCAGGTTCCCGAGCTGCGGGTCGCGTACTACGCGGACCTGCTCACCCGGCAGGGTCGGCAGGACGCCGAGGAGACGGACATCGACCGTCTCGATGACGACGAGACGGCGCTGGCCGTGGCCTTGCTGACCGCGGCGGCCGAAGCGTTCCCGGAGTGGAGGCGGCAGGGCTCCTTCACCTCGATGCCACGCCAGGTGCTGGACTGGGTGGCGCGTCGCAGGTCGGTCCCGGCCGAGGTGCTGGCGCGGGTGGCCGTGGCCTTCGCCCGGGAGGTGAACGCCTATCTGTCGTGGCCCGCGCGACGGCGGGCCGCTCGCCAGGCGGTGGCCGACGCGATCGGCGCGGTCCGGCCGCAGGTGCTGCTCGCACACTCCCTCGGCTCGGTCGTCGCGTACGAGACGCTGCACGCCTACCCCGCGCTGTCCGTGGACCTCCTGGTGACTCTCGGATCGCCCCTGGGTATACCGGGGGCCGTCTTCGACGCCCTGGAACCTGAGCCGCTTCAGGAGCGGGGAGCCAAGCCGCCCGGTGTGGGGAGATGGGTGAATCTCGCCGACCCGGGGGACCTGGTGGCGGTGCCACGGCGCCTGGGAGACCGCTTCCCGGTCGACCATGACGACGAGACCGCCATCGGAATGGTGCAGTTCCACATGCTCGGAGCGTATCTGGCCAGTGGCATGACGGCCGCGGCCATCGCCCCCTACCTCGACGGGTGATCGCCGCCTACCCGGCGCCCAGGCCCGGCCAATCGAAGACGGCTACCTCGTCTCCGTACCCGACGGCGATCCTGCCCTGCGCCGCGCGCACCGAGCGGACCGGGTACGGCAGACGGTAGGGACTGCACCACTCACGCTCGGTGGCGGCCGACCAGAAGCGCAGCCGCCCGTCGCTCCCTCCCGTGACGACGGCCGGCCCGTGCGCGGTGGACTGTACGGCGAAGCAGGTCCCGGAACCGTGATCAGCCGGAAGGCATCCCTTCAGGGCGCCGCTGCGGGGGTCCCAGAGCCGGACAGTGGCGTCCTCACCGGCGGTGACGAGCAGGGCTTCGTACGGCTGGCCGAGCATGCTCGCGATCTCCATCTGCCGGAGGCCGGGGTGGTGGCCGCAGACCCGCCAATTCGGGCTGCCGCCGACGTTCCAGGAGTGGATCACCCCGCTCGCGGCGGAGCCTGTCAGAAGCCAGCCCTTGAATCCCGCGATCACGTCCACGGTCTCGGCAGGACTGGTCAGTTGACGGTTCTCGCGGATGCGCTGATCACCGATGATGATCGACCGGTCCTGATGGGCGGAGATCCGACGCTCACCGGCGAGCGCGGTGACGGGGGTACTGCCCTTGGTGATCTGCCGGGGCGACGCGTCGACGAGCAGGTTCCATTCGTAGACGGTGCTTCCCGCGCCCAGGTGGAGGACCTCGCCGTGTCCGGCCAGCAGGTTCCAGCCCGCGGGCTCGTCCTTCGGAGGCGGCAGGACTCTTATGAGGCGCCCGTCGTCCTCCCACAGCCGGACATGACCGTCGGCGGCAAGACTGACGACGATCCTGCGCCCGCCCGAACGGCAGAGGGCAACGCTTCGCACCCGACCGCCATGGCCGCCGAAGGTGCGCAGCACGGAGCCGCTGGTCTCCGACCAGATTTGCGTGACGTGTCTGCTCCGCGAAGCGATGACACGGTGGTCGCCGAGGAACCCCGTGGTGTGCAACGGCTCGGCAGTGTCGGTGTATTCGGCCGCCACGGAGGTCCCGTCGTTCAGGTCGACCACCTGTGTCGTACCGCTCTTGGACACTTCGAGCACATGTCCGTCGACCGACAGCAGGATGGACGGGTCGCCCCTGTCCTCCCGGTTGCTCCGCGGCGACCTGCCGGACAGCCGCCAACTGACGGTCTTCTCGGCCTGTTTGGTCCCGGGACTCTCTGCTCGCGCGAACAGTACGGCCTCTCCGTCGTCCTGGCCGATCGCCATGGACAGCATCCGGCCGGCGCTGGGGTTGGAAAGCAGCCACAACTCGCTGCCGTCGAGCAGGCTCCACACATGTACGACCCGCTGCCCGGTCACGGCCGCCAGCACCGGAGTTCGGCCGACATGGCCGGTGGCCAGGTGGTTCACCGAGTCACCGCTGCCCTCCCACCGATACCGCTGCGTGCCGTGGTACAGGTCCCAGGCGCACACCGTTCCGTCCTCGCCGCCGGCCAGGGCCAGCCACGTCGCCCCGGCGCGGGCGAGGGCGACACTTGCCACGGGGCTCGAGTGCCCGAGGAACTCGTGGACGAGCTCCGCCCGGGCCAGATCCCAGACGTGGACGGAGCGGTCGTAGCTGCCGGTGATCAGGACGGGGCGTCCTCCCTGGACCAGGCCCACGGCCCGTGCCGGAGCAGGTTTGCGGTGTCCGTGCAGCCTGTCGCGCAGATGACCGGTGTCCAGGTTCCAGACGTGGAACGCCCCGTGCGTAGTGGGAGTGATGCCCACCGGTGAGCCGTCGACCTGACTGAGCAGGATCTCGCCCTCCCCGCCGCGCGAGATGTGCGGAAAGAGGCTGGTGCCTGTCGACCAGCGGGGAGTGGGCACGCCGGCGTCGCGGGGATCGTCACTGTTCAGCAGGCGTCGGGCTATCTCTGGGCTCTTCCAGCGGTGCGCGTCGAGGGCCAGTATCTGGCGTCGCTCCGCCGGGGTCGCGGGGCCGTGGACGTCGATGGAGGTGCGGTAGATCTGGGCATACAGCACCGCCTCGGGAGCGACCGCCTCCGTCAGGTACGGCAGCAGCGTCACGGGGTCGGCGTGGACGAGGAATTCCAGGTCGCGCAGCAGCTCGTCAACGCGCTGCGCGGCGTCGGCGTGCTCGATGCCGTGCCGGCGCAGGTAGGGCAATGCCAGATCCCAGGCGCAGTGGGCCTCTGCGGCATGGGGTTTCGGGCGCGGTGCCGCGGCAAGCAGGGCTTCCAGGCCCGTGGTCGCTCGGGTCTTGGCGCGGCTGTCCCGGGCGCCGGGCGCCGGCCCGGTCGGTGCGGCTCCGGTCAAGCCCGATGTCAGATAGTCGTTCAGGCTCTGGTGGAAGAAGCGGTAGAGCCGCCGTCCGTCGTTCTCGGTGGACTCGCGGAGATAGAACCGGATGGCCGCCAAGGCCTCCGCGGTGTCCGCCAAGGAGTGCGGCCGGCTCGGCACGGCGCTGCCGGTGCCGCCGGGACGCAGGCTGATGGCGTGCACCAGTTCCTGCGGAAGGCCGTCGCCGCGTGCCTGGGCCACGGCCGTCAGTACGGACCGAAGCCATGGGCGCTTGCGCTGGAGCGTACGGAGATGGAGTTCGAGGATGCCCGGCAGAGTCGTGGGCAGCAGGCGGTGTGCCTCCTCTCCGTTCACCGGGGCCTCGCGCTCGGTGAGGTAGTGGCAGAAGAGCGAGGTCAGCAGGAACGCCCCGATCTCCGGGGTGGACGCCAGCTTGGCGCCGACCGCGTCCGCGACAGCTCTGCGTAGCTCCGCCCGCCCGGCGCCGGAGTAGAGGGTGCTCTCCTCCAGTAGATCGCCGGCGTACCGGGCGAGGTCCGTGCGGAGTGCCGCAGTCGTGACCATGTCCAGGTCGATCTCCTGTCCTTGGCGGCGGCATTCGGCCCGCAGCGCGCCGAACCAGTCCCACCAGGGCCGGGTGCCCACGATCAGCTTGCACACGGGGATCTTCTGCTGGTGCCCGTTGACGATCCTTCCTGTCCATGTGCGGGCGCGGGCCAGTGGCAGCAGCACGGTGTCGACGAGCTCCTGCGGACGTACCGCCTCGTCGAGTGCGTCGATGACGACGACTGTCTCGCCGGGGGTGGCCTCCAGCTGGCCGATGAGCGATCCCACGTCCCAGGTGAAGTGCTGAGGAGCTGACAGACCCAGTTGGGCCGCGATGGAGTTCAGCACTTCCTGGGAGTTGCGCTGGCGTACATGCACGGCGACGAGGCGGGGGTGGACGTCGATCCTCAGGTCCTGCCGGACGGTGGAGGCGAACGTACCCCGGATGGGCTGAAGTTGAGGATGGGCGAGACACACCAGCATGCCCAGCAGCGCGGATTTGCCCGATCCGGGGCTGCCGGTGACCAGGGTGAGGGGCTGTGCGGTGACGCGTTCCGCCAACCATCGCTTGATCCGGCGGAGTTGGGTTTCTCTTCCCGAGAAGAAGCATCGGCCCAGCGGGTTCTCACCGAACTGGTCCCCGGATGCCCGACCGATGAAATACAGCGGGTCGAGACCCGCGTCGAGTTCGTTGACGAACGCCCTGAGGCCGAGGTCCAGATGGCTGAGCAGCCGCCCGGCCGGGGTGGGGCGGTACCCCGGGTTGGGGAAGAACTCGGGGTGCTCGACACCCGCTTCGGGCGTCGCGGTGCACAGCACCGTCTGCTGCGGCAGTCCGTGCCGCTCGCTGTGGCGTGCCAGCTCGCGCGCGATCTCGTCGGCCATGGTGGCCACCGACACATGGGCGAGAGTGGGAGCGAGGTCGAGCAGGCCCTGGCGCAGGCGGCCGAGCACGGTCGACGTCGCCCGGGTGAAGGCCGCCGCGAACGCGCTCTCGTTCTCCCCGCAGGCGGCGATCACCCAGGCCTTGCGCCGGTCGCCGCGGATCAACTGGGCCACCTGCTGGGAGACGGCCCGCCCGCCTCGGCACACGTCGAGCAGGAACAGCACCTGCCGGTCGTCCTCGGTGTCCTCCACCTGGCTCAGCCACTCGCCGATCTGAACGGCGGTGGCGGGGAGGGCGAGGCTGTCGGTGTCGCGAGCGGCGAGATACAGGGTCGTCTTCGATTCCTTGGTCAGACCGTGTCCCGCGAAATGCAGCAGCAGCGGCTCATCCGGTGACGCCGTGTTCCTCAGCCGATGCCATGCTCGCTCCAGCCCGGCGCGGTCGGGATTGCACAGGACCGTCCCGTCCAGGAGCGTGGTGTTCTTGATGCCCACGATGGTCTCGGCGAGCCTGCGTGCCGTTGGTACCACGGGGGGCAGTGGTTCCAGCCGGCTTCCCGTCCAAGGCCGGTCCGGGCCGGTCTGCCGCGGATGCACCGCGCGCTGCTCGTGCGTGAACAGTCCGACCCCGACCACCAATGCCCGCATGGTGCCACCCCCGTGACCTTGCTCAAGACATAGCTCGCCTTCCGGCATTATCGCGTCTTCACCCGGTTGCGTACACGCATTGCCACCCAGCGCCGCCTGGGGCCCTGGCCGACGGCACCTCCGCTACGGAGACCTCCTCGCAGCGCCCACGGACACGCCCCGTCCAGGACCTGTCCGGGCAATTACGCGGCCCGTCAGGGCTGTAACACGATCACGAGCCGGCCACTTTGGTCGTCTCCAGCCGATCGGACTGCCTGTCAAGAAGAGGGAGGCGTCGTGGAGTTCGACAGAGACGGCCAAGGCCTCTTCGCCTGTACATCCACGACGGGCCCGGCACCGCCGGTACCGGGCCCGTCTGCCATCCCTCCTCCTACTTGACGTGCCGCGCAGGTTGTGTGGCCACGTGGAGGAGGTGCTCCAGGGGGCCGCGCCGGTAGCGGCGCCCCCACACCATCGCCAGGAGCGCGGCCGCCGCGATGAAGCCCAGCAGCACGGGCAGGGCGGACAGGGTCCCGCTGTCGACGGCCGGCACGTACCAGACGTCGGCGAAGAA
>NZ_JBEYYC010000033.1:0-98847 GCF_040645355.1 Streptomyces sp. NPDC046805 | reverse complement strand
GCGGGGGCGCCCAGCTGAGCCCACCGAAGTCGCAGAACACCAGGTCGAAGCTGTCGGCGGCGAAGGGGAGTTGTTCGGCGGCGCCTTGCACCAGCGGGTAGCGGGCCGCTCCCATCGCGCGGGCCGCTGCGGCGAGTTGGGCTTCGGACAGGTCGAGCCCGACCACGGTGGCGCCCTCGGCGGCGAGCGCCCTGGACCACTGGCCGGCGCCGCAGCCGAGTTCGAGGACGCGCTTGCCGGTGACGTCGCCCAGGGCGTGCAGGTGCGCGTCGGGGATGGAGTACATACCCCACAGCCGGGGTGTGGCGCCGATCTGCGGGTCGTGCTTGTGCTGGTAGGCGCTGCTGATCTGGTTCCAGAGCCGCCGGTTGGCGGGGATGCTGTCCACGTGCCGACTCCAGCACTGCCTGCCGGGGACGGTCAACACGATTAGGGCCCTGGCCGGCCCTCGCCTCGGCCCTGGCCCGGCCCATCATCCGCCGGACGAGCCCTCGGCCTGGCCTAGTCGCGCACCGGCCTGCGCGCGGTGCGGGGGCGGTACTCGACGATGGTCAGCGCCAACGACACATACCGTTCGACCAGTTCATCGAGGGAGACCTCACCCTCGGGCCGGTACCACTGGGCGATGGCGTTGCACATGGCGATGACCGCGCGCCGGGCGTCGTCCGGGTACGGGGTCAGGAACACCCCTTCGGCCACACCCCGCTCGATGATCTCACGGAACTGCTGTGTGCCCCGCTCCTCGTTCTTGCGGTAGCGCGCGAGGTGCTCGGGCTCCAGACTGCGCCCCTCGGTCAGCACGATGTTGCTCTTCACCGGATGCTCGGTGCGGAACCTGACCGTGGCGGCGACCAGCGCCTCCAACTGCTCGCCGGGATCGCCGCCCGCCTCGGTGAGCGCGGCGTCACAGGCGCCGAAGTAGGCGTCGAGCCCGTCCTCGAGGATCGCGACGAGGAGATCCTGCTTGCCCTTGTAGTAGTAGTACAGGGCGGACAGGCTGACCCCGGCGCGCTTGGCGATTTCACGGATGGACGTCCCGCTGTAGCCCTGCTCGGAGAACTCCTGCCGGGCAGCCTCGATGATGGCCTTGTAGCCCGCTGGTCGAGTGGTCACGACCCTCCGATCTCCTGCTCCCGCCCGGTTCGCACGACACTGAACATCCGTACAGCCGGCCGCGACCTCGTCATGCTACCGCCGCACTCGATCACCGCCGGCATCCGCGCCGCCTTCCAGGTTCTTCGAGCCGGCGCGCCACGCGTCACATCGCGGACCTGTAGCGGGGCCGGATCCACCCCTGCTAACTTAACGATCGTTCGATCGTACTACGCCCGGAACCGCGCGGATAGAGAAACGGGAGCCGTGTATGGCGTTCTTCACCGAGGAGCTGGCCGAGTGGGCCGCGCGCCTGGAACCGTCCTCGCAGGATCTGCGGCTGGCCGGCCACGCGCTCGAGGACACGCTCGCCGTGTCGCTGGCCGCCCGCGGCCATCGCATGGCACGGCTGGCCGGCGGGCTTCCCGAGGCGGCGCGCTGGGCCGCCGTCGGGCATGTGCTGGACTTCGACGATCTGCATCTGCCGTCGACGGCACACATCTCCGTGGTGTGCGTACCCGCTGTCCTCGCGGCCGGCGGCGGTGCCCGTGAGTACCTGGCGGCCGCGGGGGTGATGGCCAGGCTCGGCACCGCGCTGGGCTGGCGGCACTACCGGGCGGGCTGGCACGCGACCTGCGCGGCGGGGGCGCCCGCGGCCGCCGTCGGCGCCGGGCTCGCGCTCGGCCTGGACTCCGGGGGGCTGGCCCGCGCCATCTGCCTGGCGCTGCCCGCGGCGGGCGGGGTGCAGCGCGCGTTCGGCACGGACACCAAGTCGCTCCAGGTCGGCTTCGCCGCCGAGGCCGGCGTACGGGCGGCCCGGCTTGCCGCCGCCGGGGCGGGCTCGGACCTGTCGGCGCTGGACGCCTGGCTGCCGCTGGTCGGCGGGGACCGCGCCAACCTGGACGAGGACACCTTCGGTCCCGATGCCCCGGCCGTGCCCGGGGGCCTCGCCACGAAGATCTTCCCCTGCTGCTACGCCATGCAGCGGCCCATCGGGGCGGTGCGGGCCCTGACGGCAAAGCGGGCGATCGCGGCGGCGGACATCGCGCGGATCACCGTGCGCACCCCCGCGGCGGCCGTCCACCCCCTGATCCACTCCCGGCCGCGCACCGGCCTGGAGGGCAAGTTCAGCCTGGAGTACGCGGTGGCGGCGGCCCTGCTGGACCGGCACCCGGGCTTCGCCTCGTTCACCGACGAGCAGGTGACACGCGCCGAAGCGGAACGCCTGGTCGGACTGGTCGAGGTGGTCAGGACACAGGACGGGGAGGGCCTGCTCACGGGCGAGACGGTCATCGAGGTGACCACGGCCGACGGCACCGTACACGGGTCGACCCTCGCCCTGCCGCCGGGGTCTCCCGAACTGCCCGCCACCGAGGCGGAGTTCGCGGCGAAGCTCGCCGACTGCGGCACCGACGTACCCGGTCTGGTCGCCGGCATCGACTGGAAGAGCGCCGCCGAACTGATGCGGGCCTCCTTCCCGGCCACCGACGCGCCTACCCAGGGGATCCATCATGAGTGAAGTTCCGTACGAGCAGATCACGTACACGGTCGCCGACCGCATCGCCACCGTCGAGCTGAACCGGCCCGACGCCCGCAACGGCTACACCCGGCAGATGGCCTACGAGATCGCCGACGCCCTGCGCGGCGCCGACACCGATCACGCGGTGCGGGCGGTCGTCCTGACCGGCGCGGGACGGGACTTCTGCGTCGGCGCCGACCTCGCGGCGGGCGGCGGAAAGGAACAGGGTTTCGCGACGAAGGCGGACGAGGAGACCGTCGCCCAGGTCGAGGCGGGCACGTACCAGGAGCCTGCGGGCGTGGTCACCCGTGTCCTGTACGCGATGAACAAGCCGGTGATCGCGGCCGTACGCGGGGCCGCCGTCGGGGTCGGCTCGACGATGCTGCTGCCGGCCGACTACCGGCTCGCCGCGCGGGACGCCCGGTTCGGCTTTCCGTTCACCCGCCGCGGCATCGTGCCGGAGGGCGCGTCGGCGTGGTTCCTGCCTCGGCTGGTGGGCCTGGGCCGGGCGATGGACTGGCTGATCTCCGGCCGTATCGTGCGGGCGGAGGAGGCGTTGGCCGCCGGCCTGGTGACCAGTCTGCACGAGGCGGACGAGGTGCTGAACGCCGCCTACGCGCTGGCCCGGGAGCTCGCCGCGAAGACGGCCCCGGTGTCGGTGGCCGTGACCCGTCAGCTCGTGTACCGCATGGCCTGGGCAGACACCCCCGAGGAGGTGCACCGCCTCGATTCGCGGCTGGTGTTCGACACCGTACGCGGCGCGGACGCGAAGGAAGGCGTCGCCTCGTTCTTCGAACGCCGTGACCCGGACTTCCCCGGCCGGGTGCCCGAGGGACTGCCGGGCTATCTGCCGTGGCGGGCCGACTCCGCGTAGCCCGCGACGACTGGCGGACAGAACGGACGGGCGGTGCGTGGGTTACACGCACCGGCCGTCCGTTCTGTGGCTCGCGCCCGTCAGGCCCCTGGCTCCGGGCGGCCGAGTTCCTGGCGCAGGACGCGCTTGAGGATCTTCCCGCTGGAATTGCGCGGCAGCTCGTCGACGAAGTGCACGATGCGTGGCTTCTTGTACGAGGCGATGCGTTCGCGGGTGAAGGCGACGAGCTCGTCGACGGTGACCGGACCGGCCTCCGGGCGCAGCACGACGGCCGCGGTGACGGCCTCGCCCCATCTCTCGTCAGGGGTGCCGAAGACGGCGACGTCGAGGACGGCGGGGTGGTCGGCCAGCACGGATTCCACCTCGACGGGGTACACGTTCTCGCCGCCGGTGATCACCATGTCCTTCATCCGGTCGGTGATGAACAGGTAGCCGTCCTCGTCGAGGTAGCCGGCGTCACCGGTGCGGAGCCAGCCGTCGGCGGTGAACAGGGCCTCGGTCTCCTGCGGGCGCTTCCAGTAGCCGGGAGTGAGATGGTGGGAGCGCGTGAAGATCTCCCCCACCACGCCCGGCGCGACCGGCTTGCCGGTGACGGGGTCCGCGACGGCGACCTCGACGTCGGGGCACGGGGACCCCGCGGAGCGCAGCAGCCTGGAACGCGGCCCGTCCGCGACATGGTCCCCGGGCAGCAGCCGGGTGCCGGAACCGACCGTCTCGGTCTGGCCGTACTTCTGGTAGAAGCCGCAGCCGAAGATCTCCATGGAGCGGCGCAGAAGGGCCGGAGTGACGGGCGACGCGCCGTAGACGATCAGCCGCAGAGCGGAGAAGTCGTGGTCCCGGATTCCGGGCATCGCGGTCAGCACATGCAGTACGGCGGGCACGAAGAAGGCATGCGTGACCTGGTGACGAGCCATCAGTTCGACGGCGCGCTGCGGCACCAGGTCGGGCAGCATCACCGACTCCGCTCCGGCAGTCAGAGCGGTGATCAGCCAGCCGGTGCCGCCGATGTGGAAGATCGGCATGGCGTTCAGGGCCACCGAGGTCTCGGCCCAGCCCATTTCGGTCAGTTGGTAATCGCCGGGGCTGACATTGCGCAGGGTGAGCTGGACGCCCTTGGGCAGGCCTGTCGTGCCCGAGGTGTAGAGCTGGAGGAAGACCCGGTTTTCGGTGCCACCGCCGGGGTCGGCGGCACTCGCGACGTTCAGCCAGGTCTCGTAGGCGAACTCGGCCTGGCCCGCCTCGTTCTCGGTCTCGACCTCGATGTCCGCGACCAGCGCGATACCGGTCAGCGCGGCGCGGACCGCGCGGGCACCGGGCAGGAACTCCGTTTGTGTCAGGACGATTCCGAGCTCGGCGTCCTGGGCGACCGCGACCAACTCGGGCTGGGCGAGGCGCCAGTTGAGCGGGGTGGCGACGAGCCCCGCCTTGGCGCAGGCGAGAAGGATCTCCGCCGCCATGAGGCCGGGCCGGACGAGGTAGCCGACATGGCTGCCCGTGGGAAGGCCGGCGTCGAGCAGAGCCCGGGCGATCCGGTTGCTGCGTCGGTCGAGTTCCCGGTAGGTGAGTGTGCGTGGTCCTTCCGTGACGGCCGCGGCGTCGGGCCGACACGCGGCGTGGTGTCGTACGGCATCGGGCAGAAACGGACCCATGCGGATGTCTCCTCGATCGGCGTCGGCATCGGCGGCGAGGCCGGGGGCGGGTTTGCGGTGCGGGTGCTCTCGGTATGCGTGTTCTCAGTGTGGGAGGGGCTCCGAATGCAAGGGCGTGGCTCAGGTCCTCGGGCCGCCCGCCACGTACAGGACCTGGCCGGAGACGAATCCGGCGGCCTCGCTCGCGAAGAAGGAGACGGCGTTGGCGATGTCGTCGGGCGCGCCGACCCGTGCCACGGGGATCTTGGCGGCGGCACTGGCCTTGAAGTCGTCGAAGGACATGCCGAGGCGTTCGGCGGTCTTGGCGGTCATCTCGGTCGCGATGAAACCGGGGGCGATCGCGTTGGCGGTCACGCCGAACTTGCCCAGTTCGATCGCGAGTGTCTTGGTGAAGCCCTGCAGACCGGCCTTGGCGGCCGAGTAGTTGACCTGCCCGCGGTTGCCGAGGGCGGCCGTGGACGACAGGTTGACGATACGGCCCCAGCCGGCGGCGGTCATATGGCTCTGGCAGGCCTTCGACATCAGGAACGCACCGCGCAGGTGCACTCCCATCACGGCGTCCCAGTCCTGTTCGCTCATCTTGAACAGCAGGTTGTCGCGGGTGATACCGGCGTTGTTGACGAGCACCGACGGCGCACCGAGCTCGGTGGCCACGCGCTCGACGGCGGTCTGCACCTGCTCGGCGTCCGAGACGTCCGCGCCGACGGCGAGGGCACGGCCGCCCACCTCGGTGATGGTGGCCACGGTGTCGACGCAGGAGGCCTCGCGGAGGTCGAGGGCCGCGACGGCGTAGCCGTCCTGGGCCAGGCGCAGCGCGGTGGCGCCGCCGATGCCACGGGCGGCGCCGGTGACGATCGCGACCTTCTGAGTGGTCTGGGACACGTTGAGCTCCTGGTGAGTCGAGTAGGGGCAACGGATGGTGACGGGGCGTCAGGAGTAGACGCGTACGACCGTCTCGGCGACCGCGGCGGGTTTCTCGGCGCCCTCGATCTCGATGGTGACCTTGTTGACGACCTGGCGACCGCCACCGGGGACCTCGTCGGCGGAGAGCACGTCCACGGAGGCGCGCGTCTCGCGCGCGAGGCGCCCGCTCATTCCAGCGTCCGCGCCGTGCCGAGGAGGGCGGTCACCTGGCTGGAGAGCACTCCGCCGTTGCCGTTGACGAGGGCGATGTTCGTGTTCGGCTGCTGGCGTGCACCGCACTCCCCGCGCAGCTGCCGTACGGCCTCGATGATCAGGAAGATGCCGTACATGCCCGGGTGGCAGTACGACAGCCCGCCGCCGTTGGTGTTCACGGGCAGCTCGCCACCAGGGGCGATGCGGCCGCCGGAGACGAAGGCGCCGCCCTCGCCCTTGCCGCAGAAGCCCAGGTCCTCGAGGAAGAGGAGGGTGTTGATGGTGAACGCGTCGTACAGCTGCACGACATCCACGTCGGACGGCTTCAGGCCGGCCATGGCGAACGCGCGCCGGCCGGAGTCGACGGCCGCGGTCGTCGTCAGGTCGGGCATCTGGGACATCGAGCGGTGCCAGGTGGCCTCGCCGCCGCCGAGGAAGTAGGCGGGGACGACGTCCAGGTCGCGGGCCCGTTCGGCGCTGGTGACGATGACCGCGCCACCGCCGTCCGTGACCAGGCAGCAGTCCTTCGAGGTCAGCGGGTGGCTGATCATCTGCGAGGACAGCACGTCCTGGACGGTGAGCGGCCCACGCCCGTAGGTGAACGCCTTCGGGTTGAGCTGGGCCCAGTCCCGCGCGGCGACGGCGACCTCGGCGAGTTGCTCGCGTGTGGTGCCGTACTCGTACATGTGCCGTGAGGCGGCGAGGGCGTACATCGACACGGGGTAGCGCGGTTTGTACACCTCTTCCCATGGGAGCAGCTTGGTCGGGGAGACCAGGCGGCCGCCGTCGGAGCGCTGGGTGGAGCCGTAGGCGATGAGCGCCGTGGTGCACAGGCCGGCCTCGATGGCGGCCGCCGCGTGCAGCAGGTGGGCGACGAAAGAGCTGCCGCCGATGTTGGTGGAGTCCGCGTACACGGGCCGGATGCCCAGGTACTCGGCGACGTCCAGGGTCGGGAACGGCAGGTAGGAGGAGGCGCAGAAGAACCCGTCGATGTCGGACTTCCGCAGCCCCGCGTCCTTCAGGGCGCGGGCCGTAGCCTGCCCCATCAGGTCGAAGTGGGTGAGACCGGGGGCGACCTGGCCCAGGTCGGACTCGGCGACGCCGACGACGGCGACCCTGCCTCGCAGATCGGTGCTCATGCCTGTGCTTCCTCCAGCGGCCGGAAGACGGCCAGCGGCGCGTCCTGCCCGGCCTCCTCGGACTCCTCCGTGACGACTGCGACGCGGACGCGGGTGCCGACGGCGACGTCCTCCTCGGGGGAGAGGCCCTCGACCCGGCTCATCATGCGGAACCCGTCGTCGAGGTCGACGAGCACCACGTTGTACGGGGCGGCACCGCGCTTGTGCACCACGGTGGCCGCGTAGACGGTGCCCACTCCGGCGCTGACCTGCCAGTCGAGCGACTCGCCGCCGCAGTGCGGACAGAGCAGGCGCGGGTAGAACACTGCCTGCTCGCAGTCGGCACAGCGCTGGAAGCACAGTTCGCCCGCGGCGAGACCGTCGGCGTACCCCTGGGCGGGCGCAGTGTCGGCGGGGGTCACTTCACACCGTCCTGGGAGGCGTTCTTCACCAGCGCGCGGCCGATGATCAGCTTCTGGATCTCGCTGGTGCCCTCGTAGATCCGGAACAGCCGGGCGTCCCGGAAGCAGCGCTCGACGACGGTTCCGCGCATGTAGCCCATGCCGCCGTGGATCTGCACGGCCAGGTCGGCCGCCTTCGACACCATCTCGGAGCAGTACAGCTTGGCGGCCGACGGGCGGATCTTCCGGTCCTCGCCGGAGTCGTACTTCTCCGCCGCGTCGAGCACCATCGCGCGCCCGGCGAGCACCCCGGTCTGGATCTCGGCGAGCATGGCCTGCACGAGCTGGAACTCGCCGATGGGCCGGCCGCCCTGCTTGCTGGAGGCGGCGTAGGCGACGGACTCCTCGAGGATGCGCTCGGCCATGCCGACGCACAGCGCCGCGATGTGGACGCGGCCACGGACCAGGGACTTCATGGCCGCGCCGAAGCCCGCGCCCTCCTGGCCGCCGATCAGGGCCGAGGCATCGACGCGCACATCGTCGAAGAAGACCTCTGCCGTCCACGCACCGGACTGGCCGGTCTTGTGGTCCTTGGGCCCGACGGTGACACCGGGCAGCCCTGACTCGACGAGGAAGACCGAGATGCCCTTGGTGCCATAAGTCTCTTCACCAGTGCGGGCGAACACGATGAACAAGTCGGCGAGGGGGGCGTTGGTGATGAACCGCTTGGACCCGTTGATCACATACCCGTCGGCGTCCTTGACGGCGCGGGTGGTCAGCCCCGAGGGGTCGGATCCGGCCTCGGCCTCGGTCAGCGCGAACGACGCGACCGCGCCCTCGGCGAGCCGGGGCAGCCAGTGCCGCTGCTGCTCCTCGGTGCCGGCGTTGACGAGCACCTTGCCCGCGATGCCGTTGTTCGTGCCGAACATGGACCGGAAGGCGGGGGTGGTGTAGCCGAACTCGAAGGCCATCTGGACGTCTTCGTGGAGCGAGGCGCCGAGGCCGCCGTGCTCCTCGGGCAGGGTGTAGCCGAAGAGGCCCATGCCGACGGCCTTGCGCCGGATGTCCTCCGGGATGGCGTCGGTCTCCTCTATCTCCTCCTCGCGCGGGACGACGTCCTCACGCACGAGACGGCGGACCGCGTCCCGTACCGCTTTGAACTCGGCGGCGTCCATGTTCTGGGCTCCCTTCTCTCCGTGTCGGTGGGCTGATCAGAGCAGTTCGAGGACGGTGGCGTTGGCCATGCCGCCGCCCTCGCACATGGACTGCAGGCCGTAGCGGATGCCGTTGTCCTTCATGTGGTGCACGAGCGTGGTCATCAGCCGGGCGCCGGAGCCGCCCAGCGGGTGGCCGAGGGCGATGGCGCCGCCGTTGGGGTTCATGCGCGCGTAGTCGGCGCCGGTCTGCCGCTGCCAGCCGAGGGAGACCGAGGCGAACGCCTCGTTGATCTCGTAGGCGCCGATCTCGTCGAGGGACAGCCCCGCGCGCTGGAGCACCTTGGCCGTGGCCGGGATCGGGCCCTTGAGCATGGTGATCGGGTCGACGCCGATGACGACGCCGGTGTGGAAGCGGGCGAGGGGCGTCCAGCCGTTGCGCTCGGCGATCTCCGAGGTCGTGATCAGCAGCGCGGCGGCGCCGTCGGAGATCTGCGAGGCGTTGCCCGCGGAGATGACGCCGTCCTCCTTGAACGGGGTCTTCAGCTCGGCCAGCTTCCCGGCCGTGCTGCCACGGCGGACCCCTTCGTCGGTGTCGAAGAGGCAGGTGCCGCCCTCGTCGTCCGTGACGGTGACCGGCGTGATCTGGCTCTTGAAGCGGCCTTCGTCGATGGCGCGTGCGGCCCGCTCGTGCGAGTCCACGGCGTGCTGGTCGAGTTCCCCGCGGCTGAGCCCGAACTCCTCGGCGATCATCTCGGCGCCGATGCCCTGGTTGAAGCGGTGGCCGTCGTAGCGCTCACCGACCAGAGGGCCGTACGGCGCTCCGACCCGGCCGTCCGCGCGGGTCGACCCCATCGGGACCCGGGACATGGACTCGACGCCACCGGCGACGGCGATGTCGTACTGTCCGGCGATGACGCCGGCGGCGGCCTGGTGCACGGCCTGCTGCGAGGAGCCGCACTGACGGTCGACCGTCAGACCGGGCACGGACTCCGGCCAACCCGCGGCGAGCACCGAGTACCGGCCCACACCGCCGGCCTGCTCGCCGACCTGGGAGACACAACCCCAGATCACGTCGTCGACGGTGACCGGGTCCAGCCCGGTGCGCTCGGCGAGAGCCTTCAGGACGTGCGCGGACAGGTCCACGGGGTGGATGCCGGAGAGGGCCCCGCCCGGCTTGCCCTTGCCTATGGGGGTGCGTACGGCGTCGACGATGACTGCGTCACGCATGGAAGCTCCTTGACGTGCGGGTGAGGATGAGGGGCGGGCGCGGCTGCGGTGCCGGTCTAGCGGGGGGCCATGCGGATCGCGCCGTCGAGGCGGATCGTCTCCCCGTTGAGCATCGGGTTGGTGATGATCGCCTCCGCCAACTGGGCGTACTCGGCGGGCTGTCCGAGGCGGCCGGGGTGCGGCACCTGGGCGCCGAGCGAGTCCCGGGCCTCCTGCGGGAGGCGGCCGAGCAGCGGGGTCTCGAAGAGGCCGGGCGCGATGGTCATGACCCGGATGCCGGTCTTGGCGAGGTCACGGGCGATCGGCAGCGTCATACCGACGATGCCGCCCTTGGACGCGGAGTACGCGCACTGGCCGATCTGGCCGTCGAAGGCGGCGACGGACGCCGTGTTGACGACGACGCCGCGGTCGCCGTCGAGCGGCTCGTTGCCGCCCATGGCCTGAGCGGCCAGGCGGATGACGTTGAACGTGCCGATGAGGTTGACCTCGACGACCTGGCGGAACCTGGCCAGGTCGTACGGGCCGTCCTTGCCGACCGTGCGTCCCGCACCGCCGATGCCCGCGCAGTTCACGGTGATGCGCAGCGGCGCGAGAGCCGTGGCGGCTGCGATCGCGGCGGTCACGTCGGCCTCGCTGGTGACATCGCCGGCGACGAAGGTGGCGCCGATCTCCTTGGCCACCGCCTCTCCGTCGGATGTGGGCAGGTCGAACACGACGACATGTGCACCCAGCTCGGCCAGGCGCTGGGCGGTGGCCCGGCCGAGGCCGGAGGCGCCCCCGGTGACGAGGGCGGACGAGGAGGAGTCGATCTGCATGCGGGGTCCTCTCCTGGTGTGCCGGCTCAGAGACCGAGCGACTTGGCGATGATGGTCTTCATGACTTCGCTGGTGCCGCCGTAGATACGGGAGACGCGGGTGTCCGCGTACAGACGGGCGATGGGGTACTCGGTGACGTAGCCGTAACCACCGTGCAGCTGAAGGCACTTGTCGATGACACGGCCCGCGGCCTCGGTGCAGAACAGCTTGGCCTTCGCGGCGTCGGCGACCGTCAGCTCCCCCTCGTCGTGGAGTTCGAGCGCCCGGTCGGCCATGAGCTGCGCGGCCTCGACGTCGGTGGCGCACTCGGCGAGCACGAACTTGGTGTTCTGGAAGTGTGCGACGGGCTTGCCGAAGACCGTGCGGTCCTTGACGTAGTCCGTGGCGAAACGCAGGGCCGCCGTGGCCGTGGCGGCGGCGCCGATTGCGATCGTGAGGCGTTCCTGCGCGAGGTTGTGGGAGAGGTAGGCGAAGCCCTGGCCCTCCTCACCGAGGATGTTCGCGACCGGGACCCGCACGTCCGTGAAGGACAGCTCGGCGGTGTCGGACGCCTTGAGGCCGATCTTCTGGAGCTTGCGGCCGACGGCGAAGCCCTCGCTCGCCGACTCCACGCACAGGATGGACAGTCCGGCCCTGCGGTTCTCCGGGTCGTACGGCGTGGTCCGCGCGACGACCAGCACCAGGTCGGCGAGGGCGCCGCCGGTGATGAACGTCTTGGCGCCGTTGAGGATGTAGTGCGTGCCGTCCGCGGAGAGCTCGGCCTTCGTCTGGATGTTGGCGAGGTCGGAGCCCGTGCCCGGCTCGGTCATCGCGATGGCTGTCATGAGGTCGCCACTGGCGAAGCCCGGCAGCCAGCGCTCCTTCTGCTCCGGCGTCGCGTACGTCAGGAGGTAGGGCAGGATCAGGTTCGCGTGCACCGAGGAGTTCCCGAACGAGACGCCCGCGCGGGACGTCTCCTCCGCCACGACCGCCGCGTACCCGAAACTTCTCTCGCCCGCGCCGCCGAACTCCTCCGGCACCTGGATGCCCAGGACACCCAGCTCACCAAGCCTGCGGTAGAAGTCGCGCGGCGGATGGCCGGCCTCCTCCCACTCGTGGTGGACGGGCACGACCTCCTTCTCGATGAAGTCCCGCAGCGTCCGGCGGAACGCTTCGTGATCCTCGTTGAACACCGTACGGCGCACGGCAGCCTCTTCTCACGCTGGGTGTGTCCGCGGTTCGGTCGATGTGGCCTGTATCGCAGACTCCTAGTCGAACGATCGTTAAGTTATGCCTCTAGGGTGACGCCTGTCCAGGTGCCCTGCTTCACGATCGCCCGCAGACCCATGGAGAGGACCCCCTATGAACCCGCTCATGACCTCGGCCACGCCCCCGCCCACCGCTGAACGCCCGCCTCTGGCCGGACGCACGCTGCTGATGTCCGGCGGCAGCCGCGGCATCGGTCTGGCCATCGCGCTGCGGGCGGCCCGCGACGGCGCCAACATCGTCCTGCTGGCCAAGACCGACAGCCCGGACCCGCGGCTACCCGGAACCGTCCACACCGCGGCCGCCGCCATCGAGGAGGCGGGCGGCACAGCTCTCCCGGTAGTCGGGGACGTACGGCAGGAGGAGGACGTACGGCGTACGGTCGAGGCCGCCGTGAACAAGTTCGCCGGTATCGACATCGTGGTGAACAACGCCTCGGCGATCAGTCTGCACAACCCCGGCGAGCTACCGCTCAAGCGGTACGACCTGATGGTGACTCCTCCCCCTCATGAATGAGGGGGCTTCTCGCTATACCGGTGCGGCTTCGCGACGGACCAGCCCGGCCCGTAGGACGTTGACAGCGCCCACCGTGTCCGCGTGCGCGTTGTGGCCGCAGGCGACGCAGTGGAACTTCTCCTGTGCGGGCCGGTTCTCCCTGGCAGTGTGCCCGCATTGCGGGCACCGCTGGGAGGTGTTGCGGGGGTCCACGGCCATCACTTCCCGTCCGGCGCACTCTGCCTTGGCGGTGAGGATCTGGAGGAACACCCCCCACCCGGCATCGTTGATCGATCGGTTCAACCCGGCCTTCGCAGCGGCCCCGTTGGGCAGGAAGCTGCCAGCCCGGTCGGGGTCCGGCTTCGGAGCCTGGGCCCTGCTCATGTTGCGGATCTTGAGGTCTTCGTGCGCGATGAAGTCGTATTCGCGTACGAGGTCAAGCGCCAGCTTGTGCGCGTGGTCCAGGCGCTGTCGGTGAACCTTGCGGTGAAGCCGGGCCACCTTCTCCATGGCCTTGTGACGGCGCTTCGAGCCGCGCTTGCACCGGCTGAGCGCTTACTGTGCGGCTTTGAGCTGTGCGGCGGCCCTTCGACCGGGCCGGGGGTTGTGAGCTGCTACTGCATAACAGCGCTCAAGTGTGTTGTCGCGAGCATGAGTGAGTGCTCACGACTCGGGTGGACGCTTCTGGTTGGAGAGGGAACTGGAATTCGTCCGTCGAGTGAGTGACCTTTTCGGGTGGTGGTCGTTGGGTGTGGTGGCGGGTTTCTTCGGGCCGGGAGGGTGATCGGGGTGGGCGGGCTGCGGGAGATGTCGGCGCCGTTCGTGGTGCCCGGCCCCGCCGGTGTCGCGGTCCGTGACCGGCTCAAATGCCTGAGCCCGGGGGACGAGATGGTGCTGCGGCTGGTCGGTGACCATCTCGGTTCGCTTGCCTCCCGTGATCTGAAGACGCGCTGTGCGGCCGGGCTGGACCACGACGGCGACGCGTGGGCGGAGCGCAAGTGCCTGCTCACCGCCCGGTCGTCGTCCCGCTGGGCCGGGTCGATCACGAAGGCCACGCACGATCAGTGGGCTCTGGCCCGGCGCGCTCAACTCGCGCACATCCAGGGCCAAAACCGTTCGGGGCACACGACCGAGCACGAGTCCTGGCAGCAGGACTCACTCCCGCTCAGTCTCTAGGACCGGTTCCCTCCTGGTCCGACGACGGTGGTCAGAGGCGGCTCGTGGCGGACGCGTCACGGCGACGCAGCTCGGTCTTGAGGACCTTGCCGGCCGCTGAGACGGGCAGTTCCGCCAGGAACTCCACCCGCCGCACCCGCTGGTAGGGGGCGACCCGACCGGCCACGAACTCCATCAGTTCCGCGGCCAGTTCGGGCCCCTCGACCTGTCCCGCACGCAGCACGACGTACGCCACCGGGATCTCGCCCGCATCGGGGTGCGGCGCGCCCACGACACTGGCCTGCGCGACGGCGGGGTGCCGGTGGAGGATCTCCTCCAGCGGCGTGGGATACACGTTGTAGCCCTTGTATATGAGCATGTCCTTGGTCCGCCCCACGAGGAACAGCCAGCCGCCCTCGTCGAACCTGCCCAGATCGCCGGTGTGCAGCCAGCCGTCGCGGAACTGCTCGGCGGTCAGCTCCGGCCGGCCGTGGTAGCCCTCGGCGATCTGCGGGCCGCGCGCCCATACCTCGCCGGTCTCCCCCACGGGCAGGGCGGAGCCGCCGCCGACGGCGCGGATCTCGATCTCGGTGTCGAAAACGGGCGCTCCGACGCTCCCCCGCGGTACAGGGTTGTCGCGTCGCACGGGGTGAGTGGTGAGCGCCATGGTCGCCTCGGTGAGGCCGTAGCCCTCGACCACGGCGGCCTGCGGGAAGAGATCGTGCAGCCGGCGCAGGGTGTGCGAATCGATCGGCGCGGCACCGGAGTTGACGACCCGCACCGACGACAGGTCGGCCCGCTCGATGCCGGGTACGCCGAGCAGCGCATGGAAGAGCGTGGGGGAACCCGGCACGGAGGTGACCTGGTGCTCCTCGATCGTGCGCACGTACCGCCGGGCGTCGAACCGCCCGAACACGATGACGCTGGTGCCCATCAGCGTGTTGACGTTCTGGCTGACCAGTCCCATGGCGTGGAACATCGGCGCGACGGCGATGGACGTGGACTCGCCGAGCACGAAGGTGTGCGGTGTGGCGGCGGCGGGACACGGCTCCAGGGTCAGACCGCCCGCGCCGTCGAGAGCGGGCAGGGCCGCACCGCGCCAGCACGCCACCTGGAGGGCGTTGACGACGACGTTGCGGTGCAGCACGCGCACGGCCTTGGAGCGGCCCGTGGTGCCTCCGGTGAAGGACAGGTGCGCGAGGTCGTCGCCGGTGACGGCGGTCGCCGGTTCGGGCCGTGCCGTGAGCAGGTCCTCCAGCCTCAGGTCGCCGCGCGGGACGGTGTCCGGGGCGGGTGCCGCCGTCGTGGGCGGCGTCTCGACCACGAGCCGCAGTCCGGGAACGCGGGCGTGTTCCAGCGCCGGGCGGGTCGACGGATGAGTGAACGCGGCGACGGCGCCCACTTCCCGCAGCTGCTCGCGCACCGCGGCCGACGGCAACGACGGGTTGACCGGTGTCACGACGGCGCCGGCGAGCAGCACGCCGTAGTACGTCACCGTGAACCAGGCGGAGTTGGGCTGGTGGAGCGCCACCGGGTCGCCTTCGCGTACGCCGCGCTCGCGCAGCCCCTGGGCGACCCGTAGGGCGAGGTCGTAGGTCTCGGCGAAGGTGAGGGTGAGCTCGCCGTCCCGCAGGGCGACGCGGCCTGGGTGGCGGCGGGCCGCGCCGGCGAGGATGTCGCCGACGGAGCGGTCGGGGTAGTGGAGACGGGCCGGCATTCCGGTCGGCAGGTAGTGCTTCACCCGATGACCCCCTTCTCGCGCAGTGTGGTGATGTGCTGGTCGTCGAATCCGGCGCGACGCAGTACTTCGTCGGTGTGTGCGCCGACCAGGGGGGCCGGTGCCGGATCGCCCGTCGGTGTGGTGGTGAAGCGGGGTGCCGCCGCGGGCTCGTGGCCGCCGTGCGGGCCTCGGCGGTAGGTGGCGCGGGCGGTGTTGTGCGGGTGTTCGGCGGCTTCCGTGAGCGAGAGGACGGGGGTGACGCACGCGCTCCGCCCCTCGAAGACCGCCGCCCACTCGTCCCGGGTCCTGGTCGCGAAGACCTCGGTGAGGCGGGTTCTCATCGAGGGCCAGGCGGCACGGTCGCGCTGGCGGGCGAAGTGGGGGTCGTCGCGCAGTTCGAGTATCGCCAGCAGCGTGGAGTAGAAGTCCGGTTCCAGGGCGCCGACGGCGACATGGCCGCCGTCGGCGCACCGGTAGACGCCGTAGAAGGGCGCCCCGCCGTCGAGCGTGTTCACGCCCCGCTCGTCCTTCCATGTGCCCTGGGCGAGGAAGCCGTACGTCATGGCCAGCAGCAGCGCGCTGCCGTCCGTCATCGCGGCGTCCACGAACTGGCCTTGTCCGGTGGTCCGGGCGTGCAGCAGCGCGCTCACCAGGCCGAGGGCCAGCAGCATGCCTCCGCCGCCGAAGTCGCCGACCAGGTTCACGGGGATCACCGGATCCCCGCCTGCGGGCCCGATCGCGTGCAGCGCGCCGGACAGGGCGATGTAATTGATGTCGTGGCCCGGTTCCTGGGCGAGCGGCCCGTCCTGGCCCCATCCCGTCATCCGGCCGTAGACGAGTGCGGGCCGGGCGGCCAGGCATACGTCGGGTCCCAGACCGAGACGCTCCATGACCCCGGGCCGGAAGCCTTCGATGACGGCGTCCGCGTCGCCGATCAGCGTCCGTATCGCGAGGGCACCCTCCGGATGCTTGAGGTCGAGGGCGATGGAGCGCCTGCCGCGGTGCAGGACCGGGAACCTGGGGGGGTTTCCGCGCTCCGCGGGCCGGTCGACGCGGATGACGTCGGCGCCGAGGTCGGCGAGCAGCATGCCGCAGAACGGGCCGGGCCCGAGCCCGCCCAGTTCCACGACGCGGACCCCGGCGAGCGGCCCGGCGCTCACCGTCCGGTCCAGCGGGGAGTGCGCTTCTCCGCGAAGGCCCGGGCACCTTCCCGCGCGTCGTCGGACGCGAAGACCGGGGCGGTGATCTCGCGCATCCGCGCCCATTCCTCGTCGGCGGCCCAGCTCGCCGACCGGGTGATGATCTCCTTGGTGGCCCGCACCGCGAGCGGTCCGCCCGCGGCGACCGACCCGGCCAGCAGCAGCGCTTCCGCCAGCGCCCCACCAGGTGGGGTGAGTCGGTTGACCAGGCCGTAGGCGTGAGCGCGGTCGGCGGTCAGGAAGTCGCCGGTGAGGGCGACCTCCATCGCCACGTGGTGGGGGATGCGCCGGGGCAACCGCAGCAGTCCGCCGGCCGCGGCGATCAGTCCCCTCTTCACCTCGGGGATACCGAAGCGGGCGTCGTCGGCGGCCACGACCAGGTCACAGGCCAGGACGATCTCGCAGCCGCCGGCCAGGGCGTATCCCTCCACGGCGGCGATCATCGGCTTGCGCGGGGGCGCTTCGGTGATTCCGGCGAGGCCGCGTCCCTCGACCACGGGCCGCTCCCCGGCCAGGAACGCCTTGAGGTCCATTCCGGAACAGAACGTGCCCCCCGCGCCGGTGATGACGCCGACGGCCTGGTCGTCCCGGCGGTCCAGTTCGTCGAGTGCCGCGGCGATCTTCTCGGCCACCTCCCGGTTGACCGCGTTGCGGGCCTCCGGGCGGTTGAGAGTGATGACCGTGATGCCGTCGTCACGGAATTCGGCGAGTACTGCGTCGGACATACGCGACTCCCAGCTGTGGATCCGGGTGGATCCAGAAAGTTGATCCGGACCGAAGAAGTGGACTGAGGAAGGGCCCGAAGGCTCACCACCCACGCTATCGGTCGAACATTCGTTAAGCTAGGCCGGAGAGGCGCAGAGCGACAAGTGTGAAGAGCAGCCGCTCCGTACGCGGGTCCCAGCCCGAGGCCTCGTGCCAGCGCTCAAGTCGATAGGCCACCGAGTTGGGGTGCAGGCCGAGGGCCCGGCCGGCGGCGACCGCATCGCCGCCGGCTCCAGAGCGGCGAGTCGGCCGCTGAACTCCTCGGCAAGGATGCCGGCCTCGGCAAGGGCTTCGTCGACCATGGCCTCGAGCGAGGAGAGCGAGCCGCGGCCGAGGAGGCAACTCCCGTACCACGGCGGGATATCAGTGAGGCCGGAAGGCCCGGGAGGACTGGCAAGGCCGGCAGGGCCAGAAGGAACGGACAACGTAATCCGGGCGTCGCGTGCAGCACTGTCGCCGGACAAAACCGCTCGTACTGGCCCCGCTGGGAACCAAGATCGGGAAGGACACCGGTGGTCCAGGCGTCGTCGAGGGCGCGGTGGTCGTGTCGCGCTTCGCGGTGACGGGGGTGGCGATGAAGTCGACGAGGGCGTCCAGGCGGCGGGCCACGGCGTCGCTGCCCTTGAGCCCTTGGGCGCCGTACTTTCTGCGACGGCCCGCTTCTGGGCCGTGCTCTGGACGGATATACCGCCGCGCCTTACGACGGTGCGGAACTCGTCTCCCGTCAAGCAACCTTGGCCCTGCCTGTACGGTCAGGGCATGGATGCCAGCGGCCAGTCGGCTCTTGAGGAGATCGAAGATCGCTTCGTTGGGCTTGTCGCGGGTCGGCTGCCCCGGGATGAGGCCGACCGCTGGGCAGCGAAGTGGATGATGGAGGAGGGGATCGTCTGGGACGACCTCTCCTGGTGGGGCGCTGAACCGCCTCTACGGAATCGATCTCCCCGCGGGCGAGAGCGGCGGCTACCTGCACGACGATGAACAGGTACGGGCATGGCTCGCCGAGCTGAGGAAACGCCGCGCGATGTAAAGCAGCCGCGGCGCCGGCCACAAGAACGCCAGCGTGCAGGAGATCGCCGCCCAGCTCCGCGGCTGGACCATCACCAGCTGATCGGACGGCGTGCCTGTCGCCATCGACAGCCTCACTGATGTAGAGCAGGTCGGCGATCTACCTGGTTGCTGCACAGCGGGTCCGTGCACCCGGCGGCTCCACATCGCCGGTGCTTGTGGCGGCCCTGACGACGGCGCGGGGTTGATGTTCGGACCCTGGAGCCCCGGCGGTTCACGGCCGGGGGCTCGGCTGTCCTACGGAGCCGGGCTGATGTCGCCGTTGGTGTCCATGTCGAAGATGCCCTGGGTCTTGCCGTCGACCTTCAGGTGCTTGAGCCAGTGCTTCGAGAGGTTGTGCAGGTTCTTGTGCTGCATCTCCCACACCACCGAATGCCCGGCGCAGTCCAGCTTGACCATCAGCTTGTGGTCGCCCGCGATGGCGTTGTAGAGCGTGGGGACCGAGAAGTTGAGTTCCGGATCTTCGCTGGACGTGTTTGCCTGCTTGTCGTGCTCCCCGTACGCGATGAGGACCGGCACGCTGCCGCCAAGGATGCCGCCCTGCGCCGCGGTGGTCTTGTTCCAGCCCCACCGGACGAAGTTTCTGATGCGGTTGAGCCCTTCACCTTCCTTCCCCCACGTGCTGCCAACCGGGTCGCTTTGCATGATCGCGTCCCACACCTCGTGCTCCATCGCGGGTTCGCGCTGGCCCTCGCAGAGCACCTCATTGCCCCACCCGTTCCAGGTTCCCGATTTCGTGCTCACGAACATCGGGAAGCCGGGCCGCGGCAGCGGGTGGGGGGCGTTCGACGTGCCGTCGGGCGGGAAGATCGGCGCCAGCAGGAACAGGCTCGACACCTTGCCGGGGTTCTTGACGGCGTACGGCCCCATCGTGAACGCGGCCGCAGACCAGCCGATGAAGGCGACCTTCTTCACCTTGCGCTCGCGGATGATCCACTCCACGACGGTGTTCAGCTCGTCCCGGTCGCTGTTCGAGTTGGTCAGCTGGAACGGATAGTTCGGCGGGCCGGGCGTGAAACCTGGAGGTCTCGGCTTCAGAAGGTTCTGCTGGGCGGGGTTGACGTTGCGAGGGTCGTCCATCTTCGGCCGCGGCGACAGCCCCGAGCCCTGGAGGTCCATCATGAAGACGTCGTAGCCGGCCTTCGCCAGCGCCTTGGCCCAGCTGTACGACTTGTAGTCGAGATCAAAGCCCGGGAGCACCGGAATGCTCCGGCCGTGGAGCATCAGGACGGCCGTGCGCTCGTCGAGGTGGCCGAGGGACGTGCCGTCGTGCTCCCGCACGAAGAGCTTGACCTGATCCCCCTCGTTCGCGGGGACGGTGGACTTGTGGGGTATTGCGTGGTCGTGCGATTCGACGGGCATGAGGATCCGTTCTGTGAGTTCGGCCGGGGCGTCGTTGCCCTGCCCAGACCACCCTGGAGGCGCGGGACCGTACGCGCCACAACAGGGGGGCCAGCCGTGTGACGTGCACTTTCTCCGTGCCGGCGGCGGCCTGCTCCTGTAGTCGTCGTCCTCGAACGGCGACAGCGACAGCGCCACCCCGTCGGCGGTCGGCTCGCCCGCCAGCTCCGCCAGCCCGGCGTGCAGCGTGGCCACCTCCCGCACCATCCGCCTCGGCGTGTTCTCCGCGCCACCCGACGAACGCAGGAGCCGTCTCAGTGGCACGGGGGAATCCACCTGTGCCGCCCCTGCCTCTGACCCCAGGTGCAAAGGAGCGGTCAAGGCTGCGTGATCTTGGTGCTCCTCGGTTGGCAGGCACAGTCTTGGCCTTGGTCGAGGTACCCGAACAGACTCACGGCCACCTGCCCGACATCGCCCCGGCGTACTCGGTCAGGAACGACAGCGCTTCGGCGGACAGGCATGTAATTGCCCCGAGCGACCGGCGGATCGCCGCGAGGCGCCTGACTCGGTGAGGCCAAGGCCGAGGCCGGACGCAACGCGGACTAGACCGTGGGCGCGGGCCGCCTCGGCGGTCCGGCGAAGGCAGCCCACGCACCTGATCCCCCGGCTTGCGGCCCGCCCAGCGGGAGACGCCGCGGCGCTTCCATCATCGGGTTCCGACGGGCATGCGTCAGGCGGGTGAATTCCGCTTCGCTCTGCCGTCGCCGCGCCCGCTCAGCGGAATCAGGGTCTCCAGATGGGCGCCCTTGCCCCAGGAACCCAGCAGATCCCGGTGCAGAGCCACGATGTCCTGCCGCAGTGCCAGACCCTGCGCGGCCTTCGTGAACGTACGGCAGGTGGTGACGAACAGCGCGACGTCCGCGCCGTGCTCGAGGCGGGCGGTGCCAACGAACTTCTGCATGTCCTGCGAGGACACGCTGCGCTCGGGCGCATACTTCTTGCACTGGACGACCAGTTTGCGGCCGTCCGGGAGGAAGCCGACGACGTCGGCGCCCAGGTCGCCGCTCCTGCCGCTGACGACAACCTTCGTGCAGCCGTCCCTGCGGCACAAGTCAGCGACGTAGTGCTCGAAGTCCTGCCAGGACAGTCCGTCGACCTCCGTCATCGACAGCTCTCGTGCTTTCGCTTCCTCCTGCGCCCGCCACTTTCGGTCCTGGCCTACCGCGTCGCGGTGCGCGCGCCACAGCCCCCAGCCAGCCCCGGCCACCACGATCGCGATGAGCGCGGCCACAAGGGTCGGCCACACCGTCGCCCAGTTCCCCGCCAGCCACACCACGACGACTACCGCCGTGACAACTCCCCAGCCCTGCAGTTGTCGGCGTGTACGCTTCCTCAACCGCCGGCGCCGTCGTCGTGTTGCCATCGCTCCCCCACTCCCCCGCCCGTGATCCGCAGTGTGAAAGCCCCGCCCCGCCGCGGCAAGAGGGCCCGGCCCTCGCTGACGGATGCTGCCGTGTCCGTCAGCGGCCGAACCGAATCGGGTACGACACCGTCGACCGCGGGGCGGGCTTCGGGTTCTCCCAACCCTCGAAGTGCACCGGATACACGGCCGTAGATGCCGGCCGCGGCTGCGGCCCCGTTCCATCACGGCTGCCAGGCTTCCCGCCATAGCCCACGACCGCGATGCCCAGTACCGCCAGGACCGCCACGTCCCGTCGCGCTCCCGGCGCCCACCGGAAGTACCGGCGCACCTTTGTGCCGCCGCGTTCGTGCTCCTCCACCCAGGGCATGACCTGCTCCTCTCGGCGCTCAACTCGGCTGCACGGATGGACCGTTGAGGCGATCACACCACCCGGCACTGACAGTCAGTCACCTCGGACCTCTCGATACCGCCGAAAACAAGACGCACGAGCGGCAGCTACGCTCTCGCCGGGAGCCGGCGAGCAGGCGGTTCGGATGCCGGAGCGAGCGGAACCAGCCGACTTCCGCAGACCGACCGACCTCGGGCGGGCCCGCAGCGTGCCGCTTCGAGCTGCCGAGGATCCCCGCAGATGTTGTTGAGGCCGTGTTGCCGCCGTACCAACGCGCGGGCAGCCTGGAGGACACCGGGAACAGGCAGTGGAGGCGCAGCGGTGGACTTCCTGTTCACATGCGGATGGTGCGGCGAGGAGAACGTGCTCTACGGCGAGCGGACGGGCTTCTGGAACAACCGCTTCTGGCTACCGGACACGTTCGACTGCTGGAACTGTGGCGGCAACAGCACCGTGCCGGCCCCGCCCTGGACGACGGCCGACTGACCGTGCTGCGAGCGCGGAGATCACCTGGACCGTTGGCTACCCCAGCCGTCACTCCCCGTCACGGCGGCCACTCGGGCCGCTTGTAGGGGGACGGGCCTGCGGACGCGGCCGCACCAGATGGAAGGCCTCGCCGGCGCGGCAGTTCGTCGAACCCAGTGGGCTGCCCCAACCGGGGCAGGAAGGTTTGGGTGCACCGGCCGGGGAGCTTCCAGGTTCCGTCGAGGCGGTCGAGGGCGTGGAGCGCCGTGGCACAGACGAGGCTGTGTCCGACCACGGCGGTGCGGCCGTTGGGCTCGCCAGGTACCTTCGCCGCCGCCGTGATCCAAACCTCGGGCTCGGGAGCAGTCGAGTTCGGCAGCGCCGAGATCTCGACCTCGACGCCCTCGCGGGTCAGTTCGTCATGGAGCCACTCGAACCGGTGGCTGGTCGGGGATGCCATGTAGCCATGCAGGATGATGACGCGCTCAACGCTCGCGACGCATGCCATCGCCTCGTCGAGCAGTCGACATTCCTGCCATCGCTGTGATGCCCGATTCGTTGCTTCGTCCCGGGCGAGCGGGCAGGTCGCGGCGGCGTGCTCTGGCCGCAGCTGCCGGTCACACCACGGCGCCGGCCCTCCGGTGCTGGGCGGTCCGAACCCGGCCGGCGGTTCCAATCCTCCCTCCAGCAGGTGAGGTCGGGCACGCTTCAGTCACGGAAGTGGGTGGGCTTGGTGCCAGGGGGCGGGCTGCCGGGTTCGAGTCGGACCACGATCCCTTTGGAGGTGGGTTGGTTGCTGATCTCGGCAACGCTGTTGAGCGGTACCAGCGGTTGCACTTCCGGGTAGTAGGCGGCCGCGCACCCTCGGGTGGTGGGGTAGGGGATGACCTCGAAGCCGTTCACCCGGCGCTCCACGTCATCGTCCCAGACGCCGACGATGTCGACGAACTGCCCCCTGGCCAGATCGAGGTCGGCCATGTCCTCGGGGTTGATCATGATGATGTTGCGGCGCCCGTGAATGCCGCGGTAGCGGTCGTTGTCCGTGTACGGGATGGTGTTCCACTGGTCGTGCGAGCGCATGCTCTGCAGCACTAGGTGGCCGGGGGGTGCCGCGGACATGTCCCACTCGTTGCGGGTGAACATGGCCTTGCCGGTGGCCGTGGCGTAGACGCCCTCGTTGACGGGGTTCGGGAGCTTGATGCCGCCCGGCCGGGCGACTCGCCGGTTGAAGTCGAAGAACCCCGGAATGATGCGGGACACCCGGTCGCGGATGTTGCTGTAGTCGGCCTCGAAGTCCCGCCAGGGGATGTTCACCTTGCCGTCGAGCGTGCGCTGGGCGAGCCGGCACAGGATGGCGACCTCGCTGAGCAGCAGCCGGGACGCGGGGCGGAGCTTACCGAAGGAGGTGTGCACCTCGCTGGAGGTGTTCTCCACGGTGACGAACTGCACGCCGCCCGCCTGGATGTCGATCTCGGTACGGCCCAGGCAGGGCAGGATGAGCGCAGTCTCGCCGGTGACGGTGTGTGCCTTGCTGAGCTTGGTGGAGATCTGCGCGGTGAGGCGGCAGCGGCGCATGGCCTCGTCGGTGATGCGGGTGTCGGGGGCGGCGCGTACGAAGTTCCCCGCGAGGGACAGGAACACCTTGACCTTGCCCTCGCCCATGGCCTTGATGGCCTTCACGGAGTCCAGGCCGTGGTGGCGGGGCGGGTCGAAGCCGAACTCGGTCTGGAGGGCGTCCAGGAAGTCGTCGGGCATCTGTTCCCACACGCCCATGGTGCGGTCGCCCTGGACGTTGCTGTGCCCGCGCACCGGGCTGGCACCGCAGCCGACGCGGCCGAGATTGCCGCGCAGCATCAGGAAGTTGACGATCTCCCGGACGGTCGGCACTCCATGGCGCTGCTGGGTGACGCCCATGGCCCAGCAGACGATGACGCGCTTGGCGCGCAGGACGTAGTCGCGGACCTCCTCGATCTGCTCCCTGGTGAGCTGAGTGGCTGTGAGGATGTCGTCCCAGGACACGGTGCGGGCGTGCTGGGCGAACTCCTCAAAACCGGAGCTGTGCTCGGCGATGAAGTCGTGGTCGAGCACCGTGCCTGGCGCCGCGTCCTCGGCCTCCAGCAGAAGCCGATTCACCCCCTGGAACAGGGCGAGATCGCCACCGCTGCGGATGTGCAGGAACAGGTCGGAGATCTTGACGCCGTTGCCGATGATCCCCCGGATCTGCTGCGGGTTCTTGAACCGGAACAGTCCCGCTTCCGGCAGTGTGTTCACCGAGATGATCTTGCCGCCGTTGTCCTTGCACTTCTCCAGCGCGGACAGCTGGCGCGGGTGGTTGGTCGCCGGGTTTTGGCCCACCAGGAAGACCAGGTCGGCCTGGTAGAAGTCGTCCAGAGCGACGGTGCCCTTGCCGGTGCCCAGCGTCTCGTGCAGGGCGAAGCCGCTGGTCTCGTGGCACATGTTGCTGCAGTCGGGCAGGTTGTTCGTGCCGAAGGCGCGGGCGAAGAGCTGGAGCACGAACGCCGACTCGTTGCTGGCCCGTCCGGAGGTGTAGAAAACGGCCTCGTCCGGGGTGTCCAGCGTCTTCAGCTCGTCGGCGACCAGGCCCAGGGCGTCGTGCCAGCTGATCGGCTCGTAGTAGTCGGAGCCGGGCCGTTTGATCATGGGCTCGGTGAGGCGGCCCTGCTGGTTCAGCCACAGGTCCGTCTGCTCGTTCAGCCAGGAGACGGGGTGCACGCGGAAGAAGTCGCTGGTGATGCGGCGCCCGGTGGCCTCGTCGTTGATGTGCTTGGCGCCGTTCTCGCAGTACTCGTTCATGTGGCGATGGCCCGGTGCCGGGTCGGCCCAGGCACAGCCCGGACAGTCGATGCCGCCGACCTGGTTCATGGTCAGCAGCGTCGTCGCGGTAGTGCGCAGCGTCGCCTCGTCGAGGGAGTACTCCAGCGCATGCGTGACCGCGGGTATGCCCGCCGCCCACTTCTTGGGCGGGGTCACGGTCAGCGGCTCGTCGGGTTCGTGCTTCGGCGCCTTCTTCATGGGAAATGCCTCTCGCTCTGTCCTGCGGATCGTCGGCGGTTCCTCCGGTCTCATGCGTCGCCGTGCGAGGTCAGCCGACGGGCCACTTGGGGACCCGGCTCCTGGGCGGGTTCGGCTCCGAGGGCGTCACGCGGCCGTTGTGGATGGAGCCGCGCCAGGCGCCGCTCGCGTCTCCCAGCCCCTCGATGAACTCTTTGAAGTCGTCGAGCCCTTCGCGGACGGCGCGGCGCACCGTGTTCGCCGGGTCCGGCAGTCGTCCGATCAACCCCCGCGGCTCGACGTGCATGTTCACCTTGATGACCGTCCGGTCGGGGCCGGCCGGGCGGAAGGACACCTCGCCCCACTGCCAGGGGTTGCGCTCGGCGCTGCGCCAGGCGATCAGAGAGTCCGGTTGCTGTTCCACGATCTCGGCCATGTACTCCTTGCGGAACAGCCCCACCCGCACTTTCCACCGGGTCATCGCCGGCCCTACCTGGTCGACTCGCTGCACCGGATTCATGATCCGGGGAAAGCTCTTGAACTGCGTCCACTGGTCGTATGCCGTACGCACCGGCACCTTGACCTCGACCGACTCTTCGATGGCACTCATGATCCACCCGCTTCCAGGCACGGTTGATCCCAGTTTCCTCGGGCCTCCCAGACGTTGCCACAGGGGCAGCTGAGACAAGTCAAGACGCATCTGCAAGCTTTACGGCGATGAGCTGAGGTCGTCCCATGAACGAACGAAACCTTGTCGCGAAGGGATGTCTGGGGTGGTGGCAGGCATTGGCCGACGTCTGACTCTGCTGACCGACGCGAGGCAGGGGGCTCGCAAAAGCGAGGCGATGAAGCTGGGGTGCACTTCCAAGAAACTGGCACGCGATAGTGGCCACACGGATCTCGTGCAACGAGCACGCTGTAGACGAGTGTCACGGCTCCAGCGCGGTGCTCGCAGAATTCATCCAGCGGTGCTCAGGAAGGCCGCGCAGGGTCGACAGCAGCCTGGCAGGACAGGGAGGCCAGCGGCCGCAAGTCCTGATCCGAGAACGCGGTGCCGAGCGGCTCGTCGCTCACGCCCTCAGCTTGCTCCCTGCCAAGCGCCCGGGCCATTCGGAGTAAGGCCCTCCGGGCTCCAGGACTGGGCCGCGATCGCCCGTTTACTCACTGCGGAGAATGGAATGAATGAGTCTCCCGCCGTGCCCGCGGAGGGCAGCGGCGGGGCTGTGCCCTCGGACGTACTTCACCCCTCCGGTCCGAGGGCACACGCCGAGCGACCCCGCTCTGGCGAGATCGCCGGCTTCGCGTATAACGAGAGCCCGTGGCGCGTGCCCGGCCAGCCCCTTCACCAGGGCTTGAGGACCGTCTTGATCATGCCGTCGCGCTTGGCCTGGAACATCTCGTACGCCTCGGGGCCCCGCTCCAGCGGCATGGTGTGGGTCGCGAAGGACTCGACGTCGAGGGGATCCTCGTCGGTCAGCAGCGGCAGGATGGCGTCCACCCAGCGGCGGACGTTGGCCTGCCCCATGCGGAGCTGGATCTGTTTGTCGAACAGCGTCAGCAGCGGCAGCGGGTCCGCCATGCCCCCGTACACGCCGGAGATCGAGATCGTGCCGCCGCGGCGGACCGTGTCGATCGCGGTGCGCAGGGCGCCGAGCCGGTCGAGGCCCGCCTGCTCCATGAGGCGCTGGGCGAGGGCATTGGGAAGCATGCCCGTGACGCGCTGCACCGCCTCGACGACCGGGGCGCCGTGCGCCTCCATGCCGACGGCGTCGATGACGGCGTCGGGTCCGCGGCCGTCGGTCAGGTCGCGGATCGCGTCGGGAAGATCGTCCCCGTACTCGCGCAGATCGAGGGTCGTCGCCCCGTGCTCGGCTGCCCGGGCGAGGCGCTCGGGGACGAGGTCGACGCCGATCACCTGGCCGGCCCCGCGGTGCCGGGCGATGCGGCAGGCCATCTCGCCGATGGGACCGAGGCCGAGGACCACCACCGAACCGCCGTCGGGCACGTCGGCGTACTCGACGGCCTGCCAGGCCGTGGGCAGGACGTCGGACAGGTACACGAAGCGCTCGTCGGGCGGGCCCTCGGGCACCTTGACCGGGAGCCGGTCGCCGAAGGGCACCCGGACGTACTGGGCCTGGCCGCCGGGGACCTGGCCGTACAGCTTGGTGTAGCCGAACAGCGAGGCACCCATGCCGCGTTCCCGCACCTGGGTGGTCTCGCACTGCGAGTGCAGGCCCTGACCGCACATGTAGCACGTACCACAGGACATGTTGAACGGAATCACCACCCGGTCCCCTGGCCCGATCTCGGACACCTCGGGGCCCGTCTCCTCGACGACGCCCATGGCCTCGTGTCCGAGGATGTCCCCGGCCTCGAGGAACGGACCCAGGACTTCGTACAGATGCAGGTCGGAACCACAGATTCCGGTAGTCGTCACCCGGACGATCACATCGGTCGGATCCCGCAGCCCGGGATCGGGGACCGTGTCCACCCGGACATCCCTCCTGCCCTGCCAGGTGAGCGCGCGCATGGCCGCCTCCTCAGGTTGTCGGTGTAGCGGCTCGCCCCCTCATCACCGAGTACCCGACAGCCCCGGGTTCACCAGCCGTACGGCCGCATGCGGGCCCGTGCTCCGGGTACTCGCCCACCGAGGGGGCCTCCATGGAAGGCGGCTGCCATGAACAGCACGGCACGGCATGAAGCAGAAAGAGGCGCCGACGGCCTCCGGGTCGTGGTCGTCGGGGCGACCGGCAACGTCGGCACAAGCGTGGTGGAGGCACTGAGCCGCCACCCCGGGGTGGCGTCGGTCGTCGGCGTGGCCCGCAGGACTCCCGAATGGCGACCGGAGAAGACGACTTGGGTCGCGGCGGACATCGACCCGGACGGCGCCGACCTCGTCCCGCACTTCCGGGGCGCCGACGCGGTCGTCCATCTGGCCTGGAAGTTCCAGCCCACCCACGACCCCGTGACGACCTGGCGGACCAATGTGCTGGGCAGCATCCGGGTCTTCGAGGCCGCCGCGGCCGCCAAGGTCCCCGCACTGGTCCACGCCTCGTCCGTCGGCACCTACACGCCGGGCCCCAAGGACCGCGCGGTCGACGAATCCTGGCCGACCCATGGCTGGCCCCAGGCGGCGTACTGCCGCGAAAAGGCATACCTGGAACGCTACTTGGACGCGTACGAACTGAAGCACCCGGAGATGCGGGTCGTGCGCATGCGCCCGGGCTTCCTGTTCAAACGGGAGTCGGCGTCGGAGCAGCGCAGGATCTTCGCCGGGTCGCTGATCCCGCCTCAGCTGATGCGGCCGCCGTTCGTGCCGATGGTGCCGGATCTGCCGGGGCTGGTGTTCCAGGCACTGCACACCGACGATGCCGCCGCCGCGTACGTCGCGGCCGTCACGCGCCCGGTGCGCGGCGCGTTCAACCTCGCCGCCGAGCCGGTCCTGGACCCGGCCCGGCTCTCCGAGATCCTCGAAGCACGCCAAGTGCGCGTTCCCTTGCCGCCGGTGCGGGCCGCCCTCTCGGCGGCGTGGCGGCTGCGGCTGGTGCCCGCCTCGCCGGATCTGTTCGACGCCGTGCTGCGGCTGCCGCTGATGGACTCCTCGCGTGCCCGTGACGAACTGGGCTGGCAGCCACGGCACTCGGCGGTCGAGGCGCTCCAGGACTTCCTCGACGGACTCCGCGAGCACGCGGGCATGGACACCGCGCCGCTCGCCGCGTAGGCCGTACGCCGACGAGTGGTGCGGGAGGCGGTCGTGCCGGAGTTGCCCGACGTCGAGGGATTTCGCGGGGTGCTGGAGTCCTGCGGGCGCGGCCGGTGCGTACGGCGCGTCGACGTGCGCGACGCGGGTGTCCTGCGCGGGGTCACCGCGCGGCGGCTGCGGCGGGAGGTGGAGGGGCGGCGGCTCGGCCGACCACGCCGCCACGGCAAGCTGCTGATCGCCGCGATCGGCGATCAGCCGTTCCTGGTCTGGCACTTCGGCATGACCGGTGAGCTGCTGTGCGCCGGCGCGGACGACTCCTTCCACGCCCTGTCCGTGCTGCGGTCGGCGGAGCGGGATTCCGCGGCCTCAGGTGGAAAGGACCTGAGGACTGGCCTCCTTGAGTTTCCCGTCGGCCCATTGGATGATCCGTTGGGTCTCCTTTCCGCAGCTCTGCGCGGCGTCCAAAAGCGCCGGGTCTCGGAGGGCCTGGGCCGCCTGTCCGACCATCTCCCAGTCCAGCCGTACGCCCGTGGCGTCCGTGCAGACCTGGCGCAGGTCGTACAGAAGGCGCAGTCCGGTGTCATCATCGGCCCGCTCCGCGAGCCGGCCGGACAACGCATGCGCCTCGGGTGTCGCCGACGAGGGCGCGCTCCGAGGTTCGGTTTCGAGGGCGCTCCGGTCGAGCCCGTGCGGGCGGCCCACCTCGGCGAGCGTGGCCGCGTGGCCCCGGCACCAGTTCGACAGGTCGCGGGCGACGTGGTGGACCTCGTGGTCGGCGCGGTGGCGCTGTGCGATGTCCGCGAGGTGTCGTGCGAGCCCGCACTCGCGCTCATGGAGGTCTCCCAGCACGACGGTAAGTCTCATCGGCCGACCTCCCGGCTCTCATGGGCATACGCTTGCGGGCCACCGCGGGTGGGGGCCACCTCCGAGTCCAGCGGGGCGGCGGCCCCGGTCGTGGGCGCCGGCGACGGCCCGTCCCGGTGCTCGACGAGCCGGATCCGTGCCGCCGCCGCCTTGAAGAGCGGCTGTTTGGACGCGGGGTCCCAGTCGGTGAGCGTCAGTTCGTTCGCGGCTCGGTCGGCGCGACTGGCCCCGTCCGCGGTGTCCGCCCTGTCCCAGTAGCCGTAGTGGAACGGCAGGAACACCACTCCCGGGCGTACGGCGGTGAGGCGCGCCCGGGCGCGGACGGTGCCGCGGGGCGTGGTGATCTCGACGAGGTCGCCTTCGCCGATGTGCTCACCGGCGGCGTCGGTCGGCGCCAGCTCGACCCATACTTCGGGGGCGGCGCGCTGCAGTTGAGGCGCGCGGGCTGTCTTGGTGCGCGTGTGGAAGTGGTAGAGGGTCCGGCCGGTGATCAGCCGGAGCGGGAAGGTGTCACTGACCGGCTCGTGCGGCGGGAGGTAGTCGGCGGCCTTGACGATCGCCTTGCCGTGGGGGTTCATCGCCCGGTACTGCGTGGAGCTGACCGGTGCGCCGGTGACTAGGTCGCGGCCGTAGTTCTCACAGTGGTCGGGGGAGCTGAAGAACTCGCCGTCGGTGTAGAGGCGTTCGGTGCCGTGGGGGTGGGCTTCGTCGCACGGCCACTGGATTCCGCCGTGCTCGCGCAGCTTCGCGTAGCTGAGGCCGCTGTAGTCGCACAGCCGCCCGCGGCTGCACGCCTTCCACGCCTCGAAGCAGCTCTCCGCATCGTGCCAGGTGACCAGTGGTGCGCCGTCCTTGTCGCGCAGGCTGAGCCGGTCGGCGTAATCCAGGAAGATGTCCAGGTCCGGTCGGGCCTGTCCGGGCGGCTTCACAGCCTTCTCGGAGAGGTGGACAGTGCGGTCGGCGTTGGTGAATGTGCCGGTCTTCTCGCCCCAGCCGGCGGCTGGCAGAACGACGTCTGCCATGGCTGCCGTCTCGGTGAGAAAGAGGTCCTGTACGACGAGGAAGAGCCGCTCCTGGTCGAGCAGGGCCCGGACGCGGCCGAGGTCGGGGAGCGAGACCGCGGGGTTCGTCCCAGATACCCAGAGAAACGGAATGGAGCCCCCCGCGACGTAGCGCATCATCTGCATGGCGTGGGTGGGCGGACCGTAGTGCGGTATACGCTCGGGCTCGACGTTCCACAGGCGGGCGAGGTCGCGGACGTGGTCCTCGTTGGCCCAGTTCCGGAATCCGGGCAGGTCGCCGTCGGCTCCGCACTCCCGGGTGTTCTCGGCCGTGGGCTGGCCGTTCATCTGCAGGACACCACAGCCGGGTCTGCCGAGCATCCCGCGGATCAGATGCAGGTTGTTGACCTGCACGGCCGCGGCGGTGGCCTGGTGCGCCTGGTAGAAGCCCTGCAGCACGGTGGAGAGCAGCCGCCGGGCGTCCCCCAGCAGGCGCGCCGCCTGCCTGATGCGCTCCGCAGGGACGTCGCAGAGCGCGGCGGCCCGCTCGGCCGGGTAGGCGCGGACGGTCCGCTCCAGCTCGTCGAAGCCCACGACGTGCGCGTCGAGGTACTCCCGGTCGATACGTCCTGCGGCAATGACCTCGTACAGCAGGCTGTTCATGAGCGCGACGTTGGTTCCGGGCAGCGGCGCGAGGTGTACGTCGGCCTCCTCGGCCACCGGGGTGGGCCGCGGGTCGACGCAAAACAGCGCGGGCGGATCGGGCCCGGCGCGGCGGTCCAGGATGCGGCTCCACAGCACCGACTGAGCCTCGGCCGGATTGTGCCCGAACAGGGCGATGACGTCGGAGTGGTCGATGTCGGCGTACGAGCCCGGCTGTCCGTCGCAGGCGAAGGACTCCTTCAGGGCCTCCGCCGCGGTGGCGGTGCACAGGCGGGTGTTGCCGTCCAGATGGTTGGTGCCGATGCCACCGCGGGCGATGAGCGCCAGCGTGTAGTACTCCTCCAGGAAAAGCTGGCCGGTGGTGTAGAAGCCAATGGCCGAGGGCCCCTGCTCGTCGAGGAGCTCACGGGTCCGGCGCACGATCCGGTCCATCGCCGTGTCCCAGTCGCTCTCCACGAGCTCGCCGTTCTCCCTGACAAGGGGGCGGATGAGCCGGTCAGGCGCGGCGTTCGCCTGCCATCCGAACAGATCGGTGGGCCCGAGACGGCCCCGGTTAACCCTGTCATCGGGCCGCCCCCGAACGCCGACGATCCGCTCGTCCCGTACCGCGATGTCCATGGCATCGCCATTCGAGTGAAGCACGGACGCCGATGGCACCCACCGCTCCACATCGTCCTCCGAGACGCCCTCTGCCAAGAACGCATCGACGCGCACGGGCCAGGGGCATCCCGGCCCGTACGGAGTGCGGCGGCCCCAGGGGGCTGCGATGCGGTCCTGGACTCGGCTCCGGTCCACGGGTCCCGCCTCCTCATACCGACATCCGGCCCGGACTACAGCCATGCGGGTACCCGGAAGTCGACCCGCCGCATCCGCCGATGCGTGCCTGCCCCCGACACGGGCGGATCGCGCTCGTCGTACCGGACGGCGGCGGGCCAATTACCGGATGGCAGCCCGAGGAGGCGGAGATGAACGCGACCCCGACCACGCGCGGCGCCGACGACTCGTCCGGTGCGGGAACACCGCCGGCCGGCGGGGCGCACGATGCTCATGAGCCCAGCGCCGTGGTGCATCTGCGTCCTCTGGGCAGTCCGCTTCCGCTTGGCTTCCTCGGTCTGGCGGGCGGCACGCTCGTGACAGCGGGACTCCAGCTGGGATGGGTCCCGACCCTTCAGGGCTACACGGTGAGCCTGATCTTGTTCACCTTCGTCTTCCCCACCCAGTTCGTGGCCGCGCTTCTGGGGTTCTGGTGCCGTGACACCGGCGTGGGGACGGCTATGGGGATCCTGTCGTGCACCTGGCTGGCCATCGCAGCGGTCACGGCTCTCAGCCCGCCCGGCGCCACCAGCGCGGCCCTCGGGCTGCTGCTGATCGTGGCGGGGGCGGCGCTGCTCGTTCCCGTCGCGGCCGCCGGCCGCGGCAAGCTCGCCGCCTCGGCGGTCCTGACTTTTGCGGCCGTACGTTTCCTGCTCATCGCCGTCTACCAGCTGTCCGCCTGGGAGGAGTGGGAGACGGCGGCGGGGGCCCTCGGCCTCGCCCTCACTGGCCTCGCCGTGTACGCCGCGGCCGCCTTCGCTCTGGAGGACGTCCGGAAGAGCCCGGTGATTCCCGTGGGACGCGCGAGGGCTACGCCCAGCACAGACGACGAACGCTTCTCCACTGCGGCCGACGAGCCCGGCGTTCGGCCCCTCCTGTGAAGGTTGTCTGGCTGTGAGCGCACGGCCCTTGGCGCCGTCGCAAGAGCATCTCGTGCTACCGCCAACAGAGCAGAGCGAGCCTCCCGGACCCGCTTCCTCGCCATCGCCGCCCGCGGGCCGGCTGCCGCGACGCACCATGCGGGAAAGGCACGCGAGCATCTGGCCCCATGGGGTACTCGGAAGGCCAAGCCTCGCGGGGCGGCAACCGCGGGGCCCAACCCGGAAGGCGGAACAGCCATGGGCACGGTGAAGGAATCGGTCGAGGTCGACGTCCCGGTTCGGGCCGCCTACAACCAGTGGACACAGTTCGAGGACTTTCCGCAGTTCATGGAGGGCGTGGAAGCGGTGGAACAGCTCGACGACACCCACAACCACTGGACCACGAAGTTGGGTGGCATGCGGCGCGACTTCGACACGGAGATCGTCGACCAGCTTCCCGACGAGCGGATCACCTGGCGCACGATCAGTGGTGACACCCGACAGCGCGGCAGCGTTCGCTTCCTGAGCCTGGGTGATGACCGTACCCGCGTGGCAATCGTCATGGACATTGAGCCCACCGGTCCGGTCGAGACGGTTGGCGACTGGCTGGGAGCGGCCGATCGACGGGTCAAGGGCGACATGCGGCGCTTCAAGGAGTTCATTGAGGCGCGCGGCGGCGAGACCGGTTCGTGGCGCGGCCGCGTCACCCCCGGCTGAGAGAGCTCTCCCTCGCTCCGGCACTCTGCGCTGCATCCGGCGGAGGACGCGCCTTAGCCGCGGCGAGAACCAGCGGGCGGCTACGGCGCAGGGCGGCAGTCGGCGCAACCAAGCGTGAGAGACAATCAGGAGATCCATGACGCCGGAAACTTCAGGGCCGGCTCGGTCAACGCTTCTGCTGACGCCGCCGGGCGTATACGCCCCCCAAAGCGACACAGCGCTGTTGGCGCGAGCCCTGCAGCAGGAAGACATCGGACCCACGACCGACGTTCTGGATCTCGGCACCGGCAGTGGTGTGCTCGCCATACAGGCGGCGCGATCAGGCGCCCGGGTCACGGCCGTGGACGTCTCGTGGTCGGCCGTGCTGACCGCCCGCTTCAACGCGCTGCTGGCCGGCTGCCAGGTACTGGTCCGCCATGGAGATCTCCTTGCGGCTATCGCAGGTCACACCTATGACCTAGTAGTGAGTAACCCGCCGTACGTTCCCTCACCGACCTCTCGATTGCCGAGGTACGGCCGGGCCCGCGCCTGGGAGGGCGGACTGGACGGGCGGGCGTTCGTGAACCGAATCTGCGCTTCCGCATCAGCGCTTCTCCGCCCACGTGGAGTTCTCCTGATCGTGCATTCGACCCTGTGCGGCACGGAAGCCACGCTGCGGCAACTCGTGCGAACCGGGCTTCAGGCATCGGTTACCGAGCGCGCACAGGTGCCTTATGGGCCTGTGCTGCGCTCCCGGCGCGCATGGCTGGTTCGGCAAGGATTGTGCGGCTGCGCGGGCCGAGAAGAACTCGTGGTCATCCGTGCGGAGAGACCCTGAGGCGCGCACACCGTGTCATGATCACCCGCGATACTCCTGTCTGCGCACGAAGTAGGGGTCAGCAAGTTCGTTGGCGTCGACCGCACGTGGCCAGCCTCGCGACGCCGTTCCTCGGCCGTTCGGGGCGAAGCCGGTAAGCGGCTCGCATGAAGCGCGCAAGTCGTTCGCGTCGACCGCGATCGGTGTCACGTTCGGGTCCTGGCTCGCAGACATCGATCCGAAATTTCTGGTACCCGGTCGCCGTATCGCGGAGCGTGCGGAAGAAGAGGACCTTCGCCACCGCGTTACCGCATTAGGACCATGCGTGATAGCTCAGCGGAGTGTGTCGCCCTCCACCATCCCCAGGCTCAACGGTACTTGACGGTGCGCGGATCGGTCCTCCAGAGCTTGGAAATACGCGTCGCCGTTGCCCCCTCTCGCGTCCCGCCCGACCGGTCAGGCCGGTTCTACGGCATGCGGGAACCCTTCACAAGCACAGCTGCCAACCGAGCCGAACCAGCACTCCGTGCCGTCGGCAGACCGACAAGGCCTCGGTCGGCCCGAGGCCCGGTCGATCAGGCATCCCTGACGACTCGTACGAAGCGAAGGCTCGGGTCGGTGGCATCGGGGATGTTCATCCCGGCCTCGACGCCCGTGCGCAGATAGCGCAGGACACCGGAGTTGAGACACTCGCCGGGCAGCACCGCGGGAATGCCCGGTGGATACGGCGTCATCAGCTCGGCGGCGATCCGCCCTTCCGCATGGGCCACCGCAACGTCCTCGGTAGGACCGAAGAACGCGTCACGTGGCAGCACGGCCTGCGTCAGCCGCAGTTCGTCGGGCGCGGGAACGTCGGGGCACGGCGCAGGCGGCTGCTCGGCTGCCGCGCGGACGTAGGCCCGGAGCGCATCGAGCAGCCGACTCGCGGTCTCATGGTCGTCGGCGTGCGTGAGCTGGGTGCCGAGGCGACGGTGATCGGCGAGATGGGCGTCCACACTCCGGTTATCGCGCAGCCAGTCGGCCGCGTGATAACCGGTCGCGCCCAGGCCGCTCAGGTCGATGACGACAGGCAGCGGATCGAAATCGGCGGCCAGGTCCGGACCGCAGAAATCGGCGCGGTCGTTGACGTGCAGCCCGTCGACCTCCTCGATGGCCTCCCGTACACCGGCGGCGACATCCAGGGCGTGTTGCATGAGGGACTTGCCGCGCAGGACCATCTGGCGGCGCCAGCCGTCGAGACCGGCGTAGATCAGCACCGACGGGCTGGTGGTGCCGAACAGGTCCGCGCAGGCCCCCAGCACGTCCACGTCGATCAGCTCGCCCTGAAGATGGAAGACCGACCCTTGTTCGAGACCACTGCCCATCTTGTGGATCGTCGGCACCGGCGTCCATCGCCCACGAGGGCAGATCAGGGTGGAACGGCAGATGCGCGCCCCACGCCTCGTCCACGATCAGCGGTACGGACCGGGCGTGGCAGACATCGGCGATACCACGCAGGTCCGTGCAACTCCCGTACGGGGTGGGGCTGGTGACGAGTGCGCCACGGGCGTCAGGGTGTGCGGCGAAGACGCTGTCGAAAGTCCTCGGCCGACGGCGGGTGCGCGAGATGCCGTTCGGTGTCCCAGCGGGGGTCGCCCCACACCGGGCGGATCCCGGACAGGATCAGACCCGCGACGACCGACTTATGCGCATCGCGTCCGATCAGGAGTTCCTCGTGCGGTCCGGCGGTGGCGAGCATCGCCGCCTTGACCGACAGGGAACTGCCGCAGGTCGAGAAGAAGGTGTGTGAGGCATGCACCGCGTCGGCCATCAGTTCCTCGGCCCGCTCCAGGACCCGCCCCCGCGTGCGCCGGTCGTCGAGTCCCCCGCTGGCGAGCACGTCCCCGTGGAAGACGGCGTCCCCCAGAACCTCGCGCACCGCCGGGTCAGCGCCCCGCGCCTGCTTGTGACCGGGTGGGGAGAACGCCAGTTGGTCCGTTCGCCGGTAATCGGCCAGTGCGTCGAGCACGGGAGCCTGGGAATGGTCGAGAGCCATGGCCGTCGGGTTCCCGAGATCCGCGAGGCCAACCGGGGCGTCCGTCGCGCGATTTCCGTACCGCCCTGGGCGCGCAGAGCGCGGCGGCCCGGGCTGCCGCGCGCCTCAGGGAAGGACCCACTGCCGGTGGCGAGATCTGACGCGGCCGCGCCACGAAAACACGAGCGCCGACTGGAACATCGTCAGGGGGCGAGCATTGGTCACGCCGCTGCGCACGCTACGGCCGCTGGCACACCGTCTTCCGTATCGCTTCCGTGCGGGTACCGCCCTATGGCTGACCGTCTGTCCTGCGGGCTACGGCAACGGCTGTAGTGAGCTGCCTCTGGACCGGATCCGGCAGGGCCATGCCCTGGACCGTCGTCACCACGTCCCTGGCCAGGTGGTGGAGTTTGGTGTTGGTGTTCTGGGAGGTGGTGACCAGCACCTCCCACGCCGCGTCGGGGTTCAGGCCGAACGTGGCCATGAGGATCCCGCGCGCCAGATCGATGTCCGGGCGGGTGCGCAGCGCACGACGGAGCTGGACCACCTCCGTCTGGAGGAGCCCGTCGTCCGTACCTTCGCCCGGCGACTCGGGTTCGGATTTCCCCGCGGGTGGATCGAGATCCTCGGACTTGGCGGAAAAGAGGGCGTAGGTGTCCGTGAAGGTCAGGAGCCGTTCCACGGCGGGGCTGACGGCGGTGATGGTGATCGTCTTCCCCGCCGCAACCGCCTGGCCGCGAACGGCCAGCAGCACGTTGAGCGCGCTGCAGTCCGTGAAGGCCAAGGTGCCGAGATCCAGGTCCACTCCCTCGACGGACCTCGCAAGGGCATCGCGCAGGGTGTGCTGGAGCTGCTGGCTGTCGTCGAGGCAGAACTCCCCGCTCACGGCGACGGTCACGCGGTCCCCGTCAAGGCCGGCCTGTGCCATCAGGCTCGTGGTGGTCGGCCGTGGCCGACGGTCGCCGCCTCCCCCGCTCGCGAACGGCACCTCGTCCCACGGTTCCAGCATGATCGCCTCCTCCACCTGTCCATCTCGCGCGTCATACGCCCTGCACGACACGTCAAGATATACATGAAAGCTCCTTCGTGTTTTGCCAGACGTACGATTTGGGCCATGGTGGCATTCGACGGATTTCCCGAGCCGCACACCGGCTGGACGTTCCTGACCAATCACGCGCGCGTCCTGGCCAGCATCGCTGACAACCACCACGCGCGGATCCGTGACATCGCGGTGCGGTGCCGGCTCACCGAGCGTGCGGTCCAGAAGATCATCTCGGACCTGGAGCAGGACGGTTACCTCTCCCACACCCGCAACGGCCGCTCCAACCAGTACAGCATCGACCCGAGCAAGGTCCTGCGTCATCCGGCCGAGTCGGGGCTGACGGTGGCCTCCCTGCTGTCGATACTGGTCAAGGACGAAGCGGAACGCCAAGGCGCGGTCGTGCAGCCCCGGGCCGACTCGTGAGGGCTTGCCTCATGGCCGCGACCCGCCGGCGCTGCGACGCCTTCGACCAACCGCAGGTTGCCCAGTAGCCACGCGTGAGGGCACGCGCCTCGCGCGGGGACCCCGAAGCCTTGCTTCGCGGAGACCTGTAATCACGATCAGGTACGTCTGCCGGAAGGACAGTACCGAAGCGAGTCGAGGCATCCATGCCGGGCACTTTGGATGGATGGGTGCTCTACTCTCCCTGGCCTCAGCGGTCTGTTACGGCGTCGTCGACTTCGCCGGCGGGTTGCTGTCCCGCCAGGCGCACTACACCGTAGTCACCTTCCTCGGGCAGATCGGTGGGCTGCTGCTCGCGCTGGCGGCCGCAACCTTGGTGCCCGCCGAGGCAGTCCGCCGCCCGGACGTCTGGTGGGGAGCGCTGTCCGGAGCCGGAAGCGGAGCCGCCATGCACTTCCTCAACCGGGGCGTGGCCCGCGGGGCCATGAGCGTCGCGGTGCCGATCAGCGCCGTCACCGGAGTCGCCCTGTCCGTACTGTGCGGAGTGTTGCTCCTGGGCGACCGGCCCACCCTGTCGGCCTGGCTGGGCATCTGCCTCACCGTGCCCGCTCTGTGGATCGTCTCCGGCGGCGCCGATCCCGGCGGGGAGCGGCGGAGCTTGACGGACGGCCTGCTCGCCAGCTCAGGGGTTGCCCTGCAGTACATCGGCCTCGCCCAGGCGGAGCCAGCGAGCGGCTTGTAGCCCGTGGCCACCGGCCGTCTGGCCGCCGTACTCCTCCTGCTGCCGAGCGCGCTGCGGCAGGTCCCCCGCTTCCGGCAGCCTCCCGGACCCCTGGCCGCAGCGGTCGTGATCGGAGCGGGCGCGGCCTTCGCGCTCATCCTCTATCTGCGAGCCGCGCAACAGCAGATGCTGGCCATCGCCGTCGTACTGGCATCCCTGTACCCGGCGATCCCCACCGTCCTCGGTGTTGCGGCACTGCGCGAGAAGCTCACCCGGGCACAGGTGACCGGCCTGACGAGTGCGGCCGCCGCCATCGTTCTGCTGACCCTGGGCTGAGGCCGCGGGGGACACTGGGGGCATGAGCCGTGCAGTCGGGAGTAACGACGATCATTCGGCCCAATCCGGGCATTCTCGTCTGGGACCGTCTGCGGTGGTCAAGTACGAATGGCACGGAGCCCAGGTGTTCGTCGCACACGGGGCATACGACCCGGCCTCGACCACACCGCTGGCCTCGGACTGCCAGTTCCGCAGCGTGCGGTTCCAGAAGTCGGCCGAGCCCCGGTACTGCTGCCAGGAAACAGGTGCCTGGAGCTGGCGCAGATGCTGCACGTTGTAGGCGGCCGCGTCGGTGAGGGACTGGGCCAGCCACGACCACAGGAAAATCGCGGGCTTGACGGATGCCTCGGGCAGTCCTGCGGGCACTGCCCGGTCGCCGAGGTAGGCGACCAGGCTGATGAACCGGCCGGCCTAGGCTGCGCTCCCGGCTGGTGTCGATGGCCGCCGAACTCGTCGTCCCCCTCGTCGCGGTCGACCCCGCCTACACGTCCCGGTGGGGCGCCGAGCACTGGCAGAAACCCCTCAGCAGCAAGAACAGCAAACCCACCCGTCACGATGCCGCGAGCATCGCGATCGGCAGACGCGCCCTCGGGCACCCGATCCGGCGACCGTCGGCACCGCCCCGCGACGACCGGAGTGATCGTCGCGGGCATCGGACCGCCCAGACCGGACCAGGCACCCCAGGGCGTGAGGAAACCCGCCCCCGCCTTCCCGGACCACGGACACGATCCGCTGGGACCGGACGCGGAGCGAACGCGGGAGACCAGCGTACCCAACACCGTTCGGGGCACACGACCGAGCACGAGTCCTGGCAGCAGGACTCACTCCCGCTCAGTCTCTAGGAACGGTTCTCCGATGGATTTCGCCCTGTGAACGCACGAAGATCGGGCAGCTGAGGGCACGAGTGCCTGGCGGGCGCCGCGCAGCGACCGCTCTCCTACGCTGAAAGGCACCGCTGAACTGTGATTTCGGTGCATCTGTCGACGGTGTGTCGACGTCCGAGCCCTCAGCCTGCCGCTCCCCTCAGTGAGGTCGACCGACCTTTGCCTCCGACTGCAGACGACACCCGCCCAAGCCCCTTCTCAAGGATGACCAACGGTGGCGGGCCGCCAACGCACCCCACTTCGTCGCCCTCGTTTCCTTCGAAGCGATCCGGCTGGAGGGGGATGGCTACAGCGTCAGCGTGGTCGATACGCCGCTCGTCCCTGGCACCCCACAAACTGACGACAGTGACGGTCACCGTCCTGGTCAATGCCTGGTTCGACGACGCACACAGGCGCTAAAAAATTTACCCAAAATCTATTGACTTGGGACATTTCTCATGAAGGCTGATTACTAGACCACAACACCGGAAGAGCCGCAAAGTCGATGAGGACGTCTAGCCGGCGGAGTGACTTGGACAGGATGCGGTTTAGGCCCCCGGCAAGCCGGCGCGATACCGAGGCAACAGTGACGACTGAAGCCTCAGGACACGCGCAGCACTACCGGGGACTGTTTTTGCCCGCCGGAGCCATCTTGCGCGCCTGACCGCGTGCGAAGGCTTCAGTCGATCTGCGTCCACGCCGGGCTGGATCTCCACGGTGAAGGCCGCTTCCTCAAAGCCGTCGCCTTCCTTGCCCTCGCAGACGATCACGCGCACGTGCCTCTGCCCGGTGCCGCGCACCTCCCACTCGGTCACCAGGTCGGTGACGACGAGGGCGGTGACGTACTCGGCGTCCTCTTCGGTATCGTCGGCGGTGACGGCTCCCCACCAGCGCTCGGGATGGCCGTCGTAGGGGCGCCAGCCTTGCGAGCCGTGCGGCTCGTCGACCCGCTACACCCAGCCCTTCTCGGTGTCCATGGCACCGATCCGTCCACTCAAAGAACCCCACGCGCCGCATCGGATCGACGACTTCGCCCCGGACGGCCGGATCCTCCAGGGTCCAGCCGTGAAGCCGCTGGAGGAGCGAGACCTGTGGGTCGACTCGTGGTTTCCCGGGCCGTCTGCACCTCAAGGAAGCCGACCCGCACGCCTGGGTCATCCCGCGGCTGCGCGGGCGCGCCAAGGCGGCCATGGTCGCCGTCGAGTACGACGAGTTCGGCGCCGGGCGCCCCGACGAGATCCACGCGGAACTCTTCGCCGCCCTCATGGCGGACCTCCGCCTGGACACGGCGTACGGCCGGTACGTCGACGGCGCACCGGCCGAAGCGCTCGCCACCGTCAACCTGATCTCCCTGCTCGGTCTGCACCGCTCGCTGCGCGGCGCACTCGTCGGGCACTTCGCCGCCATGGAAGTGACCTCGTCCCCGGCCTCGCGCCGACTTGCCGAAGCGATGCACCGCACCGGCGCGGGCCCCGCGGCCGTACGGTTCTACACCGAGCACGTCGAGGCGGACGCCGTGCACGCACAGGTCGTACGCAACGACGTCGTAGGCAGGCTCCTGGAGAGCGCGCCGCACCTGGACACCGACGTGGTGTTCGGAATCCGCGCGAGCACGAGCCTGGAGGACCGCCTGGCCGCCAGGCTCCTCACCGCCCGGCGCGAGGGAGCCACGGCGCTGCGCGGGCAGGCGCCGTGACTCCCTCGCAGGTACCTCGCTTCACCGCCCGAGGGCGTTCTCCAACTGCTTCTTCGTCATCGACGAGCGGCCCCCGATGTTGCGCTTCTTGGCCTCTTCGTACAGCTGGTCCTTGGTCGGTCCTCCCGCGCCGCTGTGCGAGCGCTGCCCTCCGCGCTGGGACGCCGACTTCGGGTCGCGGGTCGAGGTCCTGCTCGCGGTCTTCGACTCGCCCGACCTGGCCCGCTCCTTGTTGACCGTGCGTGCCGCGATCTCCTTGGCCCGCTTCGTCGACTCACCACGGTCCTGGGCGCTCTCCTTGATGTGTTCGTACTGGCGCTCTCGCTTGGAGCTCGATCCAGCCGGCATGGCGCCGCTCCTCTCTCGTACGGGCCCGGTCACAGATGCTCGGGTGCTCATCCCGCCCGACGAGTTCCCCCGAGGACCCGGCAGAAGCACGATCTCAGGTGTTTCCGCAGTCCGCGCGGCATACGGCAGGGGTAACCGGGGCGCATGGTCCCGAACCACGCAGAACGACGCACGCGTCCGCCGGCACGAAGGTCCGGCCCGCGTGCCTGCTTGTGCCCCGGCGAGAACCCCAGTTCATCGGCATCGTGAAGCACGGTGCCACACCGCCGTCACCTGACGGGCCGGCAGTCACGGCAACCGGATACCGCCCAGCACGTCGGCCCGCTTCGCGGCACGGGCCATGATCGAGGTGGGCGGCGACGCCTTCGACTACGCCGTCAGCGGCACCACGCTGCATCTGTCCGTCTTCGACGCCATGGGACACGACACCACCGCCGGAATGACCGCCACCCTGGCCGTCGCGGCCTCTCACAACGCTCGCCGCCAGGGCGCATCGCTCGTCGAGACCGGCCGGCCATCGAGGACCTGCTGACCTCCCACTTCGGCGCCGCCCGCTACGTCACCGGCATCCTCGCCGACCTCCATCTCGACACAGGAACGCTGACCTGGGTCAACCGCGGGCATCACCTGCCGCTCGTGATCCGCGACGACCGCTGGACCATCGAGCGCACCTGCCCGCCCGCCGCCCCGATGGGCACCGGGCTCGACCTGCCTGGCGAGACGCGCCACCACCAGCTTCAGCCCGCCGACCGGCTCCTCCTCTACACCGACGGCATCGTCGAGGCCCGGGACGTGGAGGGCCGCGACTTCGGCCGGGAGCGCTTCGTCGACTTCATCGTCCGCCACCACTCCGCCATCAGATGCTCCACGAGGCCCTGCGTCGGCTGATGCACGCGGTCGTCGAACACCACGCGGCTGATCTCGACGATGACGCGACCGTCCTTCTCTCGGTGTGGCGCGCAGGCCACCAGGACAGGCTCAGGCCATAACGCGCGGCGCGCCCCGCCGGACCCGAACCGGGTTTCACGCCGGGCCCGTTGGACACTCGGGACGAGAAGAGCAACCGGGGGCAGGACGGACGAACCAGACCTCAACAGGCCGGAGCCAGAAGGAAGATGAGCCGCCGTGACCACGGAAGCCAGTAACCCGATCGTCGTTCGCCGACCCGAAACGGGTTGGGCGAGGGCGCGTCGCCTGCGCGGGCAAGGCATACGCACCTGTATGCGCGCGACGCTCGACAACAACGCGGGACGGCTGCGGCAGGGGGACGGCTGGAACGTCGTACGGGGCGAGGACTGACCGCCGTCGTACGCACGGTCGCGGGCCGGTTCGTGCGTCCCTTCCGGAATGACGGAGGCACCCGACCGGGTGGACATCGCCCGGTGCGGCGCCGGGTCCGTTCGAATGGGGAATCACTGTCAGCTGGGCGGGACCGACCCGGCCCAGGTATGACCAGCGAGAGGCGGACAGACGATGGGGCATGGCGGAGACGCGATCGCGGAACTGATGACTGACCACCGGGAGGTCGAGGAGATGTTCGCCCGGATCCAGGGGATGCCGGGCGGCGGACAGGAACTCCGGGACGTCGTGGACGAGGTCACCATCGAACTGGTACGGCACTCGGTCGCCGAGGAGGAGTACCTGTATCCGGCGGTACGCGAGCACATCGACGGCGGCGACCGGATCGCGGACAAGGAGATCGCGGACCACGGCCAGGTCGAGAAGCTCCTCAAGCAGCTGGAGAAGACGGACACCGACGACCCGAAGATGAGCCCGCTGCTGCAGCAGCTCATGGACGAGGTCTCCGCCCACGTCCGGGACGAGGAGGACAACCTCTTCCCGATGCTGCGCCAGTCCTGCTCTCCTGAGGCGCTGAACGACCTCGGGGACAAGATCCGTCGGGCCAAGTCCCTCGCCCCGACCCGCCCGCACCCCTCCGCGCCGAACACCCCGCCCGCCAACAAGCTCCTCGCGCCCGGCGCCGGGCTGGTGGACCGGGCTCGCGACCTCATCTCCGGCCGCGGCAAGTCCTGACCCCGGTAGGGGCTGGTTCCGGCCCGGGCGCCCGGGTTCCTGGTCGGGAACCCGGGCGCCCAGCGTGTTGTGACGTGGCTCATTCCCTCTGCGGGTCCCGCTGCCTACGCTGATGTGTCACGAGCGGGGCAGCGCGGCTCCGCGACACAGCTCGCAGGACCGGTCTGCCGGACACAGGCGAGCACGTTCCCGAGGGACCGACCGCCGTGACCGATCTGACACCTGTCATAGCCGCCTCCACCCGCTGGCTTCTCGCCGCCTACCCGGCCCCCGGCGGCGCGCTCAGCCGCGCGCTGGCCGAGGCCCAAGCCCGGCAGGCCATCACGCTCGCCGCCACCCTGCGTTACCCCACCAGCCTCGACGTGCAGCTGCTGCACCTGCTCGCACCCAGCGGATCCCACCGGCTGGACCGGCTCACCGGCTGTGAGCCGCAGCCCGACGACAGCGCCTGGCGGAGCTGGATCGACGAAACCGTCGTCAGCTGGGCTGCCTGCCTCCTGGCCGACCCCACCCTGGCCACCCACGCCGCCCGCCAGGCCCTCGCCGTGAGCGAGCACCGCACCGCCGAGGGCCTGCGCCGGCTGACCGCCCCAGGGAAGCGGGACACCGAGGCCGCGCCTCTGCTGCGCCATCCCGACCTGCTTGAGAACATCGCCAGCCTCCACCGGCCCCAGCTCAGGGAAATGCTCAGCCTCGACAGCGCGGAACTGCCCTGATCTCAGCGCCGAGGAGCCTGTCGCTCGGCCCGGGCGCCGACAAGCTGCCGACGGGCCACGGAGAGCGGCCCGCGAAAGCATTCGTGAAACAGCCGAGTTGTACGTGGATGCCAATGGCGGTTACGACGTCAAGCAGGCTGTACGGGGTCGGCAACATCTCACCCGCCGCGGACCACCGCGGAAGACGGGTGCAGGAGCAGCGCGATGTCGACGGCGGAGATGGCCTGCGCGGCGATCCCCGGCAGACCGGCGTTGGACACGGGCAACCGCATCGGACTTGGTCGGGCCGGGAGCGCGTCGCCCGTTGGTCCGCTCGGCTCAGCGAGGCGCACGCGGACCACGAGGTCGTCAGGGTCGACGTCCTGGCGGCGAAGCCCGGCCAGCTCTTCCGGGCGCATGGGACCGTAGGCGCCGAGGTAGACCTGAGCCGCCAGCAAATCCCGATCGCGTTGGCGAGGGCGTCGACATGGACGACGCTGCGATGCGTCTCTCAGAGGCGGACTCCTTGCCCCCACGCCCAGGGTTCTACACCACTCTTACCGACCCGAACCTGCCAGAGAAAGCTCCGGCAAGGCTCACCGCCGCCGGACCACAGTTCGGTCGGGTGCTGAGGGTGGTCCGGGAATGCGGTGGTGAGGGGGAAGAGGACAACGCTGCCCACCGCAAAGTCCGCGCTCGCGTGGAGCACGCCTTCTCCCGGATGAAGAACTACAACATCCTGCGTGACCGCCGGCAGCACGGCGACGGCCTCCTCCACGCTGTCCAAGCCGTCGCCCGCATGCACAACCTCGCCCTCACCGCGTGATCGCCCCGGTCAACCACCCGCTTCGGCCTGCCTGATCACGGCCTTGTGCAACACGCTTTAGGACCACATCCCGATGACACACAGTCACTTGATCTCTAAGCTCGCTTCCGCCCAAGTCCATGGACGTAGTCGCTGGTTCACGCTGGGCCCGCCCCAATCAGGAGGTACAGCAATGCCGGCTGACGCAGTGCGGGCCATCTCCCCGACCGTCAGCTTGCCCTGGGGCAGGCCGTAGCGGTCGGCCGAAGGAGGCGATCATCCGATCGGTCACGGTGTCGCAGGGCAGCCCGATCCTGCCTCCCGGCCGCGGCGACGCGCTCCAAGCTGTGGCGCGCGATCCGCCTGTTGGTGGTCGTCTCGCGCAACGGGTGCGGTCCGTTGGCGTCTTCCCAGTCGGCGTAGCGGTCCACGGTGGTGGGTGTCAGTGGTTCGGCACGTGGTGCTCGGCCTCACCGCGCCGCTTGAACTCGTGGAGCACGTCGGAGGGGAAGCGTACTGATCCCCCTGCGCCTCAAGGCGTACTCAACTGTCCACCCCGGCCTCCCACTTGCGCTGGCGCAACACGTAGTCGCTGAAGAGGTGCCGGCTCCGGTCGAGCAGTTCGCCCACCTCCGCGTCGCAGCGCCGCACGTCCGCCGACGGATGCCAGCGCTGCACGGATTGCCCCGCCCAGGTGCGCAGCTTGGCATCTTGGTCCTCCAACAGACCGACCGCGGCCCGTAGCCCCACGATGCCGCCGCGCGCGTCGAGCAGCCGGAATGCGCCGATGCGGACGTGCCGTGGACGTTCGGAGCTGGTGCGCTCCAGTAGCCAGTCGGCGGGCAGTTCCTTTGCCGAGGGCAGCAGAGCGACGGCCGTCTCGCGGACGACACCGGCGGCAGGGTCGTCGAGGAGCGGCCGCAACTGCTTCGCATCTACGCAGTCCAGTGTCCGCAGACCTGCCACCGCCCGCGCCCGCACCCGGGCGGCCGGGTGCGCGAGCAGCGGCCACAGCAGCCCGGCATCCGCGCGGTTCCCGCACTCGGCCAGCCCGATGACCGCACCGGGCATCAACTCGGGGGCGTCCGGTGCCGTGCACCGCTCCCGATACCAGGCCACTGGATCACCTCCCTGCTGGCGTACGACATACCGGGCGCAAGCGCGCACGAGCGCGGAGCGGTCGCTGAGAAACGGCTCCGCCTGCTCTGACCGCCCCGCCCGCCGCAGCCCGGTGACGCCGGCCGAGCGGGTACGCGGGTTGCGCGCGGACAGCAGTGGAAGCAGCACATCCCCGTACGCCTCCTCATCCCCCAGAGTCGTGAGCGCCGCTGTGGCGCACAGGTCCTGGACCACGGTGTCCTCGTCCCGGGCGGCTGCGCGAGCCAGCTCAGCGGGACGGAGCAGCCGGCTCTCGACGGCCAGCCGATACGCGAATCGCCGGACGATGCGGTCGGGGTCAGCGAAGAGAGCAACGAGCTGGCCGTGGGATGCCCGGCGCAGGATCTGACCGAGCACATCGACGCCGAAGGCACCTCTGTCGCGGCGGCCGACGCGGAGGATGAGCGGCGCGAGGTCGGGGGCAGAGTCCGCATCCAGGGCCTCGCACAGCAGCTGCCGGGCGTGCTCGCGCACTGGGGCGGCCCAATCGGCGCAGCGGATCGCGACCAACGGCAGCAGAGCGGGGTATCGGGCCGCCTGGCGCACCGCCTCCTGACGGATCCGCCCGTTGCGGTGGCAGAGGGCGAGTGCGAGCCGAGACTCGCCGAGCTGAGTCAGGTCGGCGGGCAGCGGGGCGGATTGTTCCCACTCCGGCAGGAACTGCGGGCGATACCAGGCCACTTCACGCGCTCCTGCGTCCAGGGCGAGCCAGTCACTGGGGTCGGCGACATCAAGCGTGCTCCGAAGCGGCGCACCTCCCGCGAGCCGCATCGCTGCCGCTGTCCCGTCCTCGATGTCCTCAAGCATTCCCGCCCCCTCCAGCAGCCGTACCGGGTGATCGTAGGGTGCGGGGTTGGCGCAGGGCGCGCGAAATATGGCCCGTGACCGCCGACAAAGCGCTCAGTCAGCCGGAGACGAGGCGCTTGCCGGCCCCAGCACCGGCCCAACAAGCGTCCCCAGAGCCCCGGCCGACAAGCCACGCGCACCCTCGAACGGCTCATCAGACCACCGGCGGCCCTGCCTCGATGCGGTGCAGTACGGGAGCCAGGCGGTCCAGGTCGGGGCCGGTCTGGACCTGTCGTTCGTCCCACCAGGTGGCGCCGGCGTCGTGCAGCGGACCGATCACATCCTTGGCCTTGGCCGCGTCCGGGGGTGTGGCACCGCCGAGCACGAACTCGAAGGGGCGTTCGGACCCGGCCGTCCGGTGTTTGCGCACATAGCCGACCAGATCCCGTACCTCTGCCACATCCGGCACATGACCATGCCGGGCCGTCTCGAAGAGCGGCACCGCGCCGTCCCACCGCGCTGCCCGTCGCATGGGCATGCGACGCGGCCAGAACCCTCCGATCCACACCGAGGGGCCGGGCCGCTGCACGGTGGCGGGCAGCAGTGTCACGTCCCGGACCTCGTAGTGCCGGCCGTGGTGGTTCACCGGCTCGCCGGACCAGAAGCGCCTCAACAGCTCCAGTCCCTCGTCCAACCGCTCGGCGAGGAGACGTGGCTCGGCGGCGTCGCCGAAGCTACGGTATTCGTCCTCGATCGGACCGCCCAGACCTGCTGCAAAGATCACCCGGCCGCCGCTGAGGTGGTCCAAGGTGGCCACCTGGCGGGCGAGTTGCTGCGGACGGTAACGGGGAACCGGCGTCAGCAGGGTGCCCAGTCGGATCCGGGAGGTCGCCAGCGCGGCCGCGGTCAGCAGCATCCAGGGGTCTCCGAAGGGGCGCCCCTGGTGTTGTCGATGCAGTACGTGGTCCCAGACGAAGAGCCCGTCCCAGCCGGCCTGTTCGGCGGCAGCCGCCACGGTCGCCACGTTACGAGGGTCCGCGAAGCCACCGAAGTTGGGGATGTTGATGGAGAAGCGCATCCCAGCAGGATGCGCAGCTGACCGCGAAGAGGCAATCGGATTCCCAACGAGCTCGTGCATGGTTGGCGGCGAAGTGCGATGAGCTCTTGATCGCCGATCACGGTGGCGTAATGGGGAACGTGAACCGTGCGGCAATCATCAGCGACCGGCGGATCACGGATCTGTCGGCCGATGTGATCGCTGAACTCGTGTCCGGAGTAGGCCCGTTGCGGCAGGAACGGCACCAGGCCTGCTTGTGTCGGCCGCGGAAGCGAGCCGTGGGCGCCGGTGCGAAGCGGCTGGTGTTCGTCGACCGGCTCCTGGCCACGCTCGTCCATCCGGCAAGAGACCCGGCGCCTCCCAAACTCCTGCTCGATAAAGCCATCAGCGAGGACGGTCAGACGTTGGGGACCTGCAGCTCGTCCCAACTGGTCTTGCCGGGGATGCCGTTGGCATCGTCACCTTCGAAGCCGAGCTTCCGCTGCCAGGCAGCGAAGGACTTCACATCGCCCGGGCCCCATACGTCGGCGTCGGCGCTCGACTGGTACCGGTTGCAGCCTTCGGCGACGAGCCGAGCGTGCATTGCGGCGATGATCGGCGATTTCCGTCCGGTATGGAAGAACGACGCACCAGGGAACGGCTCGGTGTCCGGCCCGGGGACGGGGTGCGAATCCTTGAAGTGGTCGTACGCCTCCTGAGCCGCCGCGAGGACCTTGTCGTAGATCCCTTCCATGTACGGGCCGGCGCAGTCGGTCGAGGACCAGTGGTGGTGGTAGAAGAGATTGCTCTTGCTGGGGCGTTCGCCGATCACCTTGGCGAAGTGCCAGCCAGCGAGACGTGCAGCGTTCTTCCAGGTGGCCTCGGCGACCGTCCAGCCGGGCGCGAGCGTTTCGTTCGCCATTTCGATGCTGATCGAGCTCTGGTTGCCAGCCCTGTTGCCGACGGCCCAGGCGTACTCGTTCACCTTGACGTACTGGGCGACGGCACCGGCGGCGTCCACGTCGAAGTGGGCCGAAGCTGGACGCGTCTTCCAGACGTTGAGCAAACCCTGGTGCGAAAACCGGCCGGCGTTGTGGTGCAGCGTGACCGACGTCTTCCTGTAGGGCGTGTGGGTGACGTGGCGCGTCGCACTCAGCTCGTCGATGAGGTTCGAGACGGTACGGTCGTATGCGATGGTTGCAGTCACTTGGGTGCCTCCGCGTCGTTCTCGACGCCGTCCTCGGCGAAGGCGACGAAGTCGCTCTCCGGAAGGTCATCGAGGTTGTCGGTGCCGGGGCCATCGCCGGTGCCTGTCTTCTCGAGAGCCGCCTTTACGTCCTCGTCGTCGAAGTTCTTGGGGACCTGCAGCGCGTCCCAACTGGTCTTGCCGGGGACGCCATTGGCATCGTCACCTTCGAAGCCGAGCTTCCGCTGCCAGGCGGCGAAGGACTTCACATCGCCCGGGCCCCATACGTCGGCGCCGGCGCTCGACTGGTACCGGTTGCAGCCTTCGGCGACGAGCCGATGATGCATTGCGGCGATGACCGGCGATTTCCGTCCGGTATGGAAGAACGACGCACCAGGGAACGGCTCGAAGTTGGTGGGGCCGGCGGGCCCGCCATCCATGTACTGCTTGTAGGCCCCGCTCACGAACGTGGACCATTGTTTCCAGTTGTGTGCGAACTTGATGGCCTTTGCCGTCTTGGCGTTGTAGAGCGGGTCCTTGAGCTTTCCCTCAATCCTGAGCGTGTCCGGTGGGGAGAACTGCCCTGGATGCTTGAGGGAGCGTATCTGGAAGAGGCCGATGGACGGCCCCCACTTGTGGTCGACCAGACCCTGGTCTCCGACGGCGCCTGGGTCGCCTTTGGACTCTGCCATGGCGACGGCCGCCGCGATTTTGATGTCATTGCCGGTGAACCCTGCCTGTGTGGCGAGGGCGCGCAGCTCGGTCAGGCTCATTCTCATTTTCCGACACCCCTCTAACTTGCTGATCAGAAGCCATGCCCACATGGCGCATCAAGGTGCTGGATCGAGGAACGGGAATTGGCCGGAATTCTCGATCCGGGAGGAGATATTGCCGAAATGTGATAAGTGTGCCTGTGGGTAAGGGATGACCCTAATTGACACGCATGCACATCAGGAGATCACGGATCCTCTTAGCCGCGCCTTCGTCATGCGAGGCGGCTTGCGAAGCGTGAAAGATCACTTATTGCCAGCATATGACAACGTCAGGGATCGGGCAAACAGAGCGCTAACGAGCTCATGCACAATAGACGGTGAGACGCCGGGGACTTCGGTGGGGCTCGGTGTTCACATTTGCCGTGCCGATGCCAGGCCGACGGTCTGCTGATGAGACAGCAGGCCTAGCGCGTTCTTCTTGAACTCACGGTGCGGGGGTGCCGGCGAAGCCGCTGGTGGGCAGGATGGCGTCTTGGTACTCATCAGTGCTCGCGAGGTAGAGGGCGAAGCCCCAGGTACTGGCGGATCCGCCGTAGCGCAGACGCATCTGTTCGCCGTCATTCAATCGAGTCGTCTGACAGCGAACCCAGTCGTTCAGGCTTCCTTGTCAGCGAACCTGGTCGCTCTTCGGCCCGATGCCTTTGATCCTGGTCGGAGTTCCCTCCGGGGCGAACGAGTCGTGGAAGGTGAAGGCGTGCGGCGCGGAGCCGTGGTCGTGGAGGTGCTCCAGCCTGGAAACCCCGTCCCGCCAGGTGGGTATCACGCCGTCGGAGAGCCACCAGAACACGTAATTTGGGTGTCCTGTCCTTTCGAACCAGTCGTAACGCCTGTTCAGCGCCTCACGGTGCAGACCGGTGTAGACCGCGTCGAAGGCGGGGCGCAGGTCGGTCCAGAGTGAGAGGGTCGCGGCCAGGGCGGTGGTTTCCACCGTATGGCCCTTGCCGTACCAGGTCGGTACGGCGAACTCTCCCCATGCACCCCAGTCCGCCTCGAAGAGCGCGCCCCGGTCACCGTCTGCCGCTTCAGCATGCGCGAGGTACCCGGGGTGCTGGCTGATCTTCCGGTAGACGGCCTCACCAATGTCGTAGAACTCGCGCGTGAGAGGTGCGGGATCGGCGAGAAGTGACTTCAAGACGCCGAATGTGTACAGAGCAAGATGGGGCATGCGTCTCTCCCTGGTTGGGGGCGCCTGGTGTGGACCCGGTTCGGTGGCTTACGCATAGGGGCGAGGATTCGTGGGGCGTGACCAACTCATCCCGTCGCGGGTGGCTCAGCCTGAAGGAACTCCTGTGCGACCGTGGGCGATCGCCGAAGACCAGGTGAAGGTAGCTGCCTCTGCGGGCCATGTCGAAGTTGCGGTTTCCCTGTCCAAGTGGCCTCTTGCACCAAAGTCGAGACACTCGTCCGTGTCCAGGCAGAAGGTTCCATACGGGTTGGCATTCGGCCAGAACAGGACGGTCAGCCCGCACCGGTCCTCGTCGGTGAGGTTCTGACCTGGGATGCCTACGCCTGGGCGGACCGTGTAGGTGGTCGGTTTCTCACTCAGCCGTAGGCAGCCGTCTCTAGGATGTGCATCAGGGAAGTCCACCGATCGTCCCGGAGGCGTCATGCCCTTGCAGATGAAGTTGAGCGCGATAACCCTCGACTGCCCGGATCCGCTGGCTTTGGCGGCGTTCTATCAGCAGGCCACCGGTCTGGAACTCCATCCCAAGTCGAATGCTGACTTCGCCGGTCTCGACTGTGCGGACGCAGTCTTCATCGGCTTTCAACGGGTCGAGGGCTACAGGGCTCCCCGCTGGCCTGAACAGACCGTTCCTCAGCAGCTACACATGTGCTTCAAGGTCGAGCAGGACTTGGACGACGTCGCGGCCCGGCTGCTGGAGTTGGGTGCGGGCACACCAGATCATCAGCCTCACGGGGCCAGGGCGCGTGTTCTCACCGATCCGATCGGGCACCCCTTTTGCATCGTCGAGAAGGGTGATTGAGGAGTTCACAACGACAGTGGGCTCCAGCCATGCATGCCTACGAGCTCGTAACACGATCTTGTTGAACGGCCCTGTTCGTTCGTGTCCGGTGTGACGATTCGACCGTTCGGGATGGTGTGACTCCCCGGCCGTGGATGGTGGACGATGACCTGTGGCGCTGATCGAGCCGCTACTGCCGCCCTGGCCCGAGAAGGCTTCTGGCCCGCGGCCGGTGCCGGACCGGCTGTGCCTGCAGGACATCCCGTACGTACTGCACAACGACATCGCCTGACAACTACTGCCCCTGGAGCTAGGGTCCGGCTCGGGCCAGACCTGCTGGCGGCGGCTGGAGCGGTGGCCTCCGCGGCCGTGCGAGCCATCATCGGGGCCCCGGTCACGCAAACGCCGTGACCGGAGCCCCAGGATCAGCTACCGCGAAAGGCGCCAACCACCACTAGTTCCGGTACCGGAACACGATCCGGCCGCGCGTCAGGTCGTACGGCGGGAGCTCCACCAGCACCCGGTCTTCCAGCATGATCTTGATGTAGTTCTTGCGGATCTTCCCGCTGATGTGCGCGAGCACCTGGTGGCCGTTCTCGAGCTCCACGGTGAACATGGCGCTGCGCAGGCACTCGACGACCTTGCCCTCGACTTCGATGACGTTCTTGTTCTTCGTCATCGCACCAGCTCCAGGTTGCTGCTCATCGGCCGGGCACCGATGCCCTCGAACAGCGCCGAGGCTGCTTGGTTGGACTCGTGCACTTCGGTCCAGGCCGCGGCGAACCCGGAGCGGTGCAGCGTCCCGAGCGTGTGGGCCAGCAGCGCCCGCGCGATGCCGCGGCGCTGCTCGCCGGCCCGGACCGCGACCAGCCCGATGCGCGGCCGGTTCACCGTCACCACCCGGATCAGACCCAGGTAGCGGTCCGGCGCCGCGGCCACCGCGTACTTCGACGGGTCGACGATGGTGTCGCCTTCGGGGCGGGGAATTACCTCCGCGGGCATCGACTGCCACCCGACGGTCGCCTCGACTTCATCACGGATCGCGCGGTCCACCGCCCGCAGCAGACTCTCGTCCGCCTGACCGGCGGGCACGATCGTCACGCCCGAAGGCGGCAGGACTGCATCGAGCCCTGTGACCCGCGGGTCGGTCGGCACGACGTACTCCCACTCGCGGCGCCGGATCGTGAAACCGGCCCGCCGCCAGCCGGCCGTCAGCTCGACGTCGGCTTCGTCGACCACCGTGTACAGCGGCGCTGGCAGTTCCGTCAGCATCGCCTTGGCGAGCCGGTCGAAGATAGCGTCGTGCCAGGCGTCGATGCTGACGAACAAGCGTCCGTCGGGCCGGTGCTCCGCATGCCCGCGGCCGACCACCAAGTCGTCATCCAGTGCATGCCATTGCCTGTCCGCGACGCGCGTGATCAACACCGCGTTCTCGCTCAGGCCAGATGTGAAAGGCTTCGTGTTCATCGGAGTCTCCTTCCAGGAGTGCCTCGGTCTCAGGCGCTCCTGGCGACACCGAACGTCAGCCGCCGGACCGTGACGGGTTGAGGGAGCACCCATGGGTAACTGTGTTCACGGGTCTCACCTCCATACGACGACTTCACGGTCCACCACGACAGTAGCGGCGTGGCACCGCGTCGCTCAATTCCTTTTCCTATAGGTGGGCGGGTCAGGGTGTTCCGTTAGCGAACGCCGACGGCGACGCCCGGCGCGGGGAAACGGACCGAGGTCAGCGCTGTTCCGCAGGAGTGTTCCGGGCCAGGTTCCGATGACGGCTCCTTGCAGCTCGTCTTCGAACGGATCTTGACCAGCGCAGGAACGAGGCGAGCGCCGCCCCCTCGTTTCTTCAGTTCCTCGGTGGTGCCGGAAGCCGGTGGCGACCGGGTCGCCGCTCACCCATCCCCAACGGCTGTGGGAGAGGCCCGCGTAGCGGCCGGAGACAACCTCCCCGTACGCCCAGCACTGGCCCCCTGCTGTGACGCCCCAGCCGGTCACCCTGCCATGGTCGTCACGAGGCAAGAGCCAGGCGTGGAGGCTGGCCCGGCCTTCCGCCGAGCCCGCCCGGGACTTGCTTCGATGTCACCACCTGTCGTTTGTCTCCCACCAGCCGGGGGAACGCTCGGGTAGCTCCTGCGCGCCTTCGCCAAGATCGTCAAACCGGAGAAGATGGCCTGGATGTTCGACCACCACATCGACTGGGACGACGCCCGCGTCGCGTGACCGGCCGCGCTTGCGCCGTGCGCGCGGTGGTGTGCGGTGCGGCGCGCCGACGCCGTACGGTGTCGGCGCGAGCCGGCCGGTCAGGGCGTCGTACGGTCGATGTGACCGAGACCGCCGACGGAGTCCGCGCCCTGCGCAACGTCAATGCCCCCCGACGTCCGCGATTTGTTCGGTGCGTCCGCGAAGATCTGCACACCGCGTTCGGACAGCGGGCGCCAGGACGCCGACGCATCTACCGGAACGAACATCCCCATACGCGCGAGAAAGTCCGCCGTTTCCCGCCCTCGGTCGGCGCGGCCCGAAGCCGACCGGCAACCTGAGCGAGCGGTATTGCTCCCGGCGCAGCGGCGCTGGGTCTGAGGGGGTCAGGTGACGGTGGGCCAGGCCTGCAGCAGGGCGGCGATCTTCCCGGCGGTGCAGGCGGGGTCGAGGAGCAGGTCCTTGAGGGCGACGGCGTCCTCGCGGGCGGGCTTGACGGGAATTCCGGCGGCTTCCAGGTACATGACGCCGGTAGCGGCGGCAACGGCCAGGTTGGACCGCTCCAGCCAGCGGCACCGGCCCAGGGTGTGGATCAGGGCGGCGGCTTTGGCGTAGGGGCCGTCGTAGACGGGCTGCTCGAACAGCTCGGCCCGGTGGCGGGCGACCGCGGAGACGGGGACGCCGTAGTCGTCGGGGGCCGGATCGTTCACCCCGGCAGCCTCGGCGACCTGCAGGATCCAGGGAACGTCGATGTGCAGATCCATCAGGCCGCACGCGCTCCTCGAGGCGTCTGCTGGGCTTGTTCAGCCTCGTCGAAGACCGCCTGGTGTTCGGCCAGGAAGCGGGCGGCCGCGTCCACGGCTCGTGCGCGCAGGCCGCTGGCATCGTCCTGGACCAGCCTGGCGAGGTAGTCCCCAATGCTCAGTCCGAGGTCTGCGGCGCGCCTCTTCGCGAGTTCCGCGACGTCCTGATCCACGCGCGCACCCAGCTGTGTCTTCGCCATACCAGCATGGTAACAGCCGTTACCGCGATGTGGGAGGCGAAAGCAGGGAGCGGCGTCTGACACTGTCTGGCGCGTCGACGTTGTCGAAAATCAGCAGCCAGCGCACGTGGAGACAGCTCGTCGAAGACGAGCGCAGACCTCTCTCCGCTCCGGAAGTCCGGCGGACGATCCCCACGCGCGCGGGACGACACGGTGAACGCGCCACCACCCAAGCTCGGACGATCCCCGCGGGTACGAGGACGACGGCAACGGCGCTGCTCGACACTCTGGACTCGATCGAGCCCGCGGAACTGACCGTCGTCTCCACCGGAACCGCCAACCTGCCTGCGGTCGTGCTCTATCGTCGGCGGAAATTCATACCTGTCGGCGAGCGCCAGGTCGCGCCCAGCGTCACGATCATGCTGCTGGAACGCAAGAACGCATCAGCATCTAAGCCCATGCATAACTCTTGACGATTGCTCGTGAACTGCCAGTCCTCGATGATCTCTCTCCGTACTTTCTCGGGCGGTTCCTGCATGATCAAAGCTCCTTCTACGAGGCGCCGGCATGGACGTGGATCCTGCGGGGCTTGCTCAGGTGAGGAACGCGCAGTTTGAGCAGACGGGCGAGCCTGATGCGTTCTTCAGGGGTGGCCCAGGTCTGGCGACGGTCGAGGAGCCGTTCGGTGGTGGTGTTGAAAGCTGCCCCGATCTGCCGGGTGCGGGTGATGGCGCTGAGGTAGGAGTCCAGGTTCGCGTTTCCGGGGGTGCTGGTGGGATCCGTCGCCGTGCCTCCACTGGGAGTGGTGCCAAGGAAGGCTGCACCAAAGCTGGGCAGCGGGACACCACCGCCCTTCTCGTCCTGCACAAACTGCGCGCCGCAGTGCCCTCGAGCGCGCTGATCGTCGTGGAGCAGCAAGGGGCGTACCAGCTGCCGACGGCTGGTCAGACGCCCCCGGCCATTCAACCGATGCCGCCGCCGGAGCCTGACGCATAAAGCCGTTTCGATCGAGCAGCCACATCAGGACCTCAAGCAACGCGGTCAGAGGATGCTGCTGTGCAAGGCGCGGCGGTCGCCGGTCATCGCGTAGCGGCGGGCGGCAAGGTCGTGCTCGAGGTCCTCGCCGATCTGCTCGCACAGCGGCGCCAGGGCGTCGGCGACGGCGGTGTCGGACAAGTAGGCCGGGCGACTTCGACGTTAACGCCAGCCGGGATCATCGACGGGGCCGGGTGCCCGACGGACGCCACCCTGCACAGGTCACCGCGCACTGTGCCCTCCGCGGCCATCTGCTCGCGCCGCGGCCTGACCAGCAAACTGCATCTGGCCGTCGAGCAGAGCCAGAGACCGATGTCGATCGTCATCACGTCCGAACAGCACGGAGACTCCCCGCAGTTCGAGCCCATCCTCAAGGCGATCCGCGTGCCTCGCATCGGGCCGGCAGGCCGAACTTATCGGCCCGGACCGATGCGAGGCCAAGCTGCGGCGTTACGGCTCCCGTCACAGCGGCCAGGGACGGAAGACGGATTGCGGGTCGTAGCGCTCCTTGATCTCGTGCAGGCGCCGGGTGGTGTCCTCGGGGAATGCCAGTCGCGTGGTGGCCGGGGTTGGGCGTGTCTCGAAATTGGCGTACGCGCCGCTGAGCGAAGGGGCCAGTTGCGCCCAGGCGCGGTCGAGATGGCCAGTGTCAGTGCGGTGGAAGACTGTGCCGATGATGAGCTCGGGCTGCGTCCGGTTGGCGAACGCGGTCCTGTCGGCAGGGATATCGGCCATGGCGCCGCCAAGCGACCGGATCTGCATCATGATTCCCGACGCGGCCGCCGTCAGCACTGCGTTTTCGACATCCTCTGTGACGCGGTCGACCATGCCGTTGTGGGTGACCGCCTGTTGCTGGCCGACGTTCGGATGTTCCTGGGCACGAGGAAGTCCGGGCGGTAAGGGTGATCCTGGATGCCGATCAGGTCGAACCCCGCAGTCTCCGCTGCCCGGGCGGCGGCCACGATCTGTTCCGGCGGGCGACCCACCGGGTCCAGGTTCAGACCGAACCGGGGTGGCCCAATACGTGCAGACAATGCATACCTCCTAGCTGGGCTCCCAGTGTCGAAACGGGGGCGGCATGTTCGCACACCACAGGTAGGAGAGTTACTATTTGGAAGTGCCTCCTGAGCCCAAGAACGAAGACTTCGCCCGTATCGACGACGAGGCGTGCCGCAAGTTCATCGCCGGGATCGAACTGGCCGGCAAGCGATGGAGTGCCAGCATCCTCCTCGCGGCCGCCCGCGGAGCTGAGCGTTACAGCGAGTATCACCGGATGATTGAGGGGATCTCTCAGCGGCTGCTCGCGCAACGGCTCCGGGAGCTGACCGAGCATGAGCTGCTCCAGCGGGACGTCATACCGACCACCCCGGTGCAGGTGCGCTATACCCTCTCGGGCAGGGGCAGGGAGCTCCTTGCCAGCCTGGTGCCACTCATTCGATGGGGCCAGAAATGGGACCCGGAACCGCCTGCGAGGCGGAAGTCTGCGACGGCGGAGCCCGGCGCTGCCCGCTCAACGTCCGCTCAGGATCCCGGCTGAGGGGTTTTATGGCCTCCAGATTGCTTGTCCGGCACCCTGCTCGGCCCTGGCCATGAACGCCATCTGCGCGTACAGAGTGGCCCCATCCTCGTGAGCTCGAACTGGCCGCGCCGACCACCCAGTACGAGCATTGTTCCCGGATCGCGGCCTCGTGGAAGTGCAGCATCCCGGTGCGTGCAGAGACCATTTGATGCTGAGGGCTTCTCACCGTGAAGGAGTCCGCAGCACTTTTCGGTCCCCAAATTGGTGGCGTGGCCGGAGACGTCCTGACGCGGCCGATGCCCGACGCGTGCCATTCTGTTTCTGCAGAGACTCACCACCGCCCGCTCTCGGCACGCTCGACGCCGAAGGAGCGGCCGGGCTCAGCCTGTGTGCCGTCGCGGCACGGTGGTTGTCCACCGACGGGCCGGTGCACCGACCGAGCGACACCCACATCGGCGCGGTGACGGGCTGTGCAGGAGAGCGGGGCCAGTCGATCCCCCATCCCGGTCCGTCGCCATCTGTCAACAAGGAAAGGCGCGTACCCTTGTCCGAGATCCCCGATGAGCTGCGGTATACCTCCGAACATCTATGGGCCCGGGCCCAGGAGGGCGATCCCGTTATCGTCCGGGTCGGCATCACTGACTACGCCCAGGACCAACTCGGCGACGTCATCTCGGTGACTCTGCCGGCGGTCGGCACCGTTGTGGGGGCCGGTGAAACCTGCGCGGACGTCGAGTCGACCAAGAGTGTGTCCGACATCGACGCGCCAGTCCCGGGCACCATCTCCGCCACCAATACTGCCCTGGAGGAGGCTCCGGAGACCATCAACACCAGCCCCTATGGTGAGGGCTGGCTCTTCGAGATCAGCCTCGACCCGCGATCGGGCTCCGCCGCCCTCGAAAGGCTGCTGGACGCCGCCGGCTACTCCCGGCTGACCGGCGGCTGAGCACGATTGAGGTGTTGATCCGGCCATCCCGGAAAAGGAAGCCTTCTGCCCGAGGTTGCCGGATCCGCGGCTCCCCCGCTGTGTGGGTCAACGGTCCGGATGGGGCCGTCCCAGCTCGTAGGGGGCCAGGACATCAGCGATCGTCCGGTTCCGTGGTGTGGGGATCCCGAACTGGCGGCCAAGGCTGACGACACTGCCGCTGAGCCAGGGCAGTTCCAGGCGGTTTCCCTGCGTCAGATCGTTGTGCATCGAGGAGGTCATCGCGGCCGGCAGGGTGTCACAGAACGCCAGCCTCTCGTCGGCGAACTCCGGATCGAGCCTCACCCCGGCGGCACGGCCCACATGCACGGCCTCCGCCATCACGTCGCGCAGCAGTTCCCGTGAGTGAACGTCGGAGCGGATCACGCCGATGGGCTGACGTACGGCGGTGGTCATGGCCGAAAGCCCCACCAGGAAGACGAACTTCTCCCAGATGACCCGTTCGATGTCCGAGCTGAGTTCTGCCTCGATGCCGGAGGAGACGCACGCGTCGAGGAAGGCGTCGGCATGAGAGGTGTCCACGTCGCCGTAGGGGCCGAACACCATCTTCTGCAGTGTGCCGCGGTGGGAGACGATGCCCGGCTCCTCGATGGCGGCGGAGATGTAGCAGGCACCGCCCCACACCGCCTGCGCCGGCAGGTGCCGGCGCAGGACAGCGTCTTTGCGGACACCGTTCTGCAGGGAGATGACGCGCGTCCGTTCGTCCATGACATCGCGCAGCTGGGCCGCGACGTCCTCGGTGTCCCACAGTTTCACGGCGACGAGCACGATATCGGCGGGTTCGAGTTCCGCGATGGTCGCAACTACCGATGTCGCCGGGACCTTGAGGTCGCCGAGCGGACTGCGTACCAGCAGTCCGCGTTCCCGTATGGCCTCCAGATGGCGGCCCCGGGCGACGAAGGTGACCTCGTGGCCCGCTGCGGCAAGCCGGGCGCCGAAGTAGCCCCCGACGCCGCCTGCCCCCACGACGGCTATGCGCATGACGTGTTCCTTTCCCCTGCGGGTCATGGTGTGAATCGTGCCGGGGTCCTGGCAGGACCGTTCGTTACTCGCCTACTGGCGCAGCAGCGCTCCTTGCCGTCGACCTGCTGCAGGTTTCAGGAGCGCGTACCAGAGTTGTCGCAGGGATCAACGCGGCAACGACGCCCGCTGCGCAGACAAAGAGGACGGCGGCTGGCACCCAGCCCTTCACAGCGGTCACGAGGTAGGGGGCCCCGAATCCGAGGTACGTCAGGCAGTAGAACACTGCTGCAGCACCGGCGAGTTCGTGCGGCGCTGCAAGCGCCTCCACGCGGCTCAGCCCCGCCACCATCAGCATGCCGTAGCACGCGCCGAAAGCGATCGCCGCGGGGATGAGGACGACCGGGTCGTCCAGCCGGATGGCTGCGGCACCGAGCAGGAATCCCCCGACACCGGCCGCCAGCCCCGCATGGCGGCTCACATGGTGGCTGTGTATCGCCATCCGCCTCGCGAACGGCTGGACCGCGACACCGCTGGCCAGCGTCAGGCCGGCGATTCCGCCGCTGGCCGCGACGCTCGGACCGTGCGGCGGCACCAAACCCGGGAGAACGGCGAAACTCGTGGTCGCGGCTGCGAACACCAGCGGAGCCGTGGGCGCGACCTGGTAGCGGAATCCTTTGTGCCTGAAGATCATCCCCAGCCGCGGCGATCCGGCTTCATCGTCGCGGGATGCCCCTACGGCGCCGCCAGGCGCGTGCCACACCACCGCAGCCACGCCGGCCGTCAGGCCGATGTGGACCAGGTATGGCAGCACCTTGGGCGCCGCCAGCCACTGGGCCAGGGCCCCCGCCGCCAGGGGACCGCCCCCGAAGCCCGCCGACAGGGCGACTGCGGCCCGTCGGGCCCCGGCGCCGGGCCCGTCGTCCACCGACAGGTCCTTGACCCAGGCCGTTCCAGGTCCGAACCCGGCACCCGATGCAACGCCGGCCAGCAGCCGCCCGATCGCCAGGGCCCAGCCCCGGTCCCCTCCGGCCAGGAGGATCAGTGAAGCGGCGGCGGACACGACGAGGACCACCCGAATCGTTCTGAGCCGTCCGTATCGCCGGGCGACCGGCACGGCCAGCAGCAGCGTCGGGATGAGGCCGATCGCATAGGCCGCGAACGCCATGGTGACCACGGACTCCGAGACCGCTCCCCCGCGCCGGTAGACCAGCAGAAGCGGGGAGAACTGGTTGGCCCCCCAGCCCACGACGAACATCGCCAAGGCGACGCGCATCCACGGTTTCATCTCTGCGCCCCTTAGTAACCTTTTCCAGGGTTACTATAACCGCATGACCGAAAGAGTAAAGGACGGCCGCCGCACCCGGGTCACGGCACAACTCCGCGAACTGCGCTTCGACGCCGGATCCTTGTCGCTGAACCTCATCGCCACCACCGGGCGCCGTCCGAGTACGCCGATCGAGCGCATGGGCGACATCGACCGGCTCAGGGCCTGGTGCAAGGAGACGGGGCTCACCGTTCACCCGGATGAAGACTTGGTGGGGCTGCTCGACGCCCTCCACGAACTGCGGGCCTGCGCGTACGACGTCACGGCTGGATACCTCCATCGCCGCGCCCCCCAAGAGGATTCGGTGCGGCTCCTCAACCAACTGGCCCGGGTGAATCCGCCGGCCCCCCAGCTCGAGGCGGACGCCGATAGTCTTCCTGCCACAGCGGGCAGTCCAGGCCTATCGGCTCCCGCACTGCTCTCGCTGATCGCCCGGGACCTGATCACGCTGATCTCGGATCCGAAGCAACGACAGCAACTGCGCGAATGCGACTCCGAAATCTGCAGGATGATCTACCTCGACGCGGCCCAGGGAAGGCCCCGGAAATGGTGCTCGATGCAGCGCTGCGGAAACAGCACCAAGGCGGCCAGGCACCGCCGCCACCGCGAGAAGACCGGTGACCTCCCCATGGCCTGACCGGCAGTCAGCCCGTCACGGCGGAGCCGACGGTCGCGCCGGGACGAGGGTCTCCAAAGACACTCACCAGCACTCACCGCAGTTCATATCCGGCGCCATCACAACCGCGTGGCCCCTGTACACCTGGGTGTCCGTGCGGAACCCGCCGGTGCATCGACAACATCTTCAACACATCGCTCGGCGCCGAGGACGCCGCCGCCAACCACCAGCGGACGTACGACCTCCCGCACGACCTCGTCAGTTATCGCAACCCTCCGGCGTTGTCCTGGGCGAGTTACCCGCGCCGGCCTTGCCGGTTGCAACGGCGGCTCGGACCGGTCAGGCCTCCGGGGACTTTATGACGGCGGGATTGTGCGGCGAGAAGCTGAGCAGGTCACCGCGCAGAGGGATCTGCCCGCCGCGGATCCGGCGGGGCGTGAACCGGACGCGTCGGCCGGTGCCTCCCTCGTCCTGGCAGGTGGAGGTGTCGAGCCACTCGACCTTCGCCTCGCCCGAGAGCTGCAGGGTGCGGCCCGTGGTGAAGTCGATGAACAACAGTGCCGTGGCCGGGTCGACGGTAATGTTACCCAGGCTGTTGAAGAGGTTGTTCCCCGCGTAGTCGGGCCACCAGATCTCTCCGTCATCGACCCTGACGAATCCCGGCTGGCCGCCCTTGTGCGACGCATCAGCACCTCGCGTGGGATGGGTCGTGCCGAGGAAGAAGGTGTCGGCGTTGCTGATCAGCTCGATGTCTGCGTCCCCGAGCGCTCCTGTGTCAGGGTTGCTCTGCACCTGCCGGTGCCCGGGGTTGGCCGTGCACGCGGACATCCGCGCCGTCGTCAGGTGGCGCTGCTGGATGTACGAAGGACAGTTCCCGAAGGCCTGATCGGCATGGACGGTCAGCAAGTCGGCCGAGCGGCTGGTCAGTTTCCCGTTGACACGGATCCTACGGCGGATGCCGAAATCGATCGCGAGCAGTCCGATGTGCTGAGGGACAGGCACACTGTGCAACGGGTCGTCTGTGGCGGGCGCAGCGTGCACCGTCAGGGTGGTGCCGCCGGCGACCAGGAAACCGGGCTCTGCGGAAATGGGCGAGATCCACCGTGCACCGTGATGGTCCCGTGCGGTGAGAACCGCGAACGAGCGCCCCGCCAGCACGGTGCTCAACCCCCCGGTGAGATGCGGAGGCTGAAGCATGCCCTGAAGCCGGTCAGCCTCGTCGACGACGCCGGCCAGGCGCTGGATGATGCGCTCACCCTGGTGGAAACCTTCAGTATTCATGGGGCGTTCCTGTCAGTCGCCGCTGTCACAAGGAAGTAGGGGGTTGTGGCCGGCCATGGGAGCCCGCCTGTGGACGGCCGGCCTCGATGACGGTCGGATCTACGCCAACCCGTGGGCGGACAGCCATTTTTGGGCGACGCTGTCCGGGTCGGCGCCGCCGGCCACCTGCGCGTCGAGCTCGCTCAGTGCGGTGGTGGTGAGCCTGGCCGAGACGGCGTTGCAGGCATCGGCCATGGGCTGGGTCAGGACATCGCGCTTGAACAGCGGCACGATGTTCTGAGCGGCGAAAAGGTGGTGCGGGTCCTTGAGGGACAGGAAGCCGTAGCGGGGGATGGCCGGGTCGGTGGAGAAGATGTCCGCGGCGTCGACGGTGCCGTTGCGCAGTGCCGTCTGGGTGATCGTTCCGGTCGGTGCGAGCGCAACGAACTGCTTGAAGGTGACGCCGTACACCTTCTTCAGGCCCGGTACGCCGTAGGGGACGGTCAAAAGGGGCTGGGGGGCTCCGAGTCTGAGCCGGCCTGCGACGCGCTGCAGGTCCTCGATGCTGCTGAGGTGGTACTTGTCGGCGGTGGCCTTGGTGACGGTGATGGTGTCGGCGTCCTGAGCGGGTGCGTAGTCGGTGACCGCGAGTCCCTGCGGCTGAGCGCTGCGCCGCAGCTGGGCGTAGATGTCCTGCGGGCTGGTGGCCTTCTGCCGGGGGGAAAGGTAGTTGAGGATGGCTCCGGTGTATTCGGGGATCGCGCCGATGGAGCCCTCCTTGAGGGCGCTCATGTAGGCGGCCCGCTCGCCGATGTTGGCGTGGATCTGCACGGCGACTCCGCGGGCCTTCATCGCGTCGGCGTAGAGGTGGGCCAGCAGCTCGGACTCGGGGAAGGCGGCCGATCCCACGGTGACCTTCCCGGGGGCAGCCGGGAGGGAATGTTCCCCCGCCTGGGAGGCGCCGCTGGTGGCCTGAGGCGGGGCGCTGGTCCGGGAGGAGGAGCCGGGGGCGCCGCATGCGCCGGCGGCGAGGGCCGTGGCCGCGATGAGTACTGCGGGCAGGATGCGTCTCATGTGAGTTCCTTCGACGGGGTGGGGTTGCTGGTGTGCGGGGTGGGGATACGCCCTCGGGCGCGGTGCGGCCGGGTGCGCGGTGTCGGTTGAGCGCCGGTGGGGGCGAGTCCGGGTGAGGTGGCCTTGCGCTGTGCCAGTGCGAGGAGGGCGTCGGCGGCGATGGCGAGAACGGCGACGGTGATGCCGGCGGCGAGCATGGCCGGGTAGCCGTAGCGGGGGTCTGCGAGGTCTTGCTGACCGTCGACGATCAGCCGTCCCAGTCCGCCGACGAGCGGCGCGTAGGCGGCGACAGTGAGGGTGGCGATGACCTGGAGGGTGGCGCTGCGGACGCCGGAGATGATCAGCGGCGCCCCGGCGGGCAGCTCGACCTTGAGCACGACCTGCAGGGGGGTCATGCCGCAGCCGCGGGCGGCGTCGCGGACGACGGGGTCGAGTGCCTGGATGCCGGCGTAGGTGCTGGTGAGGATCTGCGGTATGGCCAGCAGGACCAGCACCATGGCCGCGGGGATGAAGTAGGGGACGCTGCCGGGTGCGAGGGTGCCGGGCACGCCGCCCTGGATGTGGATGTGCGGGGACACGACCACGACCAGGAGGATGAGCAGTCCCAGGGCCGGTATGGCCCGCAGTGCGTTGGCCAGCCCGGCCACCAGGAAGGTGCCGCGGCCTGTGTGGCCGATCATGAGGCCTGCGGGGATGGCGATCAGGGCAGCCACGGTGACCACGATGACGGTGTAGATGACGTGCTGGCGGGCATCGGCCGCCAGTCCGCCGGGGCCCCACCAGTTCAGGGGGTCGTTGAACCAGATCAGGACGCGGCTCGGGCTGGGCAGGCCGTTGTCGAGGGCGAGGTTCATCGGGTCACCGCCCGCCAGGGGGTCAGCAGCCGGAGGGCGGCCACGATGGCCAGATCGAACAGGAGGGCGATGGCGGTGAAGGATATGAGGCCCAGCACGATGGGCGGGAGCGATCCCGTGTTGTTGCCGGCGAGGAAGAGCTGTCCGAGCTGAGCGGTTCCGATCACGGAGGCAACCGAGATGAGGCTGACGTTGGAGACGGCTGCGACCCTGAGCCCGGCGCCGATGACGGGCAGCGCCAGCGGCAGTTGGACGGACAGCAGGCGCTGCCCGGTGGTGTGGCCCATGGCGGTGGCCGTCGACAGCATCGGCGCGGGTACGGAGTCCAGTCCGTCCAGGACGCTGCGCACCAGGAGAGTGAAGGTGTAGAGGGTCAGGGCGCTCACCACGTTGAGGGGGGAGAGGATCTTCGTTCCCAGGATCTCGGGGATCACGAGGAACATGACCAGGGAGGGGATCGTGTACAGAACGCCCAGTCCCGAGGTCACCAGGGTGCGCACGGCTGGGTGGCGGTAAGCGAGCCATCCGCAGGGCAGTGCGAGGGTCAGGCCGATCGCGACGGGAAGCGTGGCCAGCCACCCAGTGGTCTGGGCCCACCCGAGGATCTGGTCCTGATGGGCGGTGAAGTAGGTCCGGATCTGGTTCATGGTCGTGCCTTGGGTCCGTCCGTGCCGGCTGCGGCGGCCGGTGGGAGTTCGGCTGCGTGCAAGCGGGCAGCCCGGGTTTCGATGCGGGCCAGGACCTCGGTGGCGGTGATGGTTCCGGCCAGCTGCCCGTTGTCGTGGACGATCGCTCCGCGGCCGCTGGGTGAGGACAGGGCCGCGTCCAGGGCCTCGCGCAACGTGCCGTGGGCGGTGGCGAGCGTGCCGCCCAGGTTGAGGAGTTCCGCGGTGACGGTCCCGCTGGCCTGGCAGCCTTTCAGAGCTGCTGTTGCCAGCCATCCTTGGGGGGCATCGAGGTGGTCGAGGACCAGGACCCAGCCGTCCGTGGCCCGTTCGCGGGCCAGGGTGAGGCAATCGCCGATGTGGACGGTTTCCTCATGGGCCAGCGGGAGGGGGCCGGCGTCGGCGAAAGCCAGCGCACGGTAGCCGCGGTCGCGGCCGAGGAACGAGGCGACGAAGGGGTTCTTGGGCCTCGACAGCAGGTCGGCGGGGGCGCCGACCTGGGCGAGTGTTCCGCCGGCTGCCAGGACGGCGATCTTGTCTCCCAGTTTGATCGCCTCGTCGATGTCGTGGGTGACGAAGATGACCGTCTTGCCGAGATCGTGCTGCAGGCGCAGGAACTCGTTCTGCAGTTGGTCGCGGATCACCGGATCGAGGGCGCTGAAGGGTTCGTCCATGAGCATCACCGGCGGGTCGGCGGCCAGGGCCCGGGCCACGCCGACACGCTGCTGCTGACCGCCGGACAGCTGGCTGGGATAGCGGTCGGCGAGGTTGGCCTCAAGCCCGACCAGCTCGAGCAACTCGGCGGCACGGGCGCGGGCTTGGCGGCGAGTGTGGCCGGTGAGAACGGGCACGGTGGCGATGTTGTCCAGGACGGTCTTGTGGGGGAACAGGCCTGCCTGCTGGATGACGTAGCCGATGCCGCGGCGCAGTTCGTGCGGGGGGATGGCAGCGGTGTCGCGGCCCCCCAGCCATACCCGCCCGGAGGTGGGCTCCACCATGCGGTTGACCATGCGCAGCGAGGTGGTCTTGCCGCAGCCGGAAGGGCCGACCAGCGCGGTTATCTCACCCGAAGCCGCCTGCAGGGATAGTTCTTGGTCACCGAATCGAACCGGATCATCGTGCATCTCCTCGCGGCCGGGCCGCGTCGCGGGAACGGTATGAGGGTGGGGGCGTGGTGGTGCCGGACTGTGGCGTGTCAGCGGGGGCGGGGCAGGCCGGTGTGCTCGCCGCTCGTGGTCGGGTGATGGGTCGGACGAGGGGCTGTCCGCCGTCGGCGGTCAGGCAGACGGATACCGCGCGCGGTGTTGGCCGTGGACGGCCCGGCTCGGCCCCGCCCTGCTCCCCGAGTGCGTCCAACGTCGTCGGCGAGGTCGCCCCTGGCGAGGAAGGGGGCCGGTCTGCCGTAGCTCTGCGCAGGGCGGCCCGGTCACTAATAGACAGGGGCCTTGACGCTGCACGGCTTTGACATGCGACTTTTGCTGCGCGAGGCAAGGTTCCTCGCATGCCATGACGTCAGGCGCCGTGGCGCGAGGCGCTGTGGCTGCGAGCTCGGCGTATGAGTGGTGCTGGGGATCAGCGCGCCTTGACCTCGTCGACGTCGAGACCGCGGTCGATGCCGTGGGAGATGACCTTCTGCCCGGGCTCGAGTTCGAGGCGCTTGCCGTCGAGGTAGACCTCGACCTGGTCGGGCTCGAAGGACACCATGTCGTTGATCCGTCCGACCTCGGTGTAGGCGTTGCCGTAGGACCAGGCGGCGCGGTGGGCGTCGCCGATGTCGTAGTAGTCGCACAGGCCCTTGTAGGGGCAGAAGGTCTGTCCTTCGACGGGGCGCAACTGGGTCTCGTCGATGTCGGCGCGCGGGACGTACCAGCGCGGGGCGAAGCCGGATTCGTAGAGCACGGCGGGGTGTTCGGAGCGGGCGATCACGCTGTCGCCGAGGCGGACTTCCAAGGTGCGGGAGGTGTTGCGGATGTCGATGCGGTGATACGGGTCCGCGGCGTGTCCCAGGATGCGTTCGTCCTCCTCGTAGAAGGCGTCCATCGCCCGCCACGCGAAGGCGATACGGCCCTGGAGTTCGGTGGCGTGACCGGGCAGAGCGGTGAATTCCCAGGCGGCGCGTTCGGCGGTTCGCTCACCCGCGCGCACGCCGTACCAGGCGGTGTCTCCGAGATCCTTGTGCTGAGTGGTCTTTCCGCTCGCGACCAGAACATGCTCGTCGACGTCCTCACGTGGGAAGTAGGCGACCGGGTAGCGGCCCGGCTCGTGTATCAGGATGACGTTCTCGCTGTCGGCGATCCACGTGTCGTTGAACTTCACGCGCATGCGGCGGCGGAGCCGCTCGGCGAACAGCAGACGCTCGGGCAGGGGTTGGGGGGTGAGGAAGCGTCCGATCGCGCCGGCGGAGAGAGGGCCTTGCTGCCAGGACAGTCCCATGATGAGTTCCCTTCCGGGTGCGGGGTGCGGCGTGGAGCCTGCGCCTCGAGGGGTGTGGGTGGGTGGTGGTCGGCGCCGGTCAAGGCGTGCAGGAGCAGCGGGAGACGGCTGCTTCGGGCCGGCGGAAGCAGATCCAGACGACCTTGCCGTCGTGGTCGGCGTCGTCGGTCTGCACTCCCCAGTCGTCGCAGAGCTCCCGGACGATGTGTATGCCTCGCCCTTCTTCAGCGCTCATGGAGAGGGCCGGGGTGCGGACGACGGCGCGGCGGGCGCTGTCGTGGACCTCGAGGTGGAGGCAGTGGGGGTGGCTGATGAGCCGGACCAGGTAGTCACGGCCATCGAGGCTCCCGTGTTGGACGGCGTTGCCGGCCAGTTCCGACAGGCAGGCTCGGATGTCGTCTCGGCGTCCGCACCCTCCCCAGGAGTCAAGGGCCTGCATCGCGAAGGCGCGGGCGCTGCGCACGGTCTGAGGGCTGGAGCTGAAGGCCCGCTGGGCAACGTGTGGCATGACGGATCCTTTGCCGGCTGCGGCAGGAGGGGCTGGTGGGCCGTCGCCGCAGCCGCCTCGGCCCTAAGCGCGTCAGTCGAGGACGCGGCCGAGGAAATCGCGGATGTGCTCGGTGATGGTCTCGAGGTGACTCTCCAGGGCGAAGTGCCCGGACTCGAGCAGGTGGATCTCGGCATTGGGCAGGTCCTGGCCGAACGCCTCCGCGCCCGCGGGGCCGAAGATCTCGTCATTGGCGCCCCAGACCGCCAGCAGCGGGACCTGGGAGTCGCGGAAGTACTGGTGGACCGGCGGGTAGAGGTCCACGTTGGTGGGGTAGTCGCGGAAGAGCTTGAGCTGGATCTCGTCGTTGCCGGGCCGGTCCAGCAGCGCCTGGTCGTGGACCCAGTTGTCGGGGCTGACCAGGCTGGGGTCGGCGACACCGTTCACGTACTGCCATCGGGTGATCTCGGGGGTCAGGGCGCCGCGCATGGGCGCCTCGGTGTCCGTACCCGGGGCCTTGGCGTAGGCGAAGACGCCGTCCCAGAAAGGCTTGACGAAGCCCTCGTCGTAGGCGTTGCCGTTCTGGGTGATGATCGCGGTGATGCGGTCCGGGGCCTGGAGGGCGAGCCGCCAGCCGATGGGGGCGCCGTAGTCCTGCACGTACATCGCGAACCGGTCGATGCCCAGCTGCTGGAGCAGGCCGGAGGTGACCTCGGTGAGGGCGTCGAAGGTGTAGGGGAAGTCCTGCACGGCGGGCATCGCGGACTGACCGAAGCCGATGTGGTCGGGGGCGATGACGTGGTAACGGTCGGCGAGCGCCGGGATCAGGTTCCGGAACATGTGCGAGCTGGTCGGGAAGCCGTGCAGGAGGAGAACGACGGGCGCCTTCGGGTCTCCGGCCTCCCGGTAGAAGACCTCGAGTCCGTTGACGGTGGCGGTGCGGTGGTGAACTACGGGAGCCATCTCTCTAACCTCTCTACTGACGCTTACCGGTTACATACCCAGTCGAGCACACGCACTCTAACCTGTCAAGTTATTTTTATCGGTTAGATTGAGAAGGCGCACCCGGACAGGCGCTCATGGCCGGCCATGAAACTGAATCCACAGGTGGGGTCAGGGCATGACCTAGATCCAGCCTCCGCCCGTGGACGGCCAGGAGCCAGCGCAGCCCGCCGTGAGCACGCTCAGACGACCGACGTCGAACTGTCGATCTCGTGCAACACCGGGATCATGTCCGACGGCCTTCTTGGACAGGCGTGACCGACAGGCCTGACGTGTCCGGGCGTCGGCCTGGTGCCACCTGCTGCGGCTGTGCGTTCGAGGCCGTACGGGCGCAAGAGACGGTGCGGCCCTTGAGCCCGGTGACGATGCACCACCAGGCGCAGGACGCAGAACTGCTCCTTGGGCAGCGGCAGCAGGCGGGAGCGCTCGGATGCTGCACGCGCGGCATCAAGGGCCTGCATGAGTGCGTCGGCATCGTGGGCGCCGTGGTGGCGCTGGCCGTTGAAGAAAAACGTGGGCGTGCCGGAGACCCCGTTGCGGTCGGCGGAGATGATGTCACGCTCGACCCGGTCCGCGTGGGTGCGGCGGCGCAGGTCCCGGTGGAACCGGCGCACGTCCAGGCCGAGGTCGGCGGAGTAACCGAGCAGGTCGCTCATCTCCAGCCGGTCCTGACGCTGCAGCAGCAGGGTGTGCATGCGCCAGAAGGCCCCCTGGGCCGCTGCGGCCTCCGCAGCCTCGGCCGCAAGACGCGCGTGCGGGTGGACATCGCTCAGCGGCAGGTGGCGCCACACGTAGCGCACGTCGGGACGCGAGAGCAGCAGATCGCGCGTGATCGGATCCGCCTCACCGCAGTAGGGGCATTCGTAGTCGCCGTACTCCACGACGGTGACCACAGCGTCCTCGGGCCCTCGGACGTGGTCGTGAGCGGGGTCGATGCCGCCGACCAGATCAAGCAGCGGCGGCGTGGAGCCGAGCAGGGCACGGTTACGAGCGGCCTGCGGCAGCAGAGCGGTGGTGCGGTAGACGGCCCAGCTCAGCAGAGCGGAGGCGGCGGCCGCGACCAGGATGCCGATCTTGGCCTCCTCAAGGAGCCTGCCGGAGAAGGCAAGGTTCGCGATCAGCAGGGAGACGGTGAAGCCGATGCCCGCGATGGTGCCGCTGCCGGCGACGGCGGCCCAGCCGACGGGCGGCCGCAACTGGCCGCGGCTCAGACGCGCAACAGCCCACGAGGTGACGACGATGGAGATCGGCTTTCCGACGACGTAGGCGAGGAAGACGCCGAGGGTGACGGGAGAGCCGCCGGCCCCCTTCAGCAGGCCGGCGTTCATGGCGATGCCACCGTTGGCCAGGGCGAAGAGGGGGACGACCCCGTACGCCGTCCACGCGTGGTAGCGGTGCTGCAGCCGCGCGTTGTCCGACAGGGCGGAGACCAGGCCCACAGCGGCGGAGTGGGCGCGGTGCGGGCTGGGCTGCTCACGGAACAGCCGGACCAGACCGGTGGCGCGTTCCAGGTCGATGCGCAAGGGGGCGTAGGCGGAGGTGACCAGGCCGATCGCCAGGCCCGCGACTACCGGGTCGACGCCGCTGCCCATGAGACCAGCCCACATGGTGGTGCCCAGTGCAACGACGAGGCCGCCCCGGCGGCGCACGGGCAGGGTGCGGCCGGCGAGGATGGCCGCGAAGGAAGCACCGGCAATGGCGAGGGGGACCGGCCGGATGTCGTGACTGTAGAAGGTGGCGATCACAAGGAGCGCGACCAGGTCGTCGACGACGAACAGGGTGAGCAGGAAGGTGCGGATCCTGCCCGGCAGGCGCCGGGACATGACGCTGAAGACGCCGAGCGCCAGGGCGCTGTCGGTGGACATGGCGACCCCCCAGCCATGGGCACTGGGGCCGGTGTGGTTGACCGCAAGGTAGATCGCCACCGGAATGGCCATCGCCATCATCCCGGCACCGACGGGCAGGAGAAGGCGGCGACGTTCCCGCAGCTCCCCCAGATCGAGTTCGGTGCGGGCCTCCAGACCGACCAGCAGAAAGAAGAAGGTCATCAGTCCGCTGTTGATCCAGGTACGCAGATCCAGACCCAGCCGAATGCCGCCCAGGCCGACGCTCAGCTGCGCCTCCCATGCCGCCCGGTACAAGGCCGGGAACCCGTTGGACCAGGTCAGGGCGGCCAGCAGAGCGGCCAGCAGGACTACGGCGCCGCCCGACTCACCGGCCAGCAGGGCCTTGACACGGTCGGCGGCCCGCCTCGTGCGTGAGACTGGAGGGCTTGCCGCCGTGACGACCTCCTGGTCAAAGGCCGTCACCATACGCAGTCGCTCGCGCTGTTGCATTGCGGGGACGTCGGCGATGCCCTGGCACGCGGTCACGGTCCTGTCCTTCCTGTCGCGGCGGCTGGCCGCCCGGGGGGGGTACATTTCAACCGACGAAGACCAACCATCTAAATAAATTTCTCTGGTTAGAGTGACTCTCCTTCGTGTAACCTGTCAAGCGAAGTGAATCGGTTAGGAGGTGGCATGGTGAGCGATCGAGAACGGCAGGACGCACTGCTGGAACTCCTCAACAGCGCGCCGGTGGTCAACGGCGCCGTCCAGGACCAGCTGGCAGATCCGGAAGCGGCCGGTTCGTGGCAGCAGGCCCACGGCGGCAGCGGCACCGCACAGGAGCAGGAGCACCTCGTGCAGGCCCGTGATGCCCTGCAGGAGGTGGTCCGCGGGAGCCGGCCGGCCACCTCGCTGGTCCCGCTCCTGAAGGACGTCACTTCCCACCCCCGCCTCTCCCCCGCGGGCGTGTCCTGGGACCTGGACGCCCCCACGGATCGCCGATTGGCGGTGGAAGCGGTGCTGACCTGGGGTGCGCTGCAGGAGACGATGCCCGGCAGACTGCGCCCCTGCGCCAACCCCGAGTGCCGGCGGTTCCTCCTGGACCGCAGCAAGAGCAACAAGGGCCGCTGGTGCTCGATGGCCCTGTGCGGCAACCGCATGAAGGCCAGGCGTCACTACCAGCGCACCCGCGAAGGAGCCGCCGAGTAGCTCCTGAGCCCCCAGAGCAGGTGGCGGGGCTCAGCCTCGAGCAGCAGGACCTTCCCCCGACCGGTCCCTGGCTGCGGTATCGACCGTGGGCAGTCCCCGCCGCCGCAGGTCAGCGATAAATCTGCGCACCAGCGCATCAGAAGGAACCATGGTGATCGCGAGAATGTCGCGGTGCACCCGCGGTTCCAGACGCCGCACCACGGCCGAGGGCCGCCCCGCCAGTGCGGACACCGGCACAATGGTCACCCCCATGCCCGCCCCCGCCAACTGGGCAGCGGTACGGGGGCTGCGTGTGCGCAGCACGACGGTCAGGGAGGTCTGCCGAGCCGCGACGAACTGGTCGATCCACACCCCCATCCCGTTCTCCGGGTCGTAGTGCACGAACGGCACCCTCGCGAGATCCGGCACCGGTATGGATTCCCGGTCCGCGAAAGGGTGGCCGGGCGAGGTGACGACCACCATCTCCTCGCGGCCCAGCGCCTCCATGTGAGCGGAGGTGGCCGTCGGCTCGGGCCCCGCGACCAGGTCCGCGCCATCGGCCATCAGGTGCTCGACCATGCGGTCCGCGCTGGTGAACTCCAACAGGTCCAGCCGGACATCGGGCCAGCGCGTCCGCCACCGCCGTAGCACCGAAACGAGCAGCCAGGCCGTCATCGTCTCCGCACACGCGATCCGCAGGCGCCCCCCCGAGCCCTTCCCCGACACGCCGTCCCGCCTGGACCGCACGCGATGCGGCCGCCAGGGCCACACGCGCCTCTTCGGCGACGGCCCGGCCCGCCGCCGTGACCCGGACGCCCCGGGCGAGCCGCTCCACCACCGGAGTGCCCAGCTCCCTCTCCAGCGCCGTGATCTGGTGCGACAGCGCCGGCTGCGACATGTGCAGTACTGCCGCGGCCTTCGTCACCGATCCTTCGTCGACCAGCGCCACAGGCACTCCAGCGACCGCAATGTGGCCATGCGTCATCCTCATCATCACGCGAGCGCGCCCGGCCGCGTCGCCGGACCAGAATGCGTGGGCAGCGGCCCCGGAACATCGGAAAGCGAACAGAAAGCCCGGTACCGCGGGCGCCCACCTCAGGCGGAACGAAAACCGCGTTCCTGCAACGTCCACACGTTGCCGTCGGGGTCGGTGAACTCCGCAAAGCTGGCATAGTCCCGCCGCTCCGGGTCGATGCCGGGCTCGAAGCCTCCCTCCCACGTCTCGACCGGCGCCTTGTGGCGGATCTCCCCCACGTCGACGCCGCGTCCCGCCAGCTCTGCGCACGCAGCCTGGAGATCGGCAACCACCAGGTACAGGCCCTTCACCGAACCAGGCCGCGCATCGGTGATGCCCACCCCGATCTGCACTGAGCAGGCGGAGCCGGGAGGCGTCAGCTGCACGACCCGGAAATCAGGCCTGGGCCCGTAGTCCACGTCGAGGTGGAAACCTAGCCGCTCTTGATAGAAGGACAATGAACGGTCGACATCACTCACGGGCAGGATGACGACCTCGAGCTGGTACTCCATGTGATCATTCTGGTCAGCGCGGCGCCGCCCCGCCACCCGCGCAATCATGCGTGATCTGAATGATCAGACACGGAAAAACGAATGACCAGTCCAGATCCCCCCGCCCTCGAGCATTCGGAAAATCTCGGCCGATGCCTCAAAGGGCTCATGATCGATGAATAGCGGGCGGCGCAGACCGAGAACTAGGATCGGGCCAAGTGCACACTTCACAGGGCCATGAGGGGCTGCCCCGGCCGGCCACCCCGCAGGAGGTCCGCAATGGCGACGCTGCTGTCCGTCAACGTAGGGATGCCCAAGGACGTCACCTGGCAGGGAAGGACCGTCCGTACCGGAGTGTGGAAGTCCTCTGTGCACGGGCCCCGGATGGTGCGGCAGCTGAACATCGACGGCGACGGCCAAGGCGACCTGGCCGGGCACGGCGGTGAGATGCGCGCCGTCCTCGTCTACCAGCTGCAGTCCTACCAGTACTGGGAAGAGCAGCTCGGTCGCGACGACCTGACCTTCGGGATCTTCGGGGAGAACTTCACCGTCGACGGCCTGCCGGACAGCGAGGTGTGCATCGGCGACCGTTACCGCATCGGCGAGGCCGAATTCGAGGTCACCCAGCCCCGCGTCACCTGCTACCGCGTCGGCATGCGCCTGGGCGAACCCACCATGGCCTCCCTCCTGGTCTCGCACCACCGCCCCGGCTTCTACCTGCGCGTCATCACCGAGGGGCACGTCCAGGCCGGCGACGAGATCACTCTCACCCGCAAGGGCCCCGAACAACTCAGCGTCGCCGACACCGACGCGCTGCTCTACCTTCCCCACCGCGACCCCGAAAAGCTGCGCAAAGCACTCAACATCTCCGCCCTCAGCCCCGGATGGCAGCAGTCCTTCCGTGAACTCGCCGCCGCTCAGCAGCCCGCTCAGGAACCGGGATGGCCAGGCGAACGTGCCAGCGCCCAGCAGCCCAGGGAGGCATCGGGGTGGCCGGGCTTCAAGACCATGCGCGTCGCCCGCATCGTCCCCGAGACCCCTACCGTGTCCTCGATCTACCTCGATACGATCGACGGCACGCCCCTGCCGCAGGCCCGCCCGGGCCAGTACCTCTCCATCCGCCTGGATGTCGGCGCAGCCGCTCCCGCTGTGCGCAGCTATTCCCTGTCCTCCGCGCCCACATCCGACGCCTATCGCATCAGCGTCAAGCACGAGCCCCACGGCCAGGTGAGCCACTACCTCCACACCAGCCTCCACCCCGGGGACCTCGTGGGCGTCGCAAGCCCCCGCGGTGCCTTCGTACTCAAAGAGAGCGCCGACCCTGTCATCCTCGTCTCCGCGGGGATCGGTGCCACCCCTGTGCTGGCCATGCTCCACCAACTCGCCGCCGTCCAAGACCCACACCCTGTCTGGTGGATCCACACCGCCCACGACCGCGCCCACCATCCCTTCGCCGACGAGGCCCACACCCTTCTGGCGCAACTCCCCCACGCTCACGAGTACGTCTACTACACAGCCGAAGCCCCGCATCCTGACGAGCCCCACATCACACAGGGCCGCCCCACCGCCGCCTCTCTCGTTGCCATGGGCATCCCCACCCACGCCGACGCCTACCTCTGCGGGCCACCCGCCTTCATGAACGATTTCAGCGGCTACCTGCGCGACCACGGCCTCGAGTCCGGCCGCATCCACACCGAAGCGTTCAGCGCCCTTCCCGCCATCAACCCCGGCGTCACGGCCACGGCCGTGGTCCGGCCGCACCAACCACCCGGCCCCGTCGGCGCGGGCCCACTCATCACCTTTGCCCGCAGCGGCATCACTACTCCCTGGTCACCCGCCCAGGCCTCCTCCCTCCTCGATCTCGCCGAAGCGTGCGACATCCCCACCCGATGGTCCTGCCGCACAGGCGTATGCCACACCTGCATCACCCACCTCGTCGCAGGCGACATCACCTACACCACCCAACCCCTCGAACCCCCAGAGCCCGGCACCATCCTCATCTGCTGCAGCGAGCCCACCACCGAAGTCGTCCTCGACCTCTAGCCGTATTGACCTGAAGCGTTGTTCACACGGCTGATCGGTGGGTGGCCGCCGAATGCGGTGTGGCAGCGGTGGTGGTTATGGGTGTGCAGGAAGTCTGCCAGGGCAGCAGTGCGTTCGTCGTTACGGGTGTAGGGCCGCAAGTAGGCCCACTCGTCGAGCAGGGTGCGGTTGAAGCGCAGGTCGGCAAGCGCCTGCCGCATGAACGGCCAGCCGGGCATTACGGTGGGACACGAAGACCTCCGCGCGGTGCAGTCCTAGACAGCTCCACCACACCGGAGGTCTTCGCCATGATCAAGCCCCACGACTGTCAACAACGCTCATGATCAATACAGAGGTGACAGCAGGTCAGATGGGGCTCACATGAGGAGCCCTGACGATGCATTTCATCCATCTGCCGTACACCGAGGGCTCACCGAACGCCGCGGCCTCAGCCCGTAGAACGGCTGCAGGGCAGACACCAAGCCCATCAGTCGCCGATGCGGGCGACAACTTTGCCGAGCAACCGGCCAGCGGCCATGTCTTGCAGGCTTTGGCCGATCTCGTTGAAGCCGACGACCGTAGCGGGGATGTCGAAGCGGCCGGCTGACATCAGGTCAAGAACGTCAACGATGTCCTGTTTGGTGCCGCCCCACGATCCGACGAAGTGCACCCGCTGGGAGACGAACAGCATCGACGGGATCGTGAACTGTGCGGCGCCGAGCCCGACCAGTACGACGCGGCCGCCGAACTTGATGGACTGGACCGCGCCAAGGATGGTTTCCTGCATACCAGCGAAGTCGAATATCACATCCAACTCGAGGGCCTTGAGGTCGTTGACGTCGGTGAACACCTCCTTGACACCGAGGGACAGCGCCTGCGCGTGGACGTTGTCGTTGATCTCGGCCGCGTAGACCTCGCCGCCGGCCAGCACGGCCAGCCACGCGCCGGCCATGCCGATACCGCCGAGGCCAATGATGCCCACGCGGGTGCCGCGAGTGACTTTGCCGGAGGCGTGCACGGCGTGGTACGCCGTCATGCCGGCATCGCTGGCCACGGCTGCCTGCTCGAAGCTCACCCCGTCCGGGATCCTGATCAGGCCAGCAGCAGGGATGAGGGTCTTGTCGGCGTATCCGCCGTCGCGCTCCACGCCGGGATACGGGTGGGCTTGGATCGGGTAGGCGGTGACCCGGTCACCGATCGAAAAGCCGGTGACGCCGGCACCGACGGCTGATATGACGCCGGCATTTTCGTGGCCGAGCACGATCGGCAGATGGTCCAAGGTTTCGGTGATAGTACCGTTCCAGAACCCAACGTCCGAGTGACACATTCCTGCCGCACGCAAGTCCAATCGGACTTCGCCGCGATCCGGCTCGGGCACCGGAGACTCAACTCGTACCAGAGGCTTGTTGACCTCGATGAACCGCCAGGCTCGCATAGATATCGATCCCTCTCGTTGATACGGCAGCCAGCGTCCGCTGCGAGGCCGGGGCCCCTCTCCGCAAAATCTGCGATACCTATCTGCGGACGCCTTACTACCGAGGTGCTGTAATCCGAGGATTTATTTTTGATTGACTTCGAGTCAATTATTTAGTCGGGAAATCCGTCCGGAGCGACCGCAGCTCTCACTCATTGACGTTCTCTCCTGGAGACCTGCCCACCGCGGCGCCGGAGTGTGATCGAAGCGCCCAAATCCGCCAAATTAAAGACTCTCGAGGAAATAGGGGCCCCTACGCCGGCCGCTTCACGCTTGCCCCGCACCGGTCCAACGAGCTCGCAGCCTCGCACGGTCGATCGCGTGGCCCGCCAGATACACCGCGTGGATTTTGAGCGTGTTGGCGATATCGTCCAGCGGATTCGCGTCGAGCACGAGCAGGTCGGCTCGCTTCCCGGCTTCCAGCGTGCCGCGGTCGACCAGACCGAGCACTTCGGCGGGAGTCTGCGTGGCCGCCTGGATGGCCTGCTGCGCCGATAGTCCCGCCTGGACCATGGCATGGACCTCACGGTGCTCGGCGATGCCGAAGAATTGCGCGAGCAGCCCGGTGTCGGCAGAGAGCACGATGCGGATGCCGTTGGCGGCGTAGCGGCGCAGGCCTTCCTCCTGCAGGGGGTAGAACTCCTCAAACCAGGCATGCGTGCTGGCTGGGAAGGAGTCGATCTCGGCGCGTATTGCGGCGCGTGCGGACTTGGTCACTGTCTCGGCGAGCTCCGGGCTGTCCAGCCAGGCAAGCTCCTTGAGCATGATGGCCTTCTGACCGCCCATCGAGGTGAAGGCGAAGACGTTCTTCTCCTTCATCATCGCGATCAGCTCGTCGTCGGGCCCTGGGTCGCGGACCATGTGCGCAAGGCCGTCCACTCCCGCGCGCACGACACTCTTGGCGTCCTCGAGCCCGAAGATGTGCGCGATGGTGATATGCCCCAGCTGGTGCGCCTTCTCGATGATCGCGCCGTACACATCGGGGGCCAGCTTGCTTTTCGTTCCCGTTCGGTCGTCGACCCAGAACTTCACCGTGTCGGGCTTCTTCGCAGAGATTGCCCGAACGGCGGCGCGCGCCTGTTCGGGTGTACTTACCTCATGGACGACGTCGGTTGCGAAGTAGGGGCCGCCGTTCGTGGAGCCGGGCGTCGGCGCCACGAGCCCGCTGCCCGCGGTCAGAAGGAGGGCGAGAGCGTGTTCGGTCAGTACGCCTGCCCTCTGTTCGTTGCGGATGGTGATCTCGGTATCGTCGCGGTCGGTGCCGAGCGACTGGAAGACGGACACGCCGTAGTAGGCAAGCCGCCTTAGGTGGTCGAGGACGTTCTCCCGGGAGTAGTTCTCCTTGGATGTGACGCCGTCCCGGAGATAACCGATGTGCCCGTGCGGATTGATGAGCGTTGGCATGACTGTCTTGCCAGTCAGGTCCACGGCTTCGGCGGACGCGGGAACATCGATCGAGGCGGCCGGTCCGACCGCAGTGATGCGCCCGGCACTGACCAGGATCGCAGCGTTCTCGATCGTGGTACTGCCATCGCCGACCAGGACGCGAGCGCCTTGGAAGACGACAGTGCCGGAGTTGCGGGAGGAAGTAGGCATGGCAAACCCTTATTCATTGGTCGGGGCGGCGAGCGGGGCAGGTACGCGCTCGGGCCCCCTTCGCTGATGGTGTTGCAGGAGGTTCTTGGCCTGCGGGTTGTGGTGCGGGCGGACGGGGGCGCAGTAGCTACCGCAGTTGGGTATGCGCGACGTCTCGCGTCCACGATCGTCTTGAGGTCGGGGGCTACCTGGAAGTGCTCCTCCCCCTCTGAGCACCCCGCCCCGAAGAGCAGGTGCAAGCGAGCCGGCCCGGGATGTCCGACGGTGCGCCGGCCGTGACGACCGCACGCCAAGCCACGGCCCATGAGCCGCTCCTGACCGTCCAGTTGGCATCGGGGGTCGTCTGGCAGTCGAGCTGGAGACCCAGGCCTGCCCGGGCCACGGCGACGTCGGAGGATTCCGGTGTGACGCGTGGGCAAGCCGTAGCCCTTCGCCATGCTGCGAGCCGCGGCCGGCGTCAACGGTCTCGGGGATCGTGCCGAGAACGGCGTCGACGAGCCGGACCGAGCGGTCGGCCAACGGCGCTACAGCGCGGATCGCCCGCCCATGCCGCCGCCCTGGGGAGGCCTCACGAAGTTGAAGCCACTCCACCCGTGACCGACGGTCAGTCGAGCAGCCCGTAGGTCTTCGCGGCCTCGCGGGCAGGCTCGATGCCGAGAAATACATCGAAGTCCTGCCACTGCGGGAGCTGTTCTTCGAGACTCGTGGTCGACTCCTCGCGGGCGAGGACTTCCAGCGCGTGACGCATGCCCTGCGCGGCCGCAAGGTGGGAGAGCGCGTAGTACATGACCACGGCGGCACCCTGCGCCGCGTGGTCCGCAGCGCTGTGCCCGGGGAGATCGCCGCTGAAGACCGGTACACGGGCCTCCGCCTTGAGCCGGGCGTGGTTGTCGCTGTCGAGTTCACCGGCGACGAACAAGCCGTCGGCGCCTGCTTCCTGGTAGGCGAGAACGCGGTCCACTGCCGCAGCCGGGCCCTCGCCGGCGGCTGCGTCGGTACGGCCGATGATCATGAAGTCGTCGCTGGCTCGGGCGTCGACCGCTGCCTTGATCTTGTCGGCAGCCTGTTCCACAGGCAGTACGCGGGGGCTCGCGGTGATGTGCTTGCCGAAAACGTGGTCCTCGATGTGAGTGGCCGCCGCCCCGGCGCGCTCCAGTGTCTGGACGGCGCGGGCAACGTGCAGCGGGTTGCCCCAGCCGCCCTCGCCGTCCACGATGAGCGGCACCCCGACAGCGGGAGCGAGGCGACGTACCTGGTCCGCCATGTCCTCGAGCCCGATGTGTCCGATGTCGGGCACGCCGTACTTCGTCGCCCCCGTGGCATAGCTACCGATGTAGGCCGCCTTGAAACCCAGCTCCCGGACGAGGAGGGCGGAAATCCCGTCGTAGACGATGGGGGCGATGAGGGGATGATTTTCCTTGATCAGCTGCTTGAGTGTGCGTGTCACTGCGGTGTCCTTTCACTGTGTCTCTCCGGAGGGGCTCGCTGCAGGCGCAGTCCGGAGAGTTGGGGGTGACACCCCCAAATGGAACGATCTTCGTCGTGGGTTCCTGTGCTGGCCGCCGGACCCAGTGCCGGCACCCGGTGGCGTCCGGCCTCACGGACACCGTCCGATAAAATCGACAGGTGACCTCTCATCCGGCGCCCCGGGCCCCTCGCGCTCCCTCCAAGCGGGAACTGATCCTCGCCGCGGCGACGCACGCCTTCGCTACCCAGCCGTACGACGAGGTCAACGTCAACGAGATCGCCCGGAGTGCGGATGTCGCCCACGGGCTGGTCTTCTACTACTTCGGCGACAAGCGCGGCCTCTACATCGAGGTGATCAGCAACCTGCTGGTGGAACTCGACCGCTTCGTTGCCGCGCAACCGCACGAGCGCAGCGGAGAACAGATCATCAGAGGCGCGCTGGCCCGGTACCTGGAGTTCATCGCCAAGTACCCGGTGACCATGCTGGCCCTGCTGCGAACGGGGCTGCACGAGCCTGATCTGCGGGCCGTGTATTCCGACGCCCGCGAGGTAGGCCTCGCCCTGATCCTCTCCGGGCTCAACCTCGACTGCGATACGGCCGCCCCCCGGCTGCGGATGGCGCTGCGCGGTTGGATGGGCTACACCGACGCGATGGCAGCCGACTGGCTGGCCAACGACCAGGACCTCCCGATAGACGAGTGTGTCGACCTGTCTTTCGACGCACTCGTCTCCGCTTTGCACAGTGCAGAGGGACACAGTCCCGAACCGAGGGGGACGGCCCTCCATTTCGCTGCTGCACCGTAGATACTGCGGTGCTTCCAGCGCGGTTGCGGGAGCGGTGGCCATCCGCCGGGGCGTCGGGTGCCCCGGCGGGCGGGCGGTCACCCACTGAAGGTGCCGCGGCTTGGTGCCGGGCGGTCGATGCGCAGCAGGGCTACGCCTTGTGCTCGGGACGTCAGCTGCGGGGAGTTCAGTCCTCGCTCTTGGCAGCGAGCGTCGCGAAGCGGGACTCCTCGGCGGCCGCCTGCCCTTCCGCGGACACCTCCATCAACTTGAAGGGGGCCGTGAAGCGGTACTGGAGCGTGCGGTCGTCCTCGTTGAAGGCCCGGGCGTAGGTGCAGTACTCCAGCGGAAGGCCGTTGACCGGGTCGAAGAAGTAGATCGACTTGCACCAGTCGTGGTCGACGACCTGGGTGACCTTGACGCCCTTGGCGACTAGGTCCTCGCGGATCTTCTCGAGGTTCTCGAGTGTCTCGGCGTCGAACGCGAGGTGGTAGAAGGCGTTGGGGACGCCGAGTCCCTCGTTGATACCGGTGTCCCAGTCGGGGATCTGGGGGACCTCGGTGGGCTCCAGGAAGGAGAGCAGCTCACCCTTTCCGGTCTCGAGGAAGAGGTGCCGCATCTGGCCGCCCTCGGTGAAGCCGAACGCGTCGTTTCGGACGGTGGTGAACCCCAGGACGTCCTCATAGAAGGCCTTGGTGCCCTCCATGTCCTTCGTGGCGAGGCCAACGTGGTGGAAAGCCATGACGCTGTTCCTTTCTCCTTGCCTGACGCGTCTGCCTGTTCGACGCGTCTCTTGTGGTTGTGCATGTTCGCGTTGCGACGCCACGTGGCACGCGCCGTCGCAACGTGGTCATTTGGTCGGGTAGCGCTCGTTCAGCCAGGCCAGAACCGCCTCGACGGCCCGAGTGCTGCCCGACTGCCCCTCCCCGCGCCGGTCGCCGCCAAGCTGCAGCAGGGCCTTGTCCGTTGCACCGCACTGGCGGTGGATCTCCTGGACGTCGGCGGGGAAAGCTGTGTGGTCCTCGGTGTTGTGGAGGACGAAGGTCGGCACGGTGACGTGCGCGATGGCCTCGGCCAACGAAGCCCGTGATGACAACCCCGACCAGGTGGACAGCCATGCCTCCGCCGTGACGCGGTGAGCGAGGTGGCCGCGCTGGTAGTTCTGCAGGTCAGGCCGGGGACCCAACGGCGATCCGACGGGTCCGGGGACCGGCTGGAGGGACGGGTCGCAGCTCACGGGGTCGGCGTCGGTGCGCGCGACCGCCATGTGGGTGCCGATCGCTGCACGGCGTTCCAGGCCGATCTGTTCGACGCGCGGTAGCTTCCTGAACCAGCCCGCGTGCACTGCCTCGGCAAGCCGGCGGCTCTCGTTGATCTGCCGGCGTGCCAGACCGTCCAGCCGGGCGACGCGCTCGCGTTGGGCCGCCCGGTATTCGTTGAGGAAGGCCGGACTGTAGTGGCTGGGCTCCGGCGGCTGCCTGAACCCGTTGGCGGGGTTGTACATGTCGAGGGCCGGGTCAGATGACAGCGGCTTCGTCTCGTCCTTGACGGAAGGGTCGATCAGGTTCATCAGCCGCCTGCCGTCGCCGAGATGAGGGGCCGTAAGGAGCAGGCCGCCGGCAGGTGGCAGGTCGAGGGCGTTGAGGTCGTAAGGAGTGCCACCGGGGGTGTGGGTCGGCCTGTCGGGTGGCGGAGTCTGCGCCATCGCCTGGTAGTAGCCGGCGTGGCTTCCCCCACTGCCGTTGCCGAGCAGTACGACATGTTCGTACCCGGCTCTCCGCAGTACGCGGATCCCCTCGGCGGTGTCCGCGAGCGCAGCCTCGAGTACGCAGTCCTCCCAGTTGTCCGCGTAGCGGCTTGCCCCGACGAGCACGGCGTAGCCCGATGCCAGTAGAAACGGCACCAGCCGGGACGGGTCGCCTCTGCGCGGGTGCACGCTGAAGAGCGCGCTCCGCTCGCCTCCCAGACTGTAAAGGGCCGCGCGAGAGACTGCGCCGTCCTCAGCGACCATGCGGATCACACGCCGGAGCGGAACCGTCGGGAGTCGTGCGGTCTCACCGCGGCAGGCCGCCGAGGAAGAGACGACCCGACTCTCGGGATGTTCGTCGAATTCGTCAGGGAAGGCCAAATCGGCGTACGACACGAATTGGGTCGCCAATAGGGAGACCATGATTCTCGTGCACTCCTCTCGGCTTCTCACAGGAGGGATAGCGATCCGGAAATTGAACGGTAGGACCGAGTGGTCGGGTGCACCGGCGGCGCCCGGCTTCCGGGCGGGCCGGCCGGCCCCGGCAGTGGCCCGGGCTCGCCCTGCCCCCGCGGCGGGGCCCACGGCCGATGTGGCCTCCCAGGGCCACGTGACCAGCATGTAGCGCATGACCTGCGGAATCGTCGGCCGACAGAGACGCTGGGGCGATCGTCGACATGGCCTTCAACTGGCGGCCCACGGTCACGTGCACGCGACATTCTCGCCTCCCTCACGAGCTCCGCTTCGTTGCGAGCGCCGCTACGGAAGGGATGGTAAGCACAGCCTTGACTCCAAATCAATAATTATTTTTGTTGACTAGGAGTCAAACAATACCCACGGATCCGTCCATCGCGATCACAGCACGCACCGTCGACGACGCATCGACAGACCACCGACCGCGATCAAGTGGCGCCGGCAGCGCAGGGGGGAGCCCCCGAGCTCCTCCCCCGGCCACCGGGCCTGCTGGCGCTGCACGATGCAGAGCCGAACCCCGTCGGGGTGGCCGTGCTTCGACAAGGGTCTGCCTGCACCCGTCCCGCGCGCCGCGGCACCAGCCACCGACGCCGTAGCGGCCATCCACTCCAGTTCCGTCGGCACTACCGACACCACCGAGCACGGGCACGCCTTTTCCCGACCAACGCGGCAACGCAGGCCGCTGGTGGGTGACTTAGCGATCAATCAGCCGGGCAGGGCGGGCCCTCCGAAGTCCGCCCGTTCCAGCCCCTGCGCGATGCCCGAGAGCAGCGCGACCACGTCGCCCCAGGCCCGCGCCGCTTTGATCCGAACCGGCGGCACGAACAACGTCATCCGGCACTGACATCGGCTTCCGCCAACCAGCCACCACGGATTCGTTCTGACGTCAGGCCAGCCACACCCATGTCGACGAGGAAGCAGCCCGCACGCCCTACCGGCCAGCCAGCCCGGGCCGGCACATGGCGCCCTCTCTGCAACTCGACGCACCCACCAGGCTTTCGCAGGCATGCGGGCATCGGCACCTTCTCGACACTGCCCTCAACTCAGCTTACGAAAAGTAAGTAACGCACCCCCTGTTTGTGCATCGCCCATGAAGATCGGAAGCTCACAGGGTGCTCGGCTACGAGGATCCCCCAGCTTTGGGTAGCTGAGTACGAATTGTCAGCCGGTGCGCTCATAGCGCTGTCCGGGCATCCCCATCTGCTTATCTGGAGCCCCTCATGGCCACCCTTCTCCACATCGACTCGTCCGTGTTCCCCGGCGACGCCTCCGCCTCCCGCGCCGTCACCGACGCTTTCCGCAAGGCCTGGCAGGAGCAGCACCCCCAGGGGACGGTCGTCTACCGCGACCTCGCCGCGCACCCCGTCCCGCATATCACCGCCGTGGCCCACACCGCCGGTTTCGTCGATCCGGGTGCGCATACCCAGGAGCAGGCGGCCGCCTTCGCCGAGCGCGTGAAGCTCATCGAGGAGCTGGAGTCGGCGGACGCCGTGCTGATCGGCGCACCGATGTACAACCTCTCAATCCCTTCGACCCTCAAGGCATGGCTGGACAATGTGATCCTGGCCGACCGCACTATCGCGACCGAGGACTCGAAGATCACGGGCACCCCGGTCACCGTCGTCGCCAGCCGCGGCGGCTCCTACGCGCCGGGTACCCCGCGCGAGGGCTACGAGTACGTACAGAACTACCTGCAGGCGGTCCTCGCCGACACCCTCGGCCTGGACCTCGACTTCATCGTCCCGGAGCTGACCATGGCCCCCCACAACCCGGCCATGGCCGAACTGGTCCCGCTCTTCGAGGCATCCCGCGAGCGCGCCCTGCTGGACGCGACCGTCAAGGGCAAGAAGACAGCGGAGCGCTCCGTGGCCTGACCCGTCCCTCACGGCCTACACCGCTGGCGCGCCGCGACCCTGCCCAGGACTTCCGTGGCGCGCCGGCGGGTCGAGGAGCATCCGCGCCGCCAAGCGGGTGGGCAGGCAAGAACTTCACCTCTTGCACGTTGGCATGTCGGCATCTCACGTAGGCGAGCAGGGTGCCTTCCGGAGCAGACGCGGTGTGTCGCCGTCGCCGCTAACGTGGCCGCCGACGCTCGTAGCGATGAATTGCATGCCGCGACCGTGGCCCGTTGCTGCGCGCCGACCGGGCGATGCACCCCAGGGGCGACCAGGAAGACCGCAGGTCAGCCGAAGCCGTGAACGGCGGAATTCCTCGAGGAGGTTAACACCCTCAAGCGGCAGGCGTCTCCACCAGGCTGTTCCACTCGACGCTCATTCACTCCAAAACCTGTGTCGCATATCAAATGGCAACACCGTGCTGACAGTGCCGGGGAGTTCACCTCGAGGTGCGCGCCTCTGCACGTCCCGGCCGCCCATTTCCCCTGTGGGCGCGTCATTGCCGACAGGCTCACCTCTCGCGCGAGAAGGGGCACAGGAGCACAATGAGATCAGCGCCTGAGACATGTTTTTGTGCAGGAGCCCTTGGATGGACAAGGTTGGCAGCAATTGTCACGGGCAGCGGTCACCTCTTCTCGACGTCGCGGCAGCGGTCGTAGACCGGGAGGGGAGAGTGATCCGCTGGTCGTCGACCGCGGCTGACCTGCTCGGCCGCGCGGCGCAGCAGGTCTGCGGCCGGCCGATCCGGGACCTTGTGGCCGAAGCCCCACCCACGTGCGCAGATGGCGGCGCAGGGCATCTACCCTCCGAGGGTGTCGTGCCGCTTCGCCTCGGATCAGGCGGCACCGTCGATGTGGACTTCCGGGTGCTGCCCCTGAACGGCACCGCCGACGAATACCTGGTCATGGCCGCCCCGGTCGGCACCACAGGCGACTGGGACATCGGTGGCTCATTTTTGCGGGCCCTGCTAGCCCAAGATCAAATGGGCATTGCAATTCACGACGCAGACATGAACGTGGTGCGGACGAACATCAGGTCGGAAATGTTTGAAGGGCCACCTCTTTTTCCAGGAACCCGCCTGAAGGATGTGATTATTGCAGAGGACGCCGAGATGATCGAGCTCCTGTTTCGGGAGGTGATGGAAACCGGGGTTCCATTCATCCGCAAGAGATTGGAAATCCACTCCTCGACGGTTACGGGACATCAGTGGGATCTCTCGGTGTCTGCATTCAGACTGCAGGACATCCACGGCACCCCCTCCGGCATAGCCGTGACCGTCAACGACACCACAGCGCAGCAAAGGATCCGACGACAGATGGATCTGCGGCACGAAGCCGCCCTGCGGATCGGCTCCCGTCTGGACGTTGTCAGCACCGCACAGGAACTGGCCGACGTGCTCGTTCCTGAACTGGGGGATCTCACCGCGGTGGACGTCTCCGACTCAGTACTCGTGGGTGACGAGCCTCGGAACATCATCGAGGGGATGCCCCCGCATCTGGTCCGGATCGCAACTTCATCAGGCTCAGAGGACTGGCCTCAAGGCCTGCCCGGAGCGGGGAAGACGCTGACCGAACCGTTCAGGGGCGCGCATATACACCAGCTCCAGCTGGGCCAGGCCCTGACGCTGGATGGTGAGGCCCTGGCCGATGCCCTCAGGGATCCGCGTGCAACCGAACGGCTCTTGCCCGTACTCGGGCATTCCGTCGCGGTCGCCCCGCTGCTCGCACGCGGTCGGCTGCTCGGCACCGTGTCGGTCTGGCGGACGAAGCGGCCGGATCCTTTGGACGACAGCGAACGGTCTTTGCTGACGGAGATCGCCTCACGGGCCGCTCTGGGTATCGACAACGCGCGGCGCTACACCCGCGAGCACCGCGCGGCGGCTGCATTGCAGGAACGGCTGCTGCCACGCGCCGAGACCGACACCGCCGGCCTGGAAACCGCAGGCATCTACCACCCGGCAGCCAGCGGTGTCGGAATCAGCGGCGACTGGTTCGACGCCATCGCCCTGCCCTCATTGCGGGTCGCCCTCGTCATCGGTGACGTCATCGGTCACGGGCTGTCCGCCACCGCCACCATGGGGCGCCTGCGCACCGCCGTCCAGACCTTCGCCGACCTGGAACTCGACCCAGCAGAGGTCCTCACGCGTGTCGAAGACCTGGTCCAGCGCTTGGCCGCCGAGACTCCCGACGAGCAGCGTGACGCTGTCGGCGCCACCTGCCTGTACGCCGTCTACGACCCGATAGCGGGTACCTGCACGCTGGCCAGTGCCGGACAGCCTCCCCCCGTCGTCGTCGGCCCGGACGGCACCGCGCGACACATCGATATCTCCCCCGGTCCCCCCTTGGGCGTCGGCGGTGTGCCGTTCGAGTCCAGCACAGTGACCCTGCAGGCCGGCAGCGTCCTCGCCCTGTACACCGACGGACTCTTCGGACTGGAGGGATACAACATCGTCCATGGGATGGAGCGACTCACGAACCGTCTTGCAGTCCTGACCGGATCCGACCAGAGCCTGGCCGCCATCGGCCGTGATCTCATTGGCGATCCCACCGACCGACCCTCACGCGACGACGTAGCACTTCTGCTGGCCCGCACCCGGATCATCCCCGAAGAAAACACGGCGAGCTGGCAGTTCCCCGCGGAGCCGGCTTCAGTCGCGGACGCCAGAGAATCTGTCACAAGGCAGCTGGAGCTCTGGGAACTGGATGACTTGGTCCTCAGTACTGAACTGGTCGTCAGCGAACTGGTGACGAACGCCATCCGGTACGCCGGCGGTCCGGTAGGACTGCGGCTCATCCGCGAGAATGTGCTGATCTGCGAAGTCGCCGACCCGAGTAATACCCAGCCACGCCTCCTCAGGGCCGCACCCACTGACGAGGGAGGAAGGGGACTGTTCATCGTGGCCAAATGCACCAGCCGCTGGGGCAGCCGCTACAGCCAGCACGGCAAGACCATCTGGACAGAACAACCCCTCGAAGGACTGCCCGACCAGATGATCCCCCTCTTCGACGTCGCATGACTGTGTCGGACTGAACGGCTGCCCTCGGTCCTTGTCGCCGAGCCAGTCGCGTGCGGCGAACGCGGCAGCCAGCTCGGCCGCTGCCCCGGCCCGGCCCTGGCCGAAGCGATCTCCTCCAGGGTCTAGGTCATGAGGCGGTCAAGTTCGTCGCCTGACGGGCGGCAACTCGGTTGAACGGCACCCTGCCCAGGTCCCGTTCTGCCCAGCCTCGACCAGCTCTCTCGTCCGGAATACCGTTCAGCGCACGGTTACGCCCCGCATTGCGAAGCGCAGCTCCTCGAACAGCTCACGCAGCTCGCTCGGCATGCGGGCAGCCACGTCCGCGCCCACCTCCAGCAGGAGCCGGACGCTGCCCCGGAACTCCTTGTCGCCAGTAGGCTCGCCCAGCATCCTCGCCACCTCGATCAACAGAACGGCGATGGAGGCCTCGACGTCCTCCGGGAGGCTGTCGAGGTAGACGTCGTCCTCGGTGAGCACGAGATCCACGATGCGGCGGGCGACTTCCCTGACGGACTGCGAACCGGTCTCGGACGGCACGGCCACCCCATGTCAGTCGGTGAGTGAGTCTTCCCCAACTTATCGAGAGTGCTTGCTAGTTGGGCTGACAGCGCGGTGTAGATCCTGGTAGGGGGGTGTCGACCAAGAAGAACCGTCTTCACCAGAGGCTTCGTGAGCTTACGCCGAACGCGCCCGCGTCCATCTCACCAACCAGGAAACCGCCGACGTGGTTTTCTCAACGAAATGATCTCGTGAGGTGACTCGGCCCAGGGGATCCCGCGAGTCGCGATGAGTCCTGCGGCGTCCGGCGGTCGTACTGTCGAACCCGTTGCCGAGGAGGATTTGTGATGCGCAGCGTGACCTATTCGATGGGCGTCTCACTTGACGGCTACATCGTCGGGCCGGACGGCGACTTCGGCTGGACGCCGCCCGACGAGGAGGTCTTTCGCCTCGCCACCGACGAGGTGCGAGAAGTCGGCGTCCACCTGTTGGGACGACGGCTGTACGAGACGATGCTGTACTGGTAGACCGCCGACCAGAATCCATCGCTCGACTTCTCGACGCTCGAGTTTGCCGCGATCTGGAAGTCGCTTCCCAAGGTGGTGTTTTCCACCACGTTGTCGGCGCTGCAGGGCAATGCCCGCCTGGCCTCCGGCGGCCTGGCGGAGGAGATCGAGCGGTTGCGAGCCGAGGCGGGAGAGGGTGACATCGCGATCGGCGGCGCGACCCTCGCCGCCGAGGCGGCCGCGTTGGGTCTGATCGACGAGTACCGGGCCAGGGTCTACCCGGTGCTGGTTGGCGGGGGCACTCCGTTCTTCCCCCGGCACGAGCGCCGGGTGGATCTCGAACTCGTCGAGACCCGCACCTTCAGCTCAAGAGTTGTCTACCTCCGCTACCGCGTGGCGCGCTAGCCCGAACGCGCCGACCTGACGGCCGACCGGGCCCGCCGCGGATCGGCCGGCGGTCGACCTCCAGCCTTCGACGCCGAACGCTACAAGGCCCGCAACGTGGTCGAACGCTGCCTCAGCAGGCTCAAACAGTTCCGGGCCATCGCCACACGCTTCGACGAACTGGCCGCCCGCTACCTCGACGGCCCCCGACTTGCCGCACTCATCCTCTGGCTCCGCGAGCCTGCCGGAAGATCCCGTCACCGCCCCCGAGGCTTTCCCGGCCGGGGGCGCCCTCGATCTGCCGGGCCGGCCCATCCCGGTGCACACCCCGGCCACACGGCCGAGCACGCCGTCTACCAGCTGCCCGACGCGGGCGTCGCCATCTCCGGTGACGCCCTGGTGAGCGGCCACGCCACGTCCCGCGTCGAGGGACCGCAACTGCTGCCCCGCATGTTCCACGACAGCCCCGTGCCCGCGCGACCGCCTCAATGGAACTGATCGCCGGCCTCGACGGCGACCTGCTCCTGCCGGGCCACGGGCCGCTGCACCGCGGCTCCGTACGGCAGGCAACCGAGCAGGCACCGGAGCGCGCGGCCTGACGTCCTCGCCCGTCCCGCTCCCCCGGTCCCCGGCGTCGATCGCCTCATACGGGCGGGAACCGCCCGGGGCCGGCCTTCACCGGGCGGCGCACACTCCGGCACACCCGGGCAAAGTCACCCAATCGCACATACGATGGGCGGGAACCGGTGCGGCGACAGGCGACGACACCGTCCCCTGGCTCCTCAGGCTCGGGGTGGAAGAGGTATGGCACAGGCCGCCGACGCAGCGCGAACCGTCATCATGACCGTGGACGACGATCCGGGAGTCTCCCGCGCCGTCGCCCGGGACCTGCGGCGCCGCTACGGCGAGGCGTACCGGATCGTGCGCGCGGAGTCCGGCCCGTCGGCACTGGAGGCACTGGGCGAGCTGACCCTGCGCGGCGACCTGGTGGCCGTGATCCTGGCGGACTACCGGATGCCGCAGATGAACGGCATCGATTTCCTGGAGCAGGCCCTGGACCTGTGCCCGGACGCCCGGCGGGTGCTGCTGACCGCATACGCGGACACGAACGCGGCGATCGACGCGATCAACGTCGTGGACCTCGATCACTACCTGCTCAAGCCCTGGGACCCTCCGGAGGAGAAGCTCTATCCGGTGGTGGACGACCTCCTCCAGGCGTGGCGCACCCGTGACCGCCGGCCCGTGCCCAGCACCAAGGTCGTCGGGCACCGCTGGTCGGCGCGCTCCTCGGAGGTGCGCGAGTTCCTCGCCCGCAACCAGGTGCCGTACCGCTGGTACTCGGTCGACGAGCCGGAAGGACAGCGGCTGCTGGCCGCGGCCGGGCGGGACGGGCAGCGGCTGCCACTGGTGATCACCCCGGACTGCACGGTCCTGGTCGAGCCGGATGCTCCCCAGCTGGCCGCGCACGTAGGCCTGGCGACGACGCCGACGGCGGACTTCTACGACCTCGTCGTCATCGGCGGCGGCCCGGCCGGACTGGGCGCGGCCGTGTACGGGGCGTCGGAGGGGCTTCGGACGGTGCTGGTGGAGCGGTCGGCGACAGGCGGCCAGGCCGGGCAGAGCTCCCGGATCGAGAACTATCTCGGCTTCCCCGACGGCGTCTCCGGCGCCCAGCTCACCGAGCGGGCCCGGCGGCAGGCCGCCAGGTTCGGCGCCGAGATCCTCACCGCGCGCGAGGTGACAGCACTGGAGGTCAACGGGGCGGCACGCGTCGTACGGTTCGCGGACGGCTCGGCCATCGGGGCGCACAGCGTGATCCTGGCGACCGGTGTGCAGTACCGGCAGCTGGCGGCGCCGGGCACCGACGACCTGACCGGCTGCGGGGTGTTCTACGGTTCGGCGCTGACCGAGGCCGCCGCCTGCCAGGGCCACGACGTGTACATCGTCGGCGGCGCCAACTCGGCGGGCCAGGCGGCGATGTACCTGTCCCGGCACGCCAAGTCGGTCACGCTGCTGGTGCGCGGCCCCGACCTGTCCGCGTCGATGTCGTACTACCTGATCCAGCAGATCGAGGAGGCCCCCAACATCTCGGTGCGCCGCCACACGGTCGTCGAGGAGGCGCACGGCTCGGACCATTTGGAGCAGCTGACGCTGCGGCACCGGCTGACCGGGGAGCGGGAACGGGTCGACGCCGAGTGGATGTTCGTGTTCATCGGAGCGGCCCCGCTGACCGACTGGCTGGACGACACGGTGCTGCGCGACGAGCGCGGGTTCATCCTGGCCGGCCCCGACCTGACCGCGGACGGCCGGCCGCCGCCGGGCTGGGAGCTGGACCGGCCGCCGTACCACCTGGAGACCAGCGTTCCCGGCGTGTTCGTGGCGGGCGACGCCCGCGCCGAGTCAGCCAAGCGCGTCGCGTCCGCCGTCGGAGAGGGGGCCATGGCCGTGATGCTCGTCCACCGTTATCTGGAGCAGTCATGAACAGGCCACAGATGCCGTGCAACCCGGAGGAGATCGGCTCGCTGTTCCTGTTCGAGCAGCTCGCGCCGCAACAGCTGGGGCGGTTGTGCTCCGAAGGGCGGGTGGAGCTGTTCGAGCCCGGGCCCGTGTACGCCGAGAGTGACCCCGCCGACTGCTTCTACGTGATGATCGAGGGCACCGTCGTGCTCTCGCGCCGGGTCGGCGACGACGACGTGGAAGTCTCCCGAACCTCGCAGCGCGGGGTGTACGGCGGTGCCGTTCAGGCGTACCTCGGGGACCGGGTACGTCAGGTCTACAACAACTCGATGCGGGTGACGGAGCCGACGCGCTTCTTCGTGCTGCCCGCCGACACGTTCGCCGCCGTCATGCAGGAGTGGTTCCCCATGCCGGTGCATCTGCTGGAGGGGCTGTTCTTCGGTTCCAAGAGCGTGCAGGCGGCCATCGGCCAGCACGAACGGCTCCTGGCGCTCGGCTCGTTGTCGGCCGGTCTCACGCACGAGCTCAACAACCCAGCGGCGGCGGCCGTCCGGGCCACCGCGACGCTGCGGGAAAGGGTGGCCAAGATGCGGCACAAACTGGCCGCCCTCGCCGAAGGCCCCTTCTCCCGCGAGATGCTGGAAGATCTTGTGGAGATCCAGGACCGAACCGCCGAGCGCGTCGCCAAGACGACCGCCCTCGGCCCGCTGGAGACGGCCGACCGGGAGGACGCGCTCGCCGACTGGCTGGAGGACCACGGCATCGACCACGGCTGGCAGCTCGCGCCCGCCTTCGTGCAGGCCGGGCTCGACACCGACTGGCTGGAGCAGGTCGCGACGGCGGTAGACGAGGAGATGCTGTCCGGCGCGGTGGGCTGGCTCAACTGCACCGTCGAGACGGAATTGTTGATGAACGAGATCGAGGACTCCACCACCCGCGTCTCGGCCCTCGTCGACGCGGCCAAGCAGTACACGCAGCTGGACCGGGCGCCCTACCAGGTCGTGGACGTGCACCAACTCCTCGACAGTACGCTGCTGATGCTGTCGGGCAAGATCGGACCGCGGATCGAGGTCGTCAAGGAGTACGACCGAACGCTCCCGCGGATCCCCGCATACCCGGCGCAGCTCAATCAGGTGTGGACCAACCTGCTCGACAACGCGGTCTCCGCCATCAACAGCGCAGGCGGGCAAGGCACGTTGACGGTCAGAACGGCGCTGGTGGACCACGAGCGGGTGCTGGTCGAGTTCCGTGACACCGGTCCGGGCGTCCCCCCTGAGATCCGCAGCCGCGTCTTCGATCCCTTCTTCACCACCAAGCCGCTGGGCCAGGGCACCGGGCTCGGGCTGGACATCTCCCGGCGGATCATCGTCGACAAGCACCGCGGAAGCCTCCAGTTCGAGTCGGAGCCGGGCGACACCCGCTTCCAGGCCCTGCTCCCCCTGACCGCCGAGACACCCGGGGAGCCCTCATGAGCACCGATGCCGCGATCGGTCCGAGCGTCCCCCCGAGCGGTACCGGCTGCGTGGAGTGCGAGGCGGCCGGCGGGTGATGGTTCCATCTGCGGCGCCGTGCGCGGTGCGGGCACAGCGGCTGCTGCGACGACTCCCCCGCCCAGCACGCCACCGCGCACCAGAAGGCCACCGGGCACCCGGTGTGTTGGCGCTCCTGTCAGAACTTGCCCATGTGCTCCACTGTGCGGTGCCCTAGCTGCTGGCTGAACGTCGCACAGAAGCCGGCGGAGAGTGGTGGCCCCAAGCTGGTCAACAGCCTCAAGGGGGTCTCCGCCCGCCGGATACGGCAGGAGTTCACCGGCCGGATCAACCGCGCCGTCATGCACGGGCACCTGTGGTCGCCCTCGTATTTCTCCGCATCGTGCGGCGGAGCACCATTGGCGATCGTCCGTCAGTACATCGAGCAGCAACAACACCCGCTCTGAAGCGCAGGTCAGAACAGTCTTGAGATGCATTCATCCCCGGCGTGAACGCCGGGGCTTTCTACAAGAGTCCCGGTAAAACCCGTCACGGGACAGCTCGCGGGTGATCAGACCCTCGGTGACCATCCAGGCAACCATCCGCTCCGCAAGCGGACCGGCTTCCTCACCGGTCACCTCGACATCGACGATCCGCTCATAGCAGTCCCCCATTGCCTCCCGCTCCTCTCAGTCAGTCAGTCAGTCACAGATCACTGTGACACCCCTCTCCCGGCATCGCGCGCAGCAGATCGGCGCTTGCCTCGGTGGGATTCTCTTCGGCGGTGCGGTCTCGGCAGTGTGCAGGACGGGGGCGCGAGCTGGTGCTGGTGGCGGTGGGGCCGGACGGCAGGAAGGGTGCGGAGGGTCGGACGCCCTTGCCGTTGCGCTCCTGACTGATGAGAAAGTCAGGAGCGCAATGCCTTACGGAACAGGCTGATTGTGGATACCTGTGTTGAGTTTTTCTCAACACGTGGTTAGGGTCGTGGCTCGTGGAAACCGAGGACGTCTCCGGCGCCGCGCAGGCCGCCGACACCGCAGCCCGGGTCCGTGAGGTCATCGCGGCCGCGGGCGTCAGCCAGCGTGAGTTCGCGCGCCGCATCGTCATGGATCCCTCCAAGCTGTCGCGTTCGCTGAGCGGTACCCGCCGCTTCACGGCCGCGGAGCTGGCGCGGATCGCCGACGAGGGAGGCCTGGATGCGGGCCTGCTGCTCGGTACGCGCGCCGCAGGTCGGCCGGCGGCCACCCCCGCCGCGCCGGTCGAGGGCGGGCGGCCGCTGCAGATCGTCCGTGAGACGGTCCGGCTCATCGCCGAGCACGGTTTCCACGCGGTGCGGGTCGCGGACATCGCGCGCGCCTGCGCCACCAGCACCGCCGCGATCCACTACCACTTCCCCGGCCGCGCCGATCTCCTGGAGGCGGCGGTGCGCTGGTGTATGGACGAGGACACCGCGCGCCGCGCCGCCCGGCTCGCCGAGGCGGACGACGCGGCGGCGGAGCTGCGTCAGCTCATCGCCCTGCAGACGCCGCGCACCGATCAGCAGCGCCGCCAGTGGGCGGTCTGGCTCGACCTGTGGGCCGAGGCCGCACGCTCCACCGCGGTGGGCCGGCTGCACACCGAGTACTACCAGCAGTGGCGCGAGACCGTCGCCGACGTCGTCAGGAGAGGCGTCGCACAGGGGGTGTTCCGCGCGACGGTCGCTCCCGAGGCGGCGGCGCTGACACTGACCGCCCTGATCGACGGCCTCGCGACACAGGTACTGGCGTCCGGCACCACCGGTGCTGATGGTGCAGAGGGTGCGGATGCCATGCATGCGGCGCTGGAGGCACACATCAGGTCCGCGCTCCTGGTGGCCCCGTAGGGGCCTGCCAGGGGGCGCTGGGCGGTGTCCGCGCGCGGCTCCGCCCTGTGATCGCGACCGGCTACGACGAACCCGAACCCGAACCCACGAACAAGCGACTCGCCCCCGACGGTGCGAGGGACACGGGGCTCCGCCCCGGACCCCGCTCCCCGAACGCCGCCAGGGGCTGGATTTTGGGAGGCCCCCACATGCCCGTCACCGAGAACGTCATCGTCACCTGCGCCCTGACCGGCGCGGGCGACACCGTCCGCAAGAGCCCCCACGTACCGGTCACCCCCGAGCAGATAGCCCGCAACGCGGTAGAGGCGGCCGAGGCGGGCGCGGCCGCCGTCCACATCCACGTGCGCGATCCCGAGACCGGTGCCCCCTCCCGTGACCCGAAGCTGTACCGGGAGGTCGTGGAACGCATCAAGGAGACCGGCACCGACGTCGTCATCAATCTGACCGCCGGCATGGGCGGCGACCTGGTCATCGACCCGGACGACCCACTCGCGGGCTTCCCCCTGCCCGGCACCGACCTCGTCGGCGGCCTCGACCGCCTCCCCCACGTCGAGGACCTACTCCCCGACATCTGCACGCTGGACTGCGGTTCGCTGAACTTCGGCGACGGCTCGAACCTGTACGTCTCCACACCCGACATGCTGCGCGCGGGCGCCAAGCGCGTCCAAGACCTCGGCGTGCGGCCCGAGTTGGAGATCTTCGACACCGGCCAACTGTGGTTCGCCAAGCAACTGCTCGCAGAAGGGCTGCTCGACGACCCGACGGTGTTCCAGCTGTGCATGGGCATCCCGTGGGGCGCGCCGGCCGACCCCGGCGTGCTGCAGTCGATGGTCAACATGCTTCCGGAAGGCGCCCGTTGGGCGAGCTTCGCGCTGGGCCGGATGCAGATGCCGTGGGTGGCGCAGTCCATCCTGCTGGGCGGGCATGTGCGGGTCGGCCTGGAGGACAACCTGTATCTGGGCAAGGGCAACAAGGCGACCAACGCCCAGCTCGTGGAGCGCGCGGTGACGATCACCGAGTCGATGGGGGCACGCGTCGCGACGCCGGACGAGGCACGCTCGATGCTCGGCCTGAAGAAGGGGGACCGCCGATGACCTCCCCCACCACACCCACCAACCCGACCTCCCCGGCCGCCGCTCCCGTCGCTCCCGAGGACGTACGTCGTGTCGCCTGTGTCGGCTCCGGCGTGATCGGCGGCGGCTGGGTCGCCCACTTCCTGGCCCGCGGCTACGACGTGACCGCCTGGGACCCGGCGCCCGACGCCGAGGACAAGCTGCGCAGGCTCGTCGCGGCGGCGTGGCCCGCCCTGACGCAGCTCGGTCTCGCCGACGGCGCATCCCCGGACCGCCTCACGGTCGCCGACACGCTCGAACAGGCCGTAGCCGACGCGGAGTTCGTGCAGGAGAGCGCGCCCGAGGACCTGGACCTCAAGCGTGATCTGCTGGCCCGCCTGGACGCGGCGACCCCGGCGGGCGTCGTGATCGCCTCATCCACGTCGGGCTACCCGATGACGGACATGCAGACCACGGCGGCCGATCCGGCGCGCCTGGTCGTGGGGCATCCGTTCAATCCGCCGTACCTCATCCCGCTGGTCGAGGTCGTCGGCGGCGAGCGCACTGACGCGCCGGCCGTCGCATGGGCCGCGCGCTTCTACGAGGCCGCGGGCAAGACGGTGATCACGATGGACCGGGAGGTCCCGGGGTTCATCGCGAACCGGCTCCAGGAGGCCTTGTGGCGGGAGGCGTTGCACATGGTCGCGAACGGTGAGGCGACGGTTCAGGAGATCGACACCTCGATCACCGAGGGCCCGGGGCTGCGGTGGGCGTTCATGGGCCCGATGCTGACGTTCGCGCTGGCGGGCGGCGAGGGCGGCATGGCGCACATGCTGGACCATTTCGGCCCGTCGCTGAAGTCACCGTGGACCAGACTCCAAGCACCGGAGCTGGACAAGGAGTTGTACGACGCAGTGGTCGCCGGCTGCGACGTGGCGGCCGACGGACGCAGCATCGCCGAGCTGGTGGCGCTGCGCGACCAGGGTGTCATCGACGTACTGCGCGCCACCGGCCGCCTGGAGCGCAAGGCGGACCCGCGATGACCGAAGCACCGAGCCGGCTCCCGCTGCTGCACCGCAGGGTCCGCCCCGAGTGGATCGACTACAACGGCCATATGAGTGAGGCCTTCTACGTGCTCGCGTTCGGCCACGCCACCGATGCCCTGATGATCGAGACGGGGCTGCACTCCGCCTACCGCGAGTCGACGGGCTGCTCCCTCTACACCGTCGAGTCGCACATCCGCTATCTGCGCGACGTCCCCGAGGGCGCCCATCTCGCCATCCGTACACGGGTGTTGGGAGCCGCGGCGAAGAAGGCGCGCTTCACGCACGAGATGTACGTCGTGCCGGACGAGACGACGGACCCCTCCCCCGAAGCCACCCCGGTGGCGACGACCGAGCTCCTGGCCGTCCACGTCGACCAACAGGCTGGCCAGGCAACACAGTTCCCCGGTGATGTCCGCGACCGCTTCACCGCACTGGTGGAACCGGCACCCCAGTGGGCGGGACGCTCGATCGCGCCGGTGGCCTGAGCAGCGGGCGGGACGCGCAGGCTCGGCGGAGTGCGGGGGCCTCCCCCGCGCCGGCGCCGCGGGGCGCCCCCCCCCCGGGGGGCGGGGAGGGGGGGGGGGGTAACGCGGGGGGGGGGACCCCCCGGCCGGGGCCCGCCCCCCCCGGCCCGGCCCGCGCGGCGGGGGGGGGGTTTGGACGCG